>JAEZIA010000387.1 GCA_023416315.1 Actinomycetes bacterium
GGTGCCAAGACCGAGATGGTGGCCAGGTTCTCCACCGTCGCCGGCGAGCGCGGCAGCCCAGACACCTGGCGCGACCCCCGCGGATTCGCGCTGAAGTTCTACACCTCCGAGGGCAACTTCGACATGGTCGGCAACAACACCCCGGTGTTCTTCGTGCGCGACCCGATGAAGTTCCAGAACTTCATCCGCTCGCAGAAGCGACTGCAGTCGTCGAACGTTCGTGACCACCACATGCAGTGGGATTTCTGGACGTTGTCACCGGAATCCGCCCACCAGGTCACCTGGCTGATGGGCGACCGCGGCATCCCCAAGACCTGGCGGAACATGAACGGCTACTCCAGCCACACCTACAGCTGGATCAACGCCGAGGGTGAACTGGTGTGGGTGAAATACCACTTCAAGACCGACCAGGGCATCGATTTCCTCACCCAGGAGGAAGGCGACCACCTCGCCGGCGCCGACGGCGACTACCACCAGCGCGACCTCTACGAGGCCATCGAGGGCGGCAACTTCCCGAGCTGGACGCTGTACGTGCAGATCATGCCGTTCGAGGAGGCCAAGACCTACCGGTTCAATCCCTTCGACCTGACCAAGGTGTGGCCGCACGGGGATTACCCGTTGCACGAGGTAGGCCGAATGACGTTGAACCGCAACGTCGTCGACTACCACGCCGAAATAGAGCAGGCCGCCTTCGAACCGAACAACATCGTTCCCGGTACCGGGCTCAGCCCCGACAAGATGTTGCTCGCGCGCGGCTTCTCCTACAGCGACGCCCACCGGTACCGGCTCGGCGTCAATTACAAGCAAATCCCGGTCAACACACCGAAAGTGGAGGTGCACAGCTACTCCAAGGACGGCGCGATGCGGATCCACAACGTCACCGATCCGGTGTACGCGCCGAATTCGGTCGGCGGCCCGGAGGCGGACCCCCGACGCGCCGCCGAAGTGCACTGGGCCTCCGACGGTGAGATGGTCCGCGCCGCGTACGCGCTGCGCCAAGACGATGACGATTGGGGACAGGCCGGCACGCTGGTGCGTGAAGTTCTCGACGACGCTGCGCGGGATCGGTTGGCGCACAACGTTATCGGTCACGTGTCCAAGGGCGTCAAGGAACCGGTGCTGTCGCGGGTGTTCGAATACTGGCGCAACATCGACGCCGACCTCGGCAAGAAGATCGAGGAGGGGGTCCGCGGCGGACAATGATGCCGGGATCGCGCGTCAATTCGCGCACCTTGCCGTCGCCGTCTCGGCTGGCATGATCGAGGTCATGAGTATCGAGGTCATCTACACCGCGGAGTCGACGGCCAGCGGCGGGGGCCGCGACGGGCATGTGAAGTCGTCGGACAATCGAATCGATCTGGAAACCAGGCCGCCCAAGGAGGCGGGTGGCAGCGGTGACGGCACCAACCCCGAGCAGCTGTTCTCGGCGGGGTATGCGGCCTGTTTCCTGGGTGCGCTGCAACTGGTGGCGCGTACCGACAAGATCGCGCTCGACGGGGCATCGGGCGTCACCGCGCGGGTCGGGTTCGGCAAGGACCCCGACGGCGGGTACGGCATCAACGCTCACCTGATCGGCTACCTGCCCGGGCTCGAGCAGAGTCAGGCCGAAGAGCTGATGGACAAGGCCCACCAGGTGTGCCCGTACTCCAAGGCCACCCGCGGCAACATCGACGTCACGCTGACCGCCAAGGTCTGAGGTGATGCGCACCGCCGCCGCAGCGGCCGCTCTGCTGGTGACCGGTGTCGCGATGAGCGCCCCTGCGCCGGCCCGTCCGGCCGACCCCGGTGTGGTGTCCTATGCCGTGCTGGCCAAGGGTTCGGTCGGCAACATCGTCGGCGCACCGATGACGTGGGAAGCGGTGAGCACCGATCCGGCGCAGACGTTCTGGGTGGACCTGCCGGTCTGCAACAACTGGGCCGACATCGGTCTGCCCGAGGTCTTCTACGACCCCGATTTGGCGTCGTTCAACAGCGCCGTCACCCAGACGTCGGCCACCGACCAGAACCACTTGGTCAAGCAGGCCATCGGGGTGTTCGCCACCACCGACGCCGCCACCCGCGCGTACCACCGGGTGATCGACCGCACCGTGGGATGCGCCGGGCAGACCACCGCCATGCACCTCGACGACGGCACCACCCAGGTGTGGTCGTTCGGCGGCGCGGCGCCGACCGCTACCGACGCGGTGTGGGTCAAGCAGGAAGCAGACACCGACCGACGTTGTTTCACCCAAAGCCGGTTGCGGGAAAACGTGCTGCTGCAGGCCAAGGTCTGTCAGTCCGGAAACGGTGGGCCTGCGGCCAACGTGCTGGCCGGTGCCATGCAGAACACGCTGGGTCTATAGCGAGGTCAGGTGAACGTCACCAACGTGTCAGCCGAGGATCGAGGACTTTTGTCGGTGCGGTCGCCCAAGATGGATGCCATGACGTTCGTCGTCACGTCTGAGCCGGGCCGCGCGCACAGCGGGCCGGGGTCCGGCGAACGTGTCCTGACCAGTTCCTCGTCGGCCGCGCTGCACATCGCCGGCGCGTCCCTGTCGGATGGTCCGCTCGGTCGGGTCGGCCTCGAACTCGAGGCGCACTGCTTTGACCTACGGGATCCGATGCGCCGGCCCGGGTGGTCAGAGCTCAGCGAGGTGATCGGAAGTGTCGGCTCGCTGCCCGGCGGGAGTGCCGTCACCGTCGAACCCGGCGGCGCGGTCGAGTTATCCGGCCCGCCGGCTGACGGGCCGCTGCCCGCGATCGCCGCGTTGACCGCCGACCGGGCCGTCCTGCGCGCGAGGTTCGCCGACGCCGGGCTCGGTCTGGTCCTGTTGGGTGCCGACCCGCTGCGCCGCCCGCACCGGGTCAACCCCGGTGCCCGCTATCAGGCCATGGAGCAGTTCTTTGCGGCCTCGGGGACCGCGAGCGCGGGCGCGGCGATGATGACGTCGACGGCCTCGATCCAGATCAACCTCGACGCCGGCCCCCGCGACGGCTGGGCCGATCGGGTGCGGCTGGCGCATGCGCTCGGCCCGACGATGATCGCGATCGCCGCCAACTCGCCGCTGCTCG
>JAEZIA010000428.1 GCA_023416315.1 Actinomycetes bacterium
CGGAAGAAGTTCTCGACGAACTGCGGCTTGCCGTTGAAACGTGCTCGCAGTTCCGGGTTTTGGGTGGCCACACCGACCGGGCAGGTGTCGAGGTGGCAGACCCGCATCATGATGCAGCCGGCCACCACCAGTGGCGCGGTGGAGAACCCGAACTCCTCGGCGCCCAGCAGGGCGGCGACCATCACGTCGCGCGCGGTCCGCAGACCGCCGTCGCACTGCACGGTGATGCGGTCCCGAAGACCGTTGAGCACCAACGTCTGCTGGGTGTCGGCCAGCCCGATCTCCCACGGCGCGCCGGCGTGCTTGAGGCTGGTCAGCGGCGCCGCGCCGGTGCCGCCGTCGTATCCGGAGATCAGCACGACGTCGGCGTGAGCCTTGGACACCCCGGCCGCCACCGTGCCGACCCCGACGGAGCTGACCAGCTTGACGTGGATGCGGGCCTGGTCGTTGGCGTTCTTCAGATCGTGGATCAACTGCGCCAGATCCTCGATCGAGTAGATGTCGTGGTGTGGCGGCGGTGAGATCAGCCCGACGCCGGGCGTGGAGTGCCGGGTCTTGGCGATGTTGGGATACACCTTGAAGCCGGGCAGCTGCCCGCCCTCGCCGGGCTTGGCGCCCTGGGCCATCTTGATCTGGATGTCGGTCGCGTTGACCAGGTAGTCGCTGGTGACGCCGAACCGGCCCGACGCGACCTGCTTGACGGCGCTGCGCCGGCGCGGGTCGTACAGCCGCTCTTCGTCTTCCCCACCCTCACCGCTGTTGGAGCGGCCGCCCAGGTTGTTCATGGCGATCGCCATCGTCTCGTGGGCTTCCTGGGAGATCGAGCCGTAACTCATCGCGCCGGTGTTGAACCGGGCGCAGATGGCGTCGACAGACTCCACCTCGTGTAGCGGAACGGGCGGGCGCAGACCCTTCTTGAAGCTGAACAGCCCGCGCAGGGTACCGCCCTCACGAGCCAGCCGGTTGACTTCCTCGGAGTACTTGGCGAACACGTCGTTGCGACCGGTGCGGGTCGAATGCTGCAGCAGGAACACGGTTTCCGGGGTGAACAGATGCAGCTCACCTTCGCGACGGAACTGGTATTCACCGCCGACCTCCAGCCTGCGGTGCACCCGCTCGGTGGGGTTCTCCGGATAGGCGCGGCGGTGACGCTGCTTGACCTCCTCGGCCAGCACGTCGAGTCCGACGCCACCGAGTTGGCTGACGGTGCCGGTCAGGTACTCGTCGACCACATCCTTGGCCAAGCCGATGGCCTCGAAAGCCTGTGCACCGGTGTAGGAGCCGACGGTTGAGATGCCCATCTTGCTCATCACCTTCATGACGCCCTTGCTCAGCGCCTTGACGTAGTTGCGCACCGCGGTGCCGGCGTCGATCCCGGTGAGTTCACCCTCGCGGATCAGGTCCTCGATCGACTCGAAGGCCAGATACGGGTTGACCGCGGCCGCACCGTAACCGATCAGCAGAGCGATGTGGTGGACCTCGCGGGCGTCGCCGCTTTCCACCACGAGCGCGACCATCGTGCGCTGCTTGGTGCGCACCAGGTGATGGTGCACGGCGGCGACAGCCAGCAGTGACGGGATCGGCGCCCGGGTGTGGTCGGAGTCGCGATCCGAGATCACCAGTGTGCGAGCGCCTTTGACGATCGCTTCGGTGGCCCGGTGCCGCAGCTCCTCGATGGCCTCGGCCAGCCCTTCGCCACCGCGCTCGACCTCGTAGAGCGAGCGCAGCACGGTGGTCTTCAGGCCGGGCTGCTCACCGTCGTCGTTGATGTGCACGATGCGGTTCAGCTCGTCGTTGTCCAGAACCGGGCCGTGAAGCAGGATCTGGCGGCAGGAGGCGGCCGTCGGGTCGAGCAGGTTCTGCTCGGGGCCCATGACGCGCGCCATCGACGTCACGATCTCCTCGCGGATCGCGTCCAGCGGCGGGTTGGTCACCTGCGCGAACAACTCGACGAAGTAGTCGTAGAGCAACTTGGGGCGCTGGGACAGCACCGCCACCGGGGTGTCGGTGCCCATCGAACCGAGCGGCTCCTGCCCGGACGCCGCCATCGGCGTGAGCATGATCCGCAGATCTTCCTCGGTGTAGCCGAACGCGATCTGACGGCGCACCACCGACTCGTGGTTCGGCGAGACGCGGGTGCGGGCCGGCAGCGTGGCCAGGTCGAGGAGCCCGGCGTGCAACCATTCGGCGTACGGCTGTTCGGCGGCCAGCTGATCCTTGATCTCGTCGTCGCTCACGATCCGGCCGGCGGCGGTGTCGATCAGGAACATCTTGCCCGGCTCCAGCCGGCCCTTGGCCACCACTTCGCCCGGCGGGATGTCGAGCACCCCGCTTTCACTGGCGAGGATCACCCGGTCGTCGATGGTGCGCCACCACCGGCCCGGCCGTAATCCGTTGCGGTCCAACACCGCTCCGACGACGGTGCCGTCGGTGAATGTCACGCACGCGGGCCCGTCCCACGGCTCCATGAGCGAAGCGTGGTACTGGCAGAACGCCCGGCGGGCGGGGTCCATGCCCGCGTTGTTCTCCCACGCCTCCGGAATCATCATCATCACCGCGTGCGGCAGGCTGCGACCACCGAGGTGCAGGAGTTCGAGCACCTGGTCGAACGACGCCGAGTCCGAGGCATCGGGGGTACAGATCGGTGAGAGCCGGCTCAAGTCACCGGGGATCTTGGTGCTGGCCAGCATGGCTTCGCGGGCGTGCATCCGGTTGCGGTTGCCGCGCACAGTGTTGATCTCGCCGTTGTGGGCGACGAAGCGGAACGGGTGCGCCAACGGCCAGGACGGAAAGGTGTTGGTGGAGAAGCGGCTGTGCACGATCGCGATCGCGCTGCGGCAGCGCTCGTCGCGCAGATCCGGGAAGTACAGCGGCAGCTGCATCGTGGTGAGCATGCCCTTGTAGGCCATGGTGCGACTGGACAGCGACGGGAAGTACACCGCCTCGGGACCCTGCTCGGCGCGCTTGCGCAGCGGGTAGACCAGGCGGTCGAGATCGATGCCGCCGGGACGGCTGCCGTTTCGCTGTGGTGCGGCGACGAAGAGCATCGACATGTACGGCATACAGCCCAGCGCGGTCGCCCCGACATCGGCACCGTCGGGGTCGACCGGCACAGTGCGCCAACCGATTACCTCAAGGCCCTCTTCCTGCGCGATGGTCTCGATGCGGCTGGTGGCGGCCCTCCGCTCGACCGGGTTTTGCGGCAGGAAGCAGATACCAGCGGCAAAGGTGTTGGTGCCGTTGGCCGTTGGGGGCAGCGCGAAGTCGACGACATCGGCCAGCAGCTCCACCGGCAGCTGCAGCAAGATGCCGGCACCGTCCCCGCTGTTGGGTTCGGCTCCCGCGGCGCCACGGTGTTCGAGGTGCTCCAGCGCAGTGAGGCCGTCAGCGACGATCCGATGCGACCGGCGCCCCTGGATGTCGGCCACCATCGCCACCCCGCACGAGTCGGATTCGTGCCGGGGGTCGTAGAGACCCTGCGCTTCGGGAAGTGCTGAGAACAGCATTCCACGCTCCTCCGCGGTCGGGATGCGGCGGAAAGCTGATGTGCGCACGGGCGCTGGGATTGTTGGCCTTGCCGCAGTCTGACGTGTGATGTCTGGGACTGCACCGGCCCGATAGTTCGATTTCCTAGTGTATCAGCGTTGGGACCAGCGGAAAGCCCGGCAGGTTTCGAATCACAGTCCAGGCGATCGCCGCGGTCGCGATCGTGACGATCGCCGGGAGCGGAAAGGCCCGCTCCCCCCGCCGGATCCGCCAGATCAGCCAGATCGCCAGCAGCGGCAGGCCGGTCAGCAGGAAGACGTTGTCGACGACGGCGGCGCCGAGATCGCCGTGCAGCAGATCGTGCGTCATTCGCAGACCGCCGCAGGCCGGGCAGTTCCAGCCGGTGAGCAAGCGGAACGGGCACGGCGGGAACAGCCTGCCGGGCCGGTGCGGGTCGACCACACCGACGTAGCCCACGGCGCCGAGCGCCAGCGCGCCCGTACTGATCCGGGTAGCGCTACCCATCACGCAGGGGACGTCCCTGCGGGTCCCGCACGCGGTCGGTGAGGATCAGGATGCCGTCGACGATGCCCCAGATGACGGCACCGATACCGCAGGTCACCAGCCCGACGAGCAGCTGGGCGATGCCCAGCCCGGTGTAGCCCAGGTAGATGCGGCCGATGCCGACCAGACCGAACAAACCCAATAGCTGCAGCAGCCCGGCGATGATCTTCGACTTGTCCGACAGCGGTTCGCCGGTGACGGGGTGCCTGCCGAACGGGGCCGAGGGGTCGGCGTAGCCACCCGGGGCCGGATATTGCGGTGGCATCGGGTAATTCGGCGGGGCCTGGTAGTTAGGCGGTGGTGCGCCCTCGGTGCCCCCGAACTGCGGCTCAGTCATGCCCCACAGCATGCCAGAGCGCGGGCCAACCTAGAAGGGTGGCGCGTCATCGGCATCAGCTGATGTCGGGGAGCCTCGTTGCGCCCGATTGCGTGCGCGTTCGTTGGCGATGTGGTGGGCGCGGTTCCCCGCCCGGGTAGTCCGCCGACGCGGCATCATCACCGACCGGTCGCCGCAGCGGTGCGCGGCGGGTGGCTTCGCCGGCGGACCCGTCGGCGTCATCAACGCGGGAAAGAGCAGGATGCTGCCGGGTGTCGTCACATAGGTCTGGCCGTCGGGAAGCGTCCAGATCACGGTGCCGTCCGGGAGCTGCTGGTCCTTCCAGCCCCAGAACGTTTTCAAGATGTGGTGATCACGGCATAGGCATTTCAGGTTGGCAGCCACCGTCGACCCATAGGGCCACGGCACCGTGTGGTCGATGTCGCACGCCGTGGCCGGGCGGTCGCAACCGGGCGCACGGCAGGTGAGATCGCGTGCACGAACGAAGTCGGCGAGCGCGCGCGACGGGTGGTAGCCGGATTCCGACGGGTCGTCGACGGGGATTCGGACCGGACGCTGGCGGGCTGCGGCTTTCAGGTCGGCGAGCAGCTCCGGTGGGACCAGCTCGCCGCTATCGATCAGGTAGGCCGGATTGTTGGCGGTGCCGTCGAGCGTCGCTTGGTCGGCGACGACGTGGATGACCACCGAACCGGTGGGCTTTTCGGTTGCGGCGCAGTCGGGTTGGCCGCAGCGGCAGGACAGTCCGGCGGCACCTGTGCTCAATGCGCCGAGTGCCGCGGCACGTCGTTGGCCAACCGTCCGAGGATCCTCCTGACAGACGGACTTAGCCATCGCGGTCAGCCGCTTCTCGAGAGCCTTGCCGTCGGTGCTCGACATCCGGGCCGACAGTTCGATGTGCCCGTCGCGCGACTCCCAGAACGTCACGTCACAGTCCTTGGCGCGATCCTGGATCCGCCGCACGGCGTCCGGGTCGCGCCTGCCGACGATGTCATCGATCTTGGTGGCGAGCTTGCCGGCAGTCATCGACGGCCAGCGGGCCGCCACAGCAGCGAGTTCGGCGTCGATTTCCGCGGTGGCGTCCGGATCGGTGACAAGGTGGGTGCGGTACACGATCGTCGTGAACGTCCGATAGTCGATATCCCCGGCGGCGAAGACTGCGGCGACTGCGGGCAGCCGTAGCGTCTCCAGCGCATAGTTCAGGTAACTGTTGGCTTTGCGCAGGCTGAGCCGCAGGCTCGCCGCGACTTCGGCGCCGACGGTAGCCCAGGTGTCGACGGCCCAGTCCTCACGTTCGCCGAATTGGTTGCGGCGCAGTTCGAAGAGGTCGGCTATCACGAACAACCGGCCGGCGGCCGCCTGATTCTCAAGCCGCGAGATGCTGGTCAGCCGGCCGACGAGCTCCCGCGACTCAGCACCGTCCACCGTTTCGCGGAGCTCGCCGGGCCAGTGATCGAACATGTGTTCGAGTATGCCACCGGGGTGTGACACGTTCGTTCTGCCATCGTCCAGGCTTGCAACGACTACGGGCGTCCCTTCGACGTCTTGGCAGCCTCGTCCACCGCCTTGAACAACTTCAGCGTTTGCCCGATGCCGATCGCATTCAAGAGGTTGTCTCCGAGGTCCTTGACCTCATCGCTGACATCGGCCTTATCATCCCGGATGTACGCGGCGACCAGCTGGATCAGATTAATCGGTATCGTCACGACGTCGAAGAGCGCTCCGGCGCCCGGAATCACGGACACCACGTTGTGAACCGATTCGATGAATACCTCGAACGGACCGTTCTGGCCGTCCTCGTTCGGGACGAACAGATCACGGATATTGTCTTGCAGCCTCCGCAGGAAGCCGGGCTTCTCCTCCTCTGAGTAGGTGGTAACAGTAAGTTTGTTGCTCTCTGCACTTTCGACGCCGTATTGATCGACGGAGCGGGCGGTGTAGGTGTACGTCACGTCCGCGTCGAGGTTTTCGTCCGTGAAAGTGAAGATCAGCGAGACGAGCTTCTCGTTCACTTTCACGCCATCGCGATAGATGTTGTAGCCGACCACGCGAGGGTCGGGCGAACCATCCTTATCGGGAACGAGCTCTACCGAGTGCGCGGTGATGTCACGTGTCGTCAGGACCGGGGGCGTTAATGCGCCTCCCTCTCCTGGGCCTGGACCTGGGCCCGGGCCTGGCCCGGGATTGCTGGTCGGGAATGGCGGGATGCCGTCGAATTCGGGAACCGATGTCCCCTTTTTGATAGCGAAGAACTCGTAGTTCGACGATCCGTCCAATATGGATGGGTCTCTTTCCACGGTGATGCCGACGCCCGGAGCCATTATGCGAACGCCCACTATGGATGCTGCGCCATATTGTTCTTCGAACGAGCCGTACATATTCAGCTTGACCATGTAGATGTCGAATTCGCTACTGGGCTGATATTCGGCGATTCCGTTGACAGCGATCGGCAGGGTAAAAGGCTGAGCGGTGAGCGTGTAGGTAACCGTCGGGTCGAAAAATCCGGAGACCTGAAGCGGATCGCCGGTTCCCGAGTACAGGAACGCGGCCGTCTGGCCAGGAGGCGTAGGGCTTCCGGTGACAGGATCGGCCGCGAAGTAGTACTTGTCGACGAACGCCGAGTACTTGACCTCTGTGGCCGCGGCTGCCCTGGCCACGCCTGATTCTCGGCGCCCCCACCCGGTCAGGGCGAGCAGTAACGGGTCCCGCGCCGGAGGAGGTGTCGGCGCAGGCAAACCTCTCGTCACGGCGCCGAGTGCAAATTCGACGGCCTGGCCCACGGCCCGAACAGCAGCATCTGGCGCCGGCAGTCTCGGCAATGCCAGCGTTGGGGATGCCGGCACGGAAGAGGATCTCGAGTGCATGGTGACCAAAGGCGTCGTCGTTTTGCGAGATAGCCTGACGGACGGCGTATTCGATGCGGGGCGTCGCTGTTTGAGGGCGCCGGTGCGATGCTCGCTCGATTTCGCCTGGCCCTGGTGGCGAGGCGAAGTCGTGCCGGCGTCATCTGCCGACGCAACCGCACATCCCTGGCCAATTGCTACACCAATGCCGAGGGCGACGGCTAGACCACCGATGCGGCCGACATACCGGGAATAGCTCATGCGGGCTCCTTCAGATTCCTAGCGGAGTGCTGGGAGTTCGATCGGAGCCTAAAGCGCGCCAACGCAGTTTGTCCCGCGTAGTCGGCTACGTGAATTCAGGTAGTTGCACTTGCTCGTTACTTTGCCAAGCCAGCTGTAGCAATCGCCTGACGAGTTCAGTCGCGATGGCTTTCCACGCCCCACAGCACCCGCCGCACGACTGTGCGGAACTCGCGGCGCTGGGGTGCGGGGGTGAGGGCCGCCTCGGGCTCGGCCTCGGCTACCGGCTCCGCCTCGGCTACCGGCTCCGCCTCGGGCTCCTCGGTATCGCCGACGGCTTCGGCGTCCTCGCGGTCGTGTTCGGCGGCCACGACCAGGGCGGCTTCAAGCCCGCCTCCGGTGGCGACGGCCACCAGGTCCTCGGCCATGCGCTCGGCGGGCGATTCCTCGACAGGCGGTTCGTCGACCGCCACACCGGCGGCCTGCTTGCCGCCCAACGTCGCCGGATCCTCACGGCCCTTCGGCGCCAGCAGGATGTACACGATCGCGCCGATGAACACGAACACAGAGGTGAACGAGTTCACCCGGATGCCCGCGATATGGGTCGCGGTGTCGTCGCGCAGCAGCTCGACCCAGAACCGGCCGATGCAGTACGCCGCCACATAGGCCGCGAACAAGCGTCCGTGGCCGATCTTGAACTTCCGATCGATGTAGATCAGGAAGAAGAACACCAGCAGGTTCCACAGCAGCTCGTAGAGGAAGGTCGGCTGCACCACCTCGGCGACCTGGCCGGTCGAGACCCCGTCGAGCGAGTGGACGTCGACCATATTGGACGCGTCGCGCCGGTAGAAGATTTCCATCCCCCACGGCAGCGTGGTCTCCCGGCCGTACAGTTCCTGGTTGAAGTAGTTCCCGAGCCGGCCGATGGCCTGTGCCAGGATGATGCCCGGCGCGATCGCATCCCCGAACGCAGGAAGCGGAATCCCCCTGCGCCGGCACGCAATCCATGCCCCGACACCACCGAGGGCGACCGCACCCCAGATTCCGAGACCGCCGTCCCAGATCCGCAGCGCCGCGCCGAAACCGGCGCCGCCCTCCGCGAAATACGTTCGCCAGTCGGTCATCAGGTGGTACAGCCGGCCACCGATCAAACCGAACGGCACCGCCCACAAGGCGATGTCGTAGATGACGCCCCGCTCGCCACCACGCGCCGCCCACCGACGGTCACCGATCACCAGCGCCGCGATGATCCCGGCGATGATGCACAACGCGTAGGCCCGAATCGGGATCGGGCCGAGATACCAGACACCCTGGGGCGGGCTCGGGAAATAAGCCAAGACTGTTGTCGTCACGAGGCAGACACCTTCCGCCGCACACCCATGGCCAACTCCTCGGTCAGCGTCCGCACTGCCGCCAACCCGTCGGTCAGGGCCGACACCAGCGCCGAACCCACGATCACCCCGTCGGCGAAGGCGCCGATCTCGGCGGCTTGCTCACCCGAGCGCACACCGAGACCGACCCCCACCGGGATGTCGGAAATCTCCTTGACCCGGCGCACCAACTCCGGCGCCGCACTCGACACCACGTCGCGCGCGCCGGTCACACCCATCGTCGATGCCGCGTACACGAAGCCGCGCGAGGCCGACACCGTCTTCGCCAGCCGCTCCGGGGTCGACGATGGTGCCACCAGGAAGATCCGGTCCAGGTCATGGGTTTCCGAGGCCGCCAACCACTGGTCGGCCTCCTCGGGAATCAGATCGGGGGTGATCATCCCCAGTCCCCCGGCCGCGGCGAGATCCCGAGCCCAGGCGTCAACGCCGTAGTGCAGCATCAGATTCCAGTACGTCATCACGACCGCGCTGCCGCCTGCGGCGCTGATCGCCTCGACCGCGCGCAGGGTGTCGCGAACGCGGACACCGCCCTGCAGCGCCGCCTCCGTCGCCGTCGCGATCACCGGACCGTCCATCCCGGGATCCGAATACGGAACGCCGACTTCGACGATGTCGCAACCGGATTCGACGAGTGCGACCATGGCCTCGATCGAGGTGTCGACCGACGGATACCCGGTCGGCAGATACCCGATCAGGGCGGCGCGGCCCTCGTCGTGGCACGCGGCGAAGACCGAACCCAGCCGGCCCGACTGGCTGTGCTGAACCGTCATGAGGCTCCCGGACCGGAACCGTCGAACAGGCCGAACCACTTGGCCGCCGTCTCGACGTCTTTGTCGCCGCGCCCGGACAGGTTCACCAGGATGATCGAGCCGCGACCCAGCTCGGCCGCCAGCTTCACCGCGCCGGCCACCGCATGCGCCGATTCGATCGCCGGGATGATGCCTTCCAGGCGGCACAGCAGCCGGAACGCGTCCATCGCCTCGGTGTCGGTGATCGGCTGGTACTCGGTGCGACCGATGTCCTTGAGGAACGCGTGCTCGGGTCCGACCCCCGGGTAGTCCAGGCCTGCCGAGATCGAATGCGATTCGATGGTCTGGCCGTCGTCGTCCTGCAGCAGATACGAGTATGAACCCTGAAACGCACCCGGCGTCCCGCCGGTGAAAGTCGCTGCGTGCCTGCCGGTTTCGACACCGTCGCCGGCCGCCTCGAAGCCGACCAGCCGCACGCCGACATCGTCGATGAACGGGTGGAAGATGCCGATGGCATTGGAGCCGCCACCCACGCATGCCGCGATCGCGTCGGGCAGTCGGCCGGCCTGGGCCTGGATCTGCGCCCGCGCCTCCAGACCGATGATGCGCTGGAAGTCGCGGACCATCGCCGGGAACGGGTGCGGCCCGGCCGCGGTCCCGAAGCAGTAGTACGTGCTGTCCGCGTTGGTGACCCAGTCGCGGAAGGCGTCGTTGATGGCGTCCTTCAGCGTCTTCGAACCCGACTC
Organism: Actinomycetes bacterium; assembly: GCA_023416315.1. Taxonomy (GTDB): domain Bacteria; phylum Actinomycetota; class Actinomycetes; order Mycobacteriales; family Mycobacteriaceae; genus Mycobacterium. The sequence goes on from JAEZIA010000428.1 coordinate 10,354, forward strand.
CACCGACACCACCTCGGCGCCGAGCAGCCGCATCCGCGCGACGTTGAGCGCCTGGCGCGCGGTGTCGACCGCACCCATGTAGATCACGCACTCCAGCCCGAGCAGCGCGCACGCCGTCGCGGTCGCCACACCATGCTGGCCGGCGCCGGTCTCGGCGATCACCCGGGTCTTGCCCATCTGCTTGGCCAGCAACGCCTGACCGAGCACGTTGTTGATCTTGTGCGATCCGGTGTGGTTGAGGTCTTCGCGCTTGAGGAAGATCCGCGCCCCGCCCAGATGCTCGGATAACCGCACCGCCTCATAGAGCGGCGACGGGCGTCCAGCGTAGTGAGTCTGCAGCTTGTCGAGGCGATCCAAGAATTCCTGATCGGTGCGGGCCTTTTCGTAGGCGGCCGTCACCTCCTCGATCACGGCCATCAACGCCTCGGGCACATACCGTCCGCCGAACACGCCGAAGTGGCCACGGGCATCGGGTTCGTGGGAGGTCGGCTCGGCGACGGCCGCACTGGTGCGCGGCACGTTCGGAGTGGTGATATCAGCCACGACTCAGCGAGCGGGTTTCGGGCAGGAGGGATGGGCTCCCGCGGTCACCAGGTCAGCGACGGCGCTGCGCGGATCCCCACTGGTGACCAGCCCCTCGCCCACCAGCACGGCATCGGCCCCGGCGCCGGCGTAGGCCAGCAGGTCACCAGTCCCGCGGACACCGGACTCGGCAATCCGAATGATGTCCGAGGGCAACCCCGGCGCGATCCGCGCGAAGCAGTCCCGGTCGACCTCCAGCGTCTTGAGGTTGCGGGCGTTCACCCCGATCACCTTGGCGCCGGCCTGCAGCGCGCGGCTGGCCTCTTCCTCGGTGTGCACCTCGACCAGTGCGGTCATGCCGAGGGACTCGGTGCGCTCCAGCATCGACTCCAGCGCCGGCTGCTCGAGCGCCGCCACGATCAGCAGCAGCATGTCCGCACCGTGCGCCCGGGCCTCGTGGATTTGGTAGGGACGGACGATGAAGTCCTTGCGCAACACCGGGATTCGTACGGCGGCGCGCACAGCGTCCAGGTCGGCCAGCGAGCCGTGGAAACGGCGTTCCTCGGTGAGCACACTGATCACCCGGGCGCCGCCGCTCTCGTAGGCGCGGGCCAGCTCGGCCGGATCGGCGATGTTGGCGAGTGCACCCCGGGACGGGCTCGCGCGCTTGACCTCGGCGATGACGGCGATACCCGGCGCGCGGAGCGCCGCCAGCACGTCCAGCGGGGCCGGCGCGGCCTCGGCGGCGGCCTTGACCTCATCCAGGCTCACGATCGCCTCACGTGCGGCAACGTCAGCGCGGACTCCCTCGATGATCGAGTCGAGCACGCTAGCCGAACTCATCGTTGCCGGATCCCTTCTCACGCCTTCGCGATCTCGCCTAAGTCGTTCAATGAAGGGTAGTCGTATCGGGCCGAGCATCCGTCACCGACCCTCGGTGTCGGGGTGCTGATCCGTGGGATCGACACCCTCGTCGAGGGCGTCCCACATGCCACGCTCCGACGCCTCCTGGTCGACGTCCTCGCCACGTGCGGCGCTGCGTCGCACGGCGGGGGCGGCATATTTGGCCGTGGCCTGCCGCCCGGACGCCGCCGATCGCATCAGCAGCACCGCTGCGACCAGCGCGCACGCCGCCGCACCGAGGGTGAGCCCGGCGCCCGCGTAGTGCCGCTCACTGGCGACAAGGGTCAGGAGCGGCAGCTCGGCCAGCTCGGCGCCCCGCGGCCCCACGTCGGGGGTGACGATCAGGCTGACCCCGAGATAACCGAGCAGCAGGGTCACCACGGCGACCAGCACCGCGACCGCCCGCAGGCCCCAGCCCCGCACTGCCAGCCCGGCCACCGCCGCGGCCAGCAGCAGCACCGCCAGCGGCAACAGGGCGTTGGACCAGCTGGCACCGGTCAGCGTCACGGTCTTGGGCTGCCCGAGACCGTCGAACGACGTGACCGACACCCAGACCAGCCGGGACGCCACCCACAGCAGCACCCCGGAGACGACCAGCAACAGCTGCCCGATGCGGATCACGGCGCGCCCAATGTCTCGGCCGCGGCGATCGCGTTCAGCACCGCCTTGGCCTTGTTCGCGGACTCGTTGTACTCGTAGGGGCCGTTGGAGTCGGCCACCACACCGCCGCCGGCCTGCACATAGGCAGTGCCCTTGCTCATCAGCGCGGTGCGGATCGCGATCGCGAAGTCGGCGTTGCCCGCGAAGTCCAGGTAGCCGACCACACCGCCGTAGAGCCCGCGCCGGGTCTTCTCGACCTCTTCGATCAGCTGCATGGCGCGCACCTTGGGCGCGCCGGTCAGGGTGCCCGCCGGGAAGCAGGCGGTGACGGCATCGAGTGCGGTGCGACCGCCGGCCAGCAGGCCGGTGACCGTGGACACGATGTGCATGACGTGGCTGTAGCGCTCGATGTGGCTGTAGTCCTCGACCCGAACGGTGCCGGGCACACACACCCGGCCCAGGTCGTTACGGCCCAGATCGACCAGCATCAGGTGCTCGGAGCGCTCCTTCTCGTCGGCCAGCAGCTCCTTCTCGAGCAGCTGGTCCTCCTCCTCGGTCTGCCCGCGCCACCGGGTGCCGGCGATCGGATGCGTTGTGGCCCAGCCGTCCTTGACGGTGACCAGCGACTCCGGGCTGGAGCCGACGATCGAAAACGCCGTTCCGCCAACTTCATCCGGAACATGCATCAGGTACATGTATGGGCTCGGGTTGGTCACCCGCAGCATCCGGTAGACGTCGATGGGGTCGACGGCGGTGTCGATCTCGAACCGCTGCGACGGCACCACCTGGAACGCCTCGCCTGCCTCGATCTCCTTGACCAGTCGCTCGACGATCGCGGAGTACTCCTCCGGCGTGCGCTGCGATCGGTGCTCGGGTTGCGGCCGGGAGTACGTCGCCACGGTGGATGACAGCGGCTGGCTCAGCGCCGCGGTCATCACGTCCAGACGGGCGACAGCGTCGTCGTAGGCCTCGTCGACGCGCTCGTCGGTGCCGTTCCAGTTCACCGCATTGGCGATCAGCGTGATCGTGCCCTCGTGGTGGTCGACGGCGGCGAGGTCGGTGGCGAGCAGCAGCAGCATGTCCGGCAGTCCGAGATCGTCGACGGCCAGTTCCGGCAGCCGTTCCAGGCGCCGGACGAAGTCGTAGGCAAAGAAGCCCACCATGCCACCGGTCAGCGGCGGCACCCCCTCCAGCGTCTCGGTGGACAGCAGCAGCATCGTCTCGTGCAGCGCCTGCAGCGGATCGCCACCGGTCGGCGCGTCCTGCGGGGTGGCGCCCAGCCACACGGCGTGGCCGTCGCGCACGGTGAGCGCCGACGGCGCCCCGGCTCCGATGAACGACCAACGCGACCACGACCGGCCGTTCTCGGCCGACTCGAGCAGGAACGTTCCGGGCCGGTTGGCGGCCAGTTTCCGGTAGGCCGACAGTGGCGTCTCGCTGTCGGCGAGCACCTTGCGGATCACCGGCACCACGCGGTGTTCGGCGGCCAGCGCGCGGAACTCCTCACGCGTGGTGGTGGCGGCGAGGTTGGATTGCACGGCTACATCCTCCCAGACCGGTTGGGCTCAGTTGAGCGGCGTAGCCTGCAGCCATGAAACGTGGAGACCGGGTTACGGACTTCGAACTGCCGGATCAGACCGGCACTGCGCGCTCGTTGAGTTCGCTGCTGGCCGATGGGCCGATCGTGCTGTTCTTCTACCCCGCCGCGATGACGCCGGGCTGCACCAAGGAAGCGTGTCACTTCCGCGATCTGGGCGCGGAGTTCGTCGCCCTGGGCGCCAGCCGAGTCGGCATCAGCACCGACCCGGTCGACAAGCAGGCCAGGTTCGCCGACTCGCAGGGGTTCGACTATCCGCTGCTGTCGGACGCCGACGGCGCGGTGGCCACCGCGTTCGGGGTCAAGCGCGGGCTGCTCGGCAAGCTCATTCCGGTCAAGCGCACGACGTTCGTCATCGACACCGATCGCACGGTGCTCGAGGTCATCTCCAGCGAGGTCAACATGGATGCCCATGCCGACAAAGCGCTGGAGGTGCTGCGTCAGCGCCAGAAGGCCTGACGCCGCGTGAACCCTGTTCTGCGGCTGTCGGATGTGACGTTTCGCCGCGACGGCAAACAGATCATCGACGGCATCTCCCTGACGGTGAACGCCGGTGAGCACTGGGCGCTGCTGGGACCCAACGGCGCAGGCAAAAGCACCCTGCTCGGCTTCTGCGCCGCCGTCACCTTCCCGACGTCGGGCAGCGTGGAGATCCTCGGTCAGCAGATGGGCCGGGTGGACCTGTCCCGGCTGCGCCATTCGATCGGGCACGTGAATCCCCGTCACCGGCTGCAGTATTCGCTGAGCGTGCGCGACGTGGTATTGACCGGCATGACCGCCACCATCGACCTGCCGATGCGCTGGACGCCGAGCGCAGCCGAAGCCGAACGGGCCGATGCGATGATCGCCGCGGTGGGTATGACCCGCAAGGCGGACAACGTGTGGCCGACGTTGTCGCAGGGCGAACGGGGCCGGGCTTTGATTGCGCGAGCACTGGTTTCGGAGCCCGACCTGCTGCTCCTCGATGAACCGACGACGGGCCTCGACGTCGCTGCCCGCGAGCAGCTGCTGGAGACCATCGACGGTCTGGACCAGACCCACCCCGACGTGGCGTCGATCTTGGTGACCCATCACCTCGAGGAGCTGCCGACCACCACCACCCACGCCCTGCTGATCGCCGACGGCCGCACCGTGGCCAGTGGCCCGGCCCGCGAGACGATTTCGACCGACAACGTGACCGCGGCGTTCTCGCATCCGATCGCCGTCGGCTACGACGAGGGCCGCTGGACGGCGCGGGCCAAGGCCACCGCGATCGACGTCTAGCCTTCGGGGCCGAGCAGCAGGTCGGCGTCGAAACAGCTGTGATCGCCGGTGTGACAGGCGCCGCCGACCTGGTCGACCTCCAGCAGCACCGCGTCCCCGTCGCAGTCCAACCGCACCGAATGCACGTGCTGGGTGTGCCCGGACGTCGCACCCTTGACCCAGTACTCGCCCCGGGACCGCGAATAGTAGGTCGCCTCACGGGTTTCCAGCGTGCGGGCCAGCGCCTCGTCGTCCATCCATGCCACCATCAGCACGGTGCCGGTGCCGCGCTCCTGGGCGATCGCCGCGAATAAACCGTTGGCGTCGCGCTTGAGCCGCGTGGCGATATCAGGGTTCAGACTCATCGGACCACAATTCCCTCCGCGGCCATCGCGGCCTTCACTTCGCCGATCGTCAGCTCGCGGAAGTGGAACACGCTGGCCGCCAGCACCGCGTCGGCGCCCGCCTGCACGGCCGCGGCGAAATCGCCGACCGCCCCGGCGCCGCCGCTGGCGATCACCGGGACCGTGACCGCCTTGCGCACCGCGCGCAGCATCTCCAAGTCGAAACCGGCCTTGGTGCCGTCGGCGTCCATCGAGTTCAGCAGGATCTCGCCGACACCCAATTCGGCTCCGCGCGCGGCCCATTCGACGGCGTCGATACCGGTCCCCCGCCGCCCGCCGTGGGTGGTGACCTCCCAGCCGGACGGGGTCGGCGCCGAACCGGCAGGCACCGTGCGGGCGTCGACCGACAACACGATGCACTGCGACCCGAACTGCCGCGAAAGCTCCGCCAGCAGCTCCGGGCGGGCGATCGCCGAGGTGTTCACCGAGACCTTGTCGGCCCCGGCGCGCAACAGCACGTCGACGTCCTCCACCGAGCGCACGCCGCCGCCGACGGTGAGCGGGATGAACACCTGCTCGGCGGTGCGGCGCACCACGTCGAGCATCGTGGCGCGACCGGAGCTGGACGCCGTCACGTCCAGGAAGGTCAGCTCGTCGGCGCCCTCGGCGTCGTAGACGGCGGCCAGCTCGACGGGATCGCCCGCGTCGCGCAGGTTTTCGAAGTGGACGCCTTTCACCACCCGGCCGGCGTCGACGTCCAGGCAGGGGATCACACGCACCGCGACGTCCATCACAGGTAGCTCTCCGGCGGACCGACCCGGTCGAGGATCTCCATGACGTGCTCGTGCACGCCCGGCGCGGCGGCCAGCGCCGCCCGCGACGACGGCGTCCACGGCTGGCCGGTCAGGTCGGTGACGACACCGCCCGCGGCGCGGACCAGCGCCACTCCGGCGGCGTGGTCCCAGATGTGGTCACCGAAACTGATTGCCGCGCCCATGATCCCGGACGAGACGTAGGCGATGTCGATACCGGTGGCACCGTGCATCCGCAGCTTCGAGCAGACCCGGCTCAGCTGCTCGAGCACGGCCAGCCGGTAGCGGACGGTAAACCGGCCGCGCCAGTCCACGTTGAACGTGCCGACGCCGATCACGCACTGGCCGATCTCGCCGTGGCCGATCGGCGGCTGCGGGTCGCCGTTGTAGTACAGCGGACCGCCCTGCACCGCGGTGTAACGCTGGTCGGTGAACGGCAGCCAGGTCAGTCCGGCGACCGGTTCGCCGTCGCGCAGCAGGCCCAGCAGAATCGCCGCCATCGGCGAACCCGCGGCGTAGTTGAAGGTGCCGTCGATCGGGTCGAGAACCCAGACCAGTGGCGAATCGATGGGGGCGCCGCCGAACTCCTCGCCGTGCACCCCGATGCCGGTGATGGCCTCCAGGGCCTGCACCACCTGCCGTTCGATGGCCAGGTCCACCTCGGTGGCGAAGTCGTTGCCCTTCTTCTGCACGGCCGAGTCGGCCCGGTGCCCGGCGATGAACGGTTTGGACGCCTCGTCCAGGATCGTCGCCGCCTGGGCGACCAGAACGTCGAGGTCCACTACTGCCTCACCGCTGCCAGCGCCTCCGGCAGCGTGAATCGGCCTGCGTAGAGCGCCTTTCCGACGATCGCGCCCTCCACCCCGCTGTCGGTCAAGGTCGCGATCGCGCGCAGATCGTCCAGGCTCGAGACACCGCCGGAGGCGATCACCGGCGCGTCCGTGCACTCCGCGACACCCTCGAGCAGGTCGAGGTTGGGTCCGGTCAGGGTGCCGTCCTTGGTGACGTCCGTGACCACGAACCGCGAGCAGCCTTCGCTGTCAAGGCGTTCCAGCACGTGCCACAGGTCGCCGCCGTCGGTCTCCCAGCCGCGCCCGCGCAGCCGGTGCTCACCGTCGACGATCTGCACGTCCAGGCCGACGGCCACCCGGTCGCCGTATTCGGCGATCGCGGCGGCGCACCACAGCGGGTTCTCCAGTGCCGCGGTGCCGATGTTGACCCGGGTACAGCCGGTGGCCAGCGCGGCCTTGAGCGACTCGTCGTCGCGGATGCCGCCGGAGAGTTCGACCTTGACGTCGAGGGCGCCGACCACCTCGGCCAGCAGCTCACGGTTGGACCCGCGGCCGAACGCGGCGTCGAGGTCAACCAGGTGGATCCATTCGGCGCCGGCGCGCTGCCAGGTCAGCGCGGCGTCCAGCGCCGAGCCGTACTCGGTCTCGCTGCCGGCTTTGCCCTGCACCAGTCGCACGGCCTTGCCGTCGACCACGTCGACGGCGGGAAGCAGAATCAGTGACACTCTTACAGCCCCTCAACCCAATTGGTGAGCAGCGCCGCACCGGCGTCACCACTCTTCTCCGGATGAAATTGTGTCGCCGACAGCGGACCGTCCTCGACGGCGGCCAGGAACCGCACGTGATGGCTGGCCCAGGTCAGCTTCGCATCGGGTGCACCCTCCCACTTCTGGGCGGCGTAGGAGTGCACGAAGTAGAACCGGGTGGCGGCGTCGAAGCCCTTGAACAGCACGCTGTCCGGCGCGGCGTCGACGACGTTCCAACCCATGTGCGGGATCACCGGCGCGTCGAGTTTGGTGACCGAGCCGGGCCATTGCCCGCAGCCCGCCGATTCGACCCCGAACTCGACACCGTGGGCGAACAGGATCTGCATGCCCACGCAGACCCCGAGTACCGGCCGGCCGGCCGCCACCCGGTCGGCGATGATGCGGTCGCCGCCGATCTCCCGCAAGCCGGTCATGCAGGCCTCGAACGCGCCGACACCGGGGACCACCAGACCGTCGGCGTTGCGGGCGCGGTGCGGATCGGCGGTCACCTCGACCTCGGCCCCGGTGCGTTCCAGCGCGCGTTGAGCCGAGCGAAGGTTCCCCGAGCCGTAGTCCAGGACGACGACGGATCTGGCTGTCACAGTGAGCCTTTGGTCGACGGCACGCCGGAGACCCGGGGGTCGGGTTCGACGGCCTGACGCAATGCCCTGGCCACCGCCTTGTACTCGGCCTCGGTGATGTGGTGCGGATCGCGGCCGTAGAGCGTCCGCACGTGCAGCGAGATCCGGGCGTTGAACGCCAGCGACTCGAACACGTGCCGGTTGACGACCGTGTGGTAGGGCACGCTGGATCCGGCGATCGTGAAGTCCACCATGTAATCCGGTTCGCCGGTATGCACGAAGTACGGCCGGCCGGAGACGTCGACGGCGGCGTGGGCCAGCGTCTCGTCCATCGGGATGAAGGCGTCGCCGAAGCGGCGGATGCCTTTCTTGTCGCCGAGGGCCTGCCCCAGCGCGGTGCCGAGCACGATCGCGGTGTCCTCGATGGTGTGGTGGCCCTCGATGTCGACATCGCCGTGCGCGGTGATCGACAGGTCGAAGCTGGCGTGGGTGCCCAGTGCGGTCAGCATGTGGTCGAAGAACGGCACGCCGGTGTGCACGCTGACATTCCCGGTGCCGTCGAGGTCGAGTTCGACGACGATGTCGGACTCGCGGGTCTTGCGTTCGACCTTCGCGATACGGCTCATGTCGCTCCTAGTTGGGCCAGTTCGGAGGCGGCCAGCCGGGCACTGGCGGCCAGGAAAGCGTCGTTCTCGTCGACCAATCCGATTGTGGTGCGCAGATATCCGGGGATGCCGACATCGCGGATGAGGACACCGTCGTCGAGGTAGTGCTGCCAGGCGGCCGGGGCGTCGGCGAACTCACCGAACAGCACGAAGTTCGCGTCGCTGGGAATGACCCGGAAACCGTACTCGGACAGCGCCGCGCACACCCGCTCACGCTCGGCGACCAAGGTGGCCACGCTGGCCAGGGTGTCGTCGGCGTGCCGCAACGCCGCCCGCGCGGCGGCCTGGGTGAGCACCGACAGGTGATACGGCAACCGCACCAGCAGCACCGCGTCGATGATCGCGGGCGCGGCCACCAGATAACCCAGCCGGCCGCCGGCGAACGCGAATGCCTTGCTCATCGTCCGGCACACGATCAGCCGGGTCGGGTACTCCTCGATCAGCGCGATCGCGCTCGGCTGGCTGGAGAACTCGCCGTACGCCTCGTCGACGATCAGGATGCCGTGCCGCATGGCGTCCAGCAGCCGCCGCACATCGTCGAGCGGGACGCTCTGTCCCGACGGATTGTTCGGGCTCGCCAGGAACACCACGTCGGGGTCGCGGGCGGCGATGACGGTCGCCGCGGTGTCGACGTCGAGGCTGAAATCGGCTGCCCGCACCGACTCGATCCACTCGGTCTGCGTGCCGTTCGAGATGATCGGGTGCATCGAATACGACGGCACGAAGCCGATCGCGCTGCGGCCCGGGCCGCCGAACGCCTGCAACAGCTGCTGCAGGATCTCGTTGGATCCATTGGCCGCCCAGAGGTTTTCGGCTTCCACCGCGACACCGGTCTGGTTGCGCAGGTACGCGGCCAGGTCGGCGCGCAGCGCGACGGCGTCGCGGTCGGGATAGCGGTGCAGGTCGGCGGCGGCCGCCTCGACCGAGCGGGCGACGTCGTCGATGAGTGCCTTGCTCGGCGGGTGCGGGTTCTCGTTGGTGTTCAGCCGCACCGGAACATCGAGTTGCGGTGCCCCATAAGGGGATTTGCCGCGCAGGTCGTCGCGCAGCGGCAAGTCGGCCAGGCGCACCCGGGCTCCGGGAATCGTCACCGCTCGAACCTCCGGCGGACCGCTTCACCGTGGGCCGGCAGATCCTCGGCCTTGGCGAGGGTGATCACATGTCCGGACACGTCTTTGAGGGCAGCCTCGGTGTAGTCGACGACGTGGATGCCGCGCAGGAAGGTCTGCACCGAGAGGCCGCTGGAGTGCCGGGCGCAGCCCGCGGTGGGCAGCACGTGGTTGGAGCCGGCGCAGTAGTCGCCCAGCGAGACCGGCGACCACGGGCCGACGAAGATCGCGCCGGCGTTGCGCACGCGTGCGGCGTCGGTGGCGGCGTCGCGGGTGAGGATCTCGAGGTGCTCGGCGGCGTATGCGTCGACCACCGCGATGCCCTGGTCGACGTCGTCGACCAGCACGATCGCCGACTGCCGCCCGCCCAGCGCGGTGCGGATGCGCTCGGTGTGGCGGGTGGCGAAGACCTGCTTGTCGAGCTCGGCCTCGACCGAGTCGGCGAGCTCGAGCGAGTCGGTGACGAGCACGGCGGCGGCCATCGGGTCGTGCTCGGCCTGGCTGACCATGTCGGCCGCGACGAACGCCGCCTCGGCGCTGGCGTCGGCGAGGATCGCGATCTCGGTGGGCCCGGCCTCGGAGTCGATGCCGACGACCCCGCGCAGCAGCCGCTTGGCGGCCGCGACGTAGATGTTGCCCGGGCCGGTCACCAGGTCGACGCGCTCGCAGGGCCCGGCGCCGTAGGCGAACATCGCGATCGCCTGCGCCCCGCCGACCGCGTAGACCTCCTCTACGCCGAGC
>JAEZIA010000433.1 GCA_023416315.1 Actinomycetes bacterium
GCTCAGCGAGCCCGGGCAAGTCGGGCGAAACCCTCGACCAGATCAGTGGCGGCGGCGGCGCTTTGCGCGGGCGTTGACATCTGGTGCGCGAACTCGCGAGCGCGGGTGATGTAGTGCGGCGCCAGCACTTTACGCAAGTCCGTGACAAGGGATTTCTCGGTGGTCGTCGCGAACCGGCGCCCGGTGCCGACCTTCAGCCGTTTGAGCTGGGTGGTGCGCAGTCCCTGGTCGGGCAACGTCCACAGGCCCACCTGCGGAACCCCCGCCCGCAGGCAGGCAGCGATGGTGCCCGCGCCGCTGTGGTGCACGACCGCACGGCACCGGGGGAAGATCTCGGCGAAGTTCACCAGCCCCACGACCTTGACGTGATCGGCGTACGCGATGTTGCTGAAGTCGGTGGAGCCGGCACCAACGAGGGCCCGTTCGCCCAGTTGCTCACACACCGCGCTGATCATGGCAATGGTGTCGGCCGGGGAGCCGACTGGGACGCTGCCGAACCCGAAGAAGACCGGCGGCGGCCCCGCGGCGATCCAGGACACGACGTCCGCGTCGGAGTCGGTCGGCGATTCGAGCGTCAACGTGCCGACAAAGGGCCTGCGGTCGCCGAATTTCGCCCATTCTGCGGCGAGGCCCGGCACCACCGCGTCGTCGTATGCCTGGATTTCCAGGGACCCGCGGGCTGCGATGCGACCCGGCCACGACGTCGTCGCGGGCGGCAGACCAAGCTCGCGGCGCTGGAGATCCTCGACTTCCTTTACCGCACCGCTCCAAGCCATCCGCTCGTACGCCTTCATCACGGCGCGGCCCACCGGCGGCGGCAGTAGCGGCAGGACCCTGCCGTTGGCGCGGGTCGGGAAAAAGTCCACCGTCACCAACGGAATCTCGTAGTACTCCGCGACGTTGGCCGAAAACTGCTCGAAGCCGTAGCCGGCGATGATCACGTCGGCGCGGTCGGCGAGCGACGCCAACGTCGCGAACGACTCGGCGGTCCAGCACCGCGTGACGATGTCACCGATCTCGCGCCCGAGCCTCTCCAGATCCTTTGGCTTCCAAGGGAACTGGAAGAAGCACGTCCAGTAGTCGCGCTGCTTGTCCATCATGGCCTGCGATTCGTCACCCCACGCGGTCGCCGCGAGCCCGGCCGACTCAGCGAGGGCGACCACGTTTGGCGGCACCGCGATAGTTACCTCGTGGCCTCTGCGCAGCAGTTCGCGACCGATGACGATGCAGGGTTCGACGTCACCGCGGACACCGTGGCAGGCCAACACCACCTTCATCGCAGCACCGGATCAACTCGGTTCGCGGATCGGCAGACCCGCGGCGCGGTAGACCGCGTCGATGACGCTCATGTTCTCGACCGCATCCTGCGGCGAGGTCCGCACCGGCGCGCCGCGCAGCACCGCGTCGGCGAACGCCTCCAGCTGGTACGAATACGTCGTGCGGCGGGAGAAGCGCTCGGTCCTCTTGCCGCTGGCCGACCGCACCGACAGCACCGGGAAGAGATTCGGTGCCGCCGGACTCAGCCAGCGCAGCTCACCCTTGTCACCGACCACTTTGGCACTGGCCCGAAACATGTTTGCCGACCACAGTGCGCAGCGCAGCCGACCGGTATGGCCGCTGGCGTACCGCAATTCGGCTGTCATGGCACGGTCCACCCGGGGCTTCTGCAGCTTCGCCTGTGCAGAAACAACTTCCGGGGTCGACCCGCCGAAGGTGCGGGCCATGTTCGTGACGTAGCTGCCGGCATCCATCATCGCGCCGCCGGCCATCGCGTAGTTGTAGCAGTTGGCCTTGAACGTCGGCAGCAGCACGCAGAGGTTCACATCCACCCGCTGCAGTGTGCCGATCTCGCCCGACGCGATGATCTGCTCCACGCGGCGGGTCAGCGGATGGTGGCGGAATTGGATCGCCTCCATCACCACGCGGTCGGACTTGGCATCCAGATCGGCGATTTCCTGGGCCTCGGCCGCATTGGCCGTGAACGGCTTTTCCACCAGTACGTGCTTGCCCGCGCCGAGTGCCAATTTCGTCCACTTGCCGTGCATGCTCGTCGGAACCAGTACGTAGATGGCATCGAGGTCGGGGTCGTCGAGCAGGGCCTCGTACGTGCCGTAGGCCTTCGGAATGCCGTACTTGGCGGCGAACTCATCCGCGCTGGGCTGATCACGCGATGCCACCGCGGCCACCACGACGTCGGGGTTCTCCTTGGCCGGGTTGATCATCGTCGTCGGCGCGAAGCTCGAAGCACCCAAGATGCCGATCCGAAGCCGGCCAGCGCTGTCTGGCATTACTGCTCTCTCCCTGTTGACCCTGCCGCCGCGATACTAGAACGCGTTCTAGCGGCGATGGCCTGAATTGGCATTACCGTCAGCATCCCACTCAACTGGGCTCACGTAGCGGGAGACCTGCGGCGCGGTAGATCGAATCGATGACGGTCATGTTCTCGATCGCGTCCTCCGGACTCGTCTTCACCGGCTCACCGCGCAACACCGCCGCGGTGAACGCGTCCAGCTGATAGGCGTAGGTGGGGCGGCGTCCGAAGCGCTCCACCCTCTTGCCCGCACGGGTTCGCACCGAGAATCGGTGAAAGAGTTGGGGCAGCACCGGATTGATCACGGACAGCTCCCCCCGATCACCAACCACCCGCAGGCTGATCCGCAGCACGTCGGCCGACCACATCGAGCAACGCATGCTTCCGGTATGGCCTGCCGGATAGCGCAGCTGGGCCGTCATCGCACGGTCCACCTTGGTGTCGTGCAATTTCGCCTGTGCTGAAACGACTTCCGGTGTTCCACCACCGAACGTCCGCAGCATATGGACGGCATAGCAGCCGGCATCCATCGTCGCGCCGCCGGCGAGAGAATAGTTGTAGCGGATGTCGGCAAACTTGCGCAGCGGAAAGCAGAAGGCGGCATCCACCCGCTGCAGTGCGCCCAACTCCCCCGACGCGATGATCTCCTCGGCACGCAAAGCGAATGGGTGGTAACGGTAATGGAATGCCTCCATCACCACCCGATCCGACGCGGCTGCCACAGCGGCGATCTCACGCGCCTCTGCCGCGTTAGCGGTGAACGGCTTTTCACACAGCACGTGCTTGCCCGCGTCGATCGCAGCCCGAGTCCACCTGCCGTGCAAGCCGTTTGGCAGGGGGTTGTACACCGCATCCACGTCTGGGTCGGCGATCAATGCCTCGTAACTGTCGTGCACCCGGGCGATGCCGTGCTTCGCGGCGAACTCCCGGGCGCGAGCGGCGTCTCGTGCCGCCACGGCAGCCACCACGACGTCGGCGTTGTCCTTCGCCGGATCGATCAGCGCCGCCGGCGCAATCTGGGCCGCCCCCAATATGCCGATCCGCAGTTGGTCAGTCATTACGTGTCGAACTCGAGCAGGGTCAACGTCGCGATGGTGGGCCAGTTCATGCCGACCCACCGCCGAAGCGGACGATCGATCGGCAGCCCCCGGGTCTTCGGCAACAGCGTTGCGAACAGCGGGCCGCGGCCGCGGGGTAGCGGCAGGTCGTGCACGGCTCGTACGCCCGGCACTGTGTCGGCCAGCTTGGCAAGTTCGCGCACGGTGAGACTGAAGGGCGTCCGCGGCCAATCGCCGCGCAAAATCGTCCACAACCGCGGCCGGGCTGCCATCAGCGCCTGCACCTTCGGCGGCAGGTCGAACATCATCTGCCCCCCGGGGAAGCGACGCGCACACTCAGCGATCAGGCCGAGAGCCTCGCCGGGCTCGAGGTACGGAAGTAGGCCCTCGGCGGTGACGAATACACCATCGGCCGCATCCACCTGATCCATCCAGCTGAAATCCAGAACCGATTGACCGCACGCCGACATCCGGGGCGAGTGCGGAAGCAGCTGTTCACGCAGCGCGATGTTGGAGGGGAAATCGACAGTGAGCCAACGAAAATCGGAGCCCAGACCGGCCTCGTCGAGGCGCCAGTAGCTGGTCTGAAGACCTTCGCCGAGGGCGACGACCGTGGCTTTCGGGTGTCGGGTGAGGTAGGTGCGTGCGGCGTTGTCGAAGGCCAGCGCGCGTAGCGCGAGATCTTGCCGATCGGCCGAAAGCTTGAACTTGCTGAAGTCGTACTCCAGTGAATCGACAAGACGAATGGCCATCGGATCGTCGATGATCGCGTCGGCCCGCCGCGCTTCGCTGGCGCGGCAGCACAACGTCACCAACGCCGTGTCGGTTACCGGCATGACGTCGGTCATCGGACAGGTGCTCCTTGTATAACTGCAATGTCGCAGACACAGCTAATATCAGTTCGCCGTGCCTGGGCGCTCGGGTGGCCGCTGAGAAGGGTACGCCAACTCGACATTTCCTAGCAGCGATTACCGATTATGGCCGACGGGTTGTCGCATAAACTCTGGCCGTGTTTGCCGCCAGCGAGATCACCGCGCCCAGGGTCGTGGTGGTGTCAAACGTCAGCAAATGGGGCGGCGGCGGTGTGGTCGGATTTCGGGACATGCTGCTGGCGATCCGGAAGAAGCGACCGGACGTCGACCTCGTCGCGGTCATCCCGCAGCGCGGCGACGTCGCGCGACGATGCGCCGAGGATGGTATCGAAGCGAAAATCGCCTGGACACCGTGGTGGAGTTTTGGCAAATGGTCGCGGTCCCGACTCGTGGACCCGCACGTGCTGGTCGGCTGGCTCCCCTACACCGCGATCCTGCTGCCCGGCATTCTCGGCGCCCTGGTGTTCTTCCTCCGGAGGCGTCCCACGATGGTCCTCACGAACACGATGACGATTCCGTCGCACGCCATCGCCGCGAAGATCCTCCGCATCCCGCACTATTGGATCGTCCGCGAGTTCGGCAAGGACGACCACCAGATGTGGTTCCTGTTCGGCTACCGCAGGACTGTGCGGATGGTCGGTCGGCTGTCAACCGTTGCGATCTGCAATTCCCATGCCGTTGAGCAGGCGATGCTGAGGCTGGATCCGACGATGAAGACCCGCGTGCTCTACCCCGCCGTCGACACCGAACTCGGCACACCACCCGAACGGCAGCCGGGCGAGCGGATGCGCGCCATCCTGGTCGGTTACTTCTCCGAGGCCAAAGGCCAGAATCTGGCCATCGAGGCCATCGCCGTGGCCCGCAAGGCGGGCGTCGACATCGAGCTGACGCTGATCGGCACCGGTTCCCACCAACCCCTTCGCAGCGCCGCCCAGCGGTTGGGCGTTGACGATCTGCTGACCATTCACGAGCCGACACGCGACCTGCGGCCGCACTGGGCGGACGCACATGTCGGCCTGATGTGCAGCCAAAGCGAGGCGTTCGGCCGCGTCACGGTCGAGGCGATGCGAGCCGGACTGCCGGTGTGTGGGACGAACTCGGGTGGCACCCCGGAGATCATCGAACCCGGGTTGGCCGGACTGCTCAGTCCGGCGGGAGACGCACCCGCGCTCGCGGCCAACCTCATGACACTTGAAGCCGATGAAGGCCTGCGCCGCCGACTCGCCCGGGGTGCGTTGGAGTCATCGCAGCGCTTCCAGCGCGACCGCCACGACGACGAACTCGCCACGTTTCTCGGCCTGCGTTGATAGCATCCCGAATCGCCCAAACCAGGCCAGTTTTCGGCCATCAGAACGAGGAGCTCGATTGTGCCTGACGGCGAACTGACTGGGCGCGAAGCCGAACGCGTCGAGTGGGATGTGATCGTCGTGGGCGCCGGTATGGGCGGCGGCATGCTCGGTGGGCGGCTGGCGCGCGCGGGCCGTCGAGTTCTTTTCGTGGAAAAGGGCCGTTCGACGCTGCCCGGCACACCGGGAACAATTCGCGCGGCCATGCCCGAAATCGCTGAGCCGCAGGCCTCCCGGTCGAGAAAAACGTACTACGAGACTCTGGCCCGCGGCGGCCGAAGCAATGACGAGATCACCGACATCAGCGGCCGCTTCCCGAGGAAGTTCGTGCCCTACATCGGCGCCGGGCCGGGTGGGTCGTCAGCCCTCTACGGCATGGTCTGCGAGCGGTTCTTCGTCGACGATTTCGCTCCTCGCCAGTTCTTCGCCGACCCCGGTGAATCCACCGTGCCGGAGTCCTGGCCGATCACCTATGAGGAGCTGGCGCCCTGGTACGCCGACGCCGAGAAGCTACTCGGCGTTCGCGGCCAGCCCGATCCCCTGCGCCCGGAGTCGGCTGACGTCGGACTGCCTGCCGCGCCGCCGTTTTCGGCCGACAACCAGCCGCTGGTGAACTATCTGAACGGGCGGGGCCTGCATCCCTACCACCTGCCGATGGCGTGTGACTACACCGACGATTGCGCGACCTGCCAGGCCTACCTGTGCCCGAAGGGCTGCAAGAACGATGGCGCCCGCGCCGGCGTCCTGCCCGCGGTCACCGAGTACGGCGCCGCGCTCCTCGACGACTGCCGGGTGCTGCGACTCGAATCGGACCGGACCCGGGTGCAACAGGTCATCTGTCAACGTCGTAATGACATGCTCGCGCTGAAGGCCAAGGTGGTGGTACTGGCCGCAGGAGCGCTGGCCACGCCCGTCCTGTTGCTCAATTCGCGGTCCGGGGAGTGGTCCCGCGGGTTGGCCAACGGCTCAGACATGGTGGGCCGCAACCTGATGCGCCACGTGATGGACTGGAT
The DNA here is from genome assembly GCA_023416315.1 of Actinomycetes bacterium. GTDB lineage: Bacteria > Actinomycetota > Actinomycetes > Mycobacteriales > Mycobacteriaceae > Mycobacterium. The sequence goes on from JAEZIA010000433.1 coordinate 6,601, forward strand.
CGAGATCTGGCCGCAACGCGGCAGCAAGATCACCGCGGAGAACAAGGAGATCGGACTCAACGACTTCTACTTCATTGACGGCCAGAAGTACGGCACGGTGCAGTCGGCCAGTTCGATGGCCTCGTTGGCGCCGCTTGACATGATGATGAACCAACCGGGCTTGATGTCGACGGCCCTGCGGTGGACGAGCCCTGTCGCACGACCGATCTACGACCGGTTGATCAGTGGCGGCTTGGTCCTCGCCGCGATCATGGAAGACCTGCCGTACAAGGACAATCGCGTGCTGCCCAGCGACCGGCCCAGCGTCGACGGCCGCCAACGGCTACGCCTCCAGTACCGCCTACACCCTAACGAGATCGAACGCCGCGAGGTGTTCCTGCGCGCACTCAACGACGTGCTGCAGCCGTTCCGCACACTGACCCTGCGGACCGGTGAGAACAACGGCACCCTGGGCCACGTCTGCGGCACAGTGCGTTTCGGCACCGATCCCGCCACCAGTGTGCTGAATGCCCAGAACCGGGCGCACGAGGTCGACAACCTCTATGTGGTTGACGCGTCGTTTTTTCCGTCCAGCAGCGGTATCAACCCGAGCCTGACCGTCGCAGCCAACGCCTTGCGGGTCGCCGAACACATCAACTCCGCGCACTTCGCCAACTGATCAGACCGGTTGGCGCACCGAGAGTCCGGCAGCCCGATAGATCGCATCGATGACGGTCATGTTCTCCACCGCGTCGGCCGCCGACGTCCGCACCGGCTCGCCGCGCAGCACTGCCCCGGCGAACGCATCCAGCTGATAGGCGTACGTTGCGCGCAGCGGAAACCGCTCATCGCGCTTGCCGTCGGCGGATCGAACCGAGAACCGCTGGAACGGCATCAACGGATGCAGCCGCAACTCGCCACGGTCACCCACCACCTTGGTGGTGTAGTGCGGCGGCTCGACGGACCACATCGAACAGTGCAGCCGGCCGGTGTGACCCTCGGCGAAGCGCAATTCGGCTGTCATCACCCGGTCGATCTCAGGTCCGCGCAGTTTCGCCTGTGCCGAAACAACTTCCGGGGTCGAACCGCCGTACACGCGAACCGTGTCGACGATGTAGGACCCGAGATCCATTGTCGCCCCGCCGGCGAGCGGATAGCTGTAACGGGAGCCTGCGAAATCGCGCAGCCAGTAACAATTGACCGCCTCAACCCGCTGAATCGTGCCCAGTTCGCCCGAGGCGAGGATCTGCTCGATCCGCACCGAGGCGGGGTGATAACGGTGGTGGAGACCCTCCATCACCACTCGATCCGAGGCGGCCGCGAGATCGGCAAGTTCGCGGGCCTCGGCGGCGTTGGCGGCGAATGGCTTCTCGACCAACACATGTTTGCCCGCTTCAATCGCGGCTCGAATCCATCTGCCGTGCAGCGCATTCGGCAGCGGGATATACACCGCATCGATCTCGGGATCGGTGACGAGCGCCTCATAGGTGTCATGCACCTTGGCGATGCCGTATTTGGCGGCATAGGCGCGCCCGCGGGCAACGTCACGGGCCGCCACTGCGGCAACCTCAACTTCGGCATTATCCTTGGCCGGTTTGATCACCGCCGTCGGCGTGACACCCGCCGCCCCGAGAACGCCGAACCGTACCAGGCCGTCAGGCATTCGCGGGATGCAACGGCGAAGACGGCTGCGTCCTCACTTCTTGCGCCACAGGACGCCCGTACCGTCGATATCCACGATTTCCTCGGTGATCCCGTGCTTCTCACGGTAATCGGTGACGGCTTGTTCGCATGCCTTGACCGCCAGGTAGTCATCGACGATGCAGAAGCCCCCGGGTGACAGCCGCGGATACAGTCCGTCCAGTGCCTGGATCGTGGATTCGTAGAGGTCACCATCGAGTCGCAGTACCGAGATGTGTTCGATCGGCGCGTCGTGCAGCGTGTCTTTGAACCAGCCTGGCAGGAAACGGACCTGGTCGTCCAACAGGCCGTACCGCTCGAAGTTCTTTCGGACCTCCGCCTCCGATACACCCAGAATGCCGGAGACGAATTCGGCATGAATGCCTTTGTCCGCCTTGTAATTCTGGGTATCGGAGCGTGGAACACCCTGGAAGGAATCACACAGCCACACGTTGCGCGTCCTGTCCCCGTAGGCGGCAAGGACCGCGCGCATCAGAATGCACGCACCGCCACGCCACACACCGGTCTCGACGAGGTCGCCGGGAACGTCGTCGGCGATCACGGTTTCGACGCACTCCTGCAGGCTGGTCAGCCGTTTCATGCCGATCATCGTCTCGGCTTCCGCCGGCCAGTCCAGACCCGCTTCGCGGTAATTGAGATCGCGTACTCCCGCGCCACGCAGCTTGGGGCCGAAGGTGTTCGCGGCTTTGAGCAGAAGACGACGCCGCAGCGGCCAGTCCGACGGCATCCGCTCGTGCATTCCGAACCTGGTCAGGTTGCGTCGGAGCAGGTCGAGGTAGAGGGATCGCACGTCGTAATCGGTGATGGTCAAGACTGCCCTATCTCGCATGCCAGCATTTCGGCGCTGAGTCTAAACTTGCAGTGACGTCAGTTTGCGGGGTTTTCACAGATCGGATCGTCGGGGTCAACTCCCGCGCTTGCGCCGGGCGAATTCCTCCAGCAGGTCGGCCGCCCTGGTCACGCTCTGCGCGGGTCGGGTCATCCGTGCCGCGAGGTCGCGGGCGCGAACCAGATAGTCGGGCGCCAGAATCGTGCGCAGATCAGCAACCAGCGTCTTCTCGGTAGCAGCAGCAAAACGCCGCGAGGTGCCCACTTTCAACCCCTTGACGGCCGCTCCCCAGATCAGCTGCACGTCGGCCATCCACAGGACAGCGGTCGGGAGTCCCGCGCGCAGACCTGCCGCGGTGGTACCCGCGCCACCGTGGTGCACGACAGCCCGGCAGGACGGAAAGATCGTGGCGTAATTGACCGCGCCCACCACTTTGACGTGGTCGTACTGTCGGGCGTTGCTGAAATCGGACCATCCGGCGCAGACCAACGCCCGCTCCCCCACCTGGGCGCAGGCACCGGCGATCATGTCGATCATGGCGGCGGGCGACTCCACCGGGATGCTGCCGAACCCGAAGCAGACCGGCGGCGTCCCCGCCGCAATCCACGACATGACGTCCTCGTCGGCTTCGGTGGCCAACTCGAGTGTCAGCGTGCCGACAAACGGGCGCTGGCCATCCCAGCGTGCCGCCCACTCGGTCGCCAGTCCCGGAAAGAGTGCGTCGTCGTAGGCCTGGATTTCCAGCGATTCGAGTTCGGCGATGCGTCCCGGCACCGGGCCCGCAGCCGGCGGCAGACCCAGTTCGCGCCGCGCCGTGCCCACGGAGTTCTTGACCGAACGCCACACCACCCACTCGTAGGCCTTCATCGCCGATCGCAACAGCGGCCCCGGCACACTGGGCAGGAGTCTGCCGTTGACCCGCATCGGAAACCAGAACACGGTGGCCAGCGGGACCCCGCAGTATTCCGCGACGTCGAAGACGAGCTCCTCGTAGCTGACGCCGCTGACCAGTACATCCGCCCCGCCCGCGACCGATGCCAGCGTCCTGGTCATCTCGGTCCAGGCCCGGATGCCGGGCTCGCGGGATTCCTTCAAGTACCTCTGCACGTCCCGGACCCGCCAGAAGTTGCGGAAGAAGTAGCCCCAGAAGTCGCGGGTGTCCTCCAACCACGCTTGGGTATCGGGTCCGTACGGGACTGCCGCGAGACCGACCGACTCGGCCGAGTTGATCAGGTCAGGCGGGATCGCCATGAGTACGTCGTGACCACGGTGCATGAGCTCGCGGCCGAGCGCGATGCCCGGCTCGACGTCGCCGCGCGTCCCGTAGAAAGCCAGCACACATTTCATGAAAGCTCCGGCCCTTTCCCCGAAAGCGCTCAGCCGCCGGGCAGCGTAACCCAGTGCCGACCGCGACACCCCGAATCGGAGCGTTTTCGCCGGGCGGTTGACCTTGCCAAATCGCAGCAGCCGGTCAGCTACTCTGACGCTCGTGTCAATCCAGGAGCATCCTGCACCGGCATCAGATAGTGCTGCACGGCGAGACAATCGGCTCGATCTGATGGACCAGGCCTTCTATGCCGGGCACCGCGCGGCGGGCCAGCAGGAGGTGATGCAGGTCGGCTGGGTCTATCACCGCTCCGTCGACATCGAGGGGCTCGAGCGTTTTCGTGACAAACTCAGCCAAGGGATGATGGGACGGCTGATCGAGCGGTCCCCGTTGCCGTTCGGCCGGTACCGATGGGTGTCGGACCCGCATCCGGCGAAACTCGATGTGGCTACCGCGGTGCGCCCGCGTGCCGAACTCGGCGACTGGTTCGACGAGCGCACCCAACTCCCGATCGACCCCGAAACCGGACCTGGGTGGCGGATCAGCGTTGTTCCGCTGAGCGACGGTTCGACCGCGATCAGTCTGGTGCTGTCGCACTACGTGATCGACGGCATCGGCGCTGCCGTCGCAGTCACTCAAGCTCTCCTCGGCCTGCCCGTGGACCTCGGCTATCCGCCACCGCGGTCCCGTACGTGGCTGCAAGGGTTGGTTCAGGACGCCCGCGAAACCGTGCAGGATGCACCCGCGGTAGCGCGGGCACTTCGCGCAGCGGTCAGGGAGGCCCGCCGCCGGCGGCAGGATGTCGTGCATTCACAGGCCCAGGCGTCACTGCCTGCCGTCGCACCGACCAGCGGCGCGGACGAAGTAGTGATCGTGCCCAACGTCTGGGTTCGACTTCGTCTCGACGAGTGGAATGGCCGTGCCGAAGCGCTCGGCGGAACGGCCAGCGCGATGGCGGCGGCGTTCACTGCCCGACTCGACCGGAACATGGGTCGTCCACACGGCGACGCCGACGACGTCAAACTCCTGCTGACGGTCAACACCCGCACGATGGACGATGCGCGTGCCGTCGCCGTCTCCTTCGTCCGGGTCGGTATCGATCCCGACGGCGTCACGACCGACATGGGTGCCGCTCGCGCCGCCATCAAGCAGGCGCTGAAGGCGGCCGAGGGCAACGACGACGAGTCGGCGGAACTCGTTCCACTCACGCCCTTCACACCGAAACGGGCATGGAAACATCTGATCGACTACGCGGTCAGCGACCCTGACCAACCCGCGGTGTGTTCGAGCCTCGGCGATACCGGCCCGGCGGCGAGCCGCCCAGACGGCACCCTGTCGGACGCGATGTTCGCCAGAGGCGCGAGCCAGAACGTCACTCGGGGATGGCTCGAACGCACCGGCAGCCAACTACACGTCTTTGTCGGCACGTCGATCGAGATGAATCAAGTCGGGGTGTGCATCCGCGGCTACCAACCCGGCTCGGTGACCACGCGGTCGGCGCTGCGGGTACTGGCTGAGCGCACGCTGGCCGAGTTCGGCCTCCACGGTGACTTCGATTGACGATTTCGCTTCAAGTGAACGCCCGGAACCGGCGGTCCTACCGCTTGCGGGCGCGTCAATGCGGCCAGTATGAAGCCAAGATAACAGTTAGCCATAACCGCGGTTTTACGCACACGCAAGCGCGTATGCTCCGCTGTTGCATCACCAAAGAGCCCATACGGAGGCGCCCACCATGGTTGACTCTCGTCGAGATCGGTCGCGCTCTCGGGGCCGTCGCTCGTTTGCGGGGACAGCCGGACGAGGGACTGTGATCCCCGCCATATGAACGGAACTGTGAGGGACCGCGCCCCGATGCATAAGTGCATTTACCAGCTGGTGGCTGGTACTGGAAGCGGAAGCGCTTGGAAAACGGGAAAGGTCGACGCGCGGTGATCGAAGGACGTTTGCCCGATGTTGAGCAAACTCAGCCGGAAGTCGCCACGTGGTCGCCGCTGGATTCTCCGCCGCAGCCCGACGCGCACGAGGCACCTGCGCCCGCGGCACAAGAAGTGTCGCGAAAGGGTCGCCGGAATCGTGGATCTGTGCTGAAACTGTTGGGCCGTTTGTGGATTCCGCTGGTGGTCATCGCGGTGCTCGCGGCCGGCGGCCTGGCGGTGTCACGCCTGCACGGCATTTTCGGGACGGAGCAATCCCTGACCTACGGCGACACGAAGAACGCCAAGAGCAAGCCGTATAACCCGAAGAAGATGAAGTACGAAATTTTCGGACCGCCCGGAACATCCGCGCAGGTCAGCTATTTCGGCGAGAATGGTGACCCGGAACATCAAGATGTCACGTTGCCGTGGTCTCTGGAGTTCCCCATCTCGGCCGCAGCCGGCATCGGCAGTATCGCCGCGCAGGGAGACAGCGACACGATCAGCTGCCGGATCTCGATAGACGGCGTCACCAAAGCGGAAAACACCACGAATCACGAAGTGAGTTCCTTCGTATCTTGTCTCCTGAAGGCCGCATGACGAACCTCAAGCAGCACACTCGCGGGTCATCGGTGGCGCGCGCGATCCGACGCTATGCGGCGCTCATCATCTTGGCGTGGATCGCCGTTATCGCCGGCTTGACCCTGGGAGTGCCCACACTCGAACAGGTCGAGGCCGAGCACGCGAGAACCACGAATCCCACTGATGCTGCGTC
>JAEZIA010000452.1 GCA_023416315.1 Actinomycetes bacterium
TACGCGGCCGACATCGCGATCTGATCGATCTTGTCGGTGTCTCCGCCCAATTCGCGCACCTGATCGGCGATCGCGTAACGGATCAAATCGACAGAGGTCATCATAGGATCGCTCACCGGTACTCCACTCTCGGTGTTAGTCATTCGGCTATTGAGCTCAGTCGCAATGCCTCCGCCGCGAAGAGAACGACATATTTGACTTTGCCCAACGCGATCACCGTAGCTCCGATCTTCATCAAGTACCTGAGACCGAGCTTAGAGTTCAAAAGTTAGTCGAGCTAGCGTATTAGCTTTGTGACCCCCGTGAGATCGGTTCGAGACTTCCCGCCCTGTGAGCCGGGCCACTTGTGTGCTTCAGGGCGTTGCGGGCGTCCGATCCTCCTTGGGCCTACAGATCTGCGGCTCGCTCGTCGACCCGGTGAACCACGCGGCGACGACCTCCATCGCGCACGTATTCAGGTCACTGTGAACCTCGTCTTGCAGCGACTCCCGGGAGTAGAAGGACAGTGTCCAGCCCAGTGGGGCCTGAATGCCGGGCTGAGCGACCGGATACAGATCGACCACGTTGGGCACCACCCAGTCCGCGCTCGACTGCGCCGGCCCACCGCAACCTTGGCCGCGGAACGACTTCTGGAAGGCATAGGCGGCGGCCTGCCGTGCGGTCGGCGCCGTCGCACCCTGCGTCGCCATCGCCGCTTCCAGCGGTGCCGCCCACTCACTCGGATGCGTGGTGGGTTGCGACTTGGTCTGCTCCAGGTAGCCGTTCTCCATGATGATCAGCTTCGGCGCGAAGCACACCGCGGCGTCGGTCTTCGTTCTTTCGTTCATCCACGCGACGACCTCCGGCCAGAGCAGAGCAAGGGGCAGCGCGCCGGACGAGTCGATCAGTCCACCATCCAAATCGAAGGTGCGGTCGTCTCCGCTACACGAATACAGTCCGCCGGTCGGTGACACGTAGGGGAAGCGGGCACTGAGCAGCGCGGCCGTCGACAGACGGATATCGGCCGGCCCCCGATCGCCGTTGCCGCGGCAGGTGTTGTCGAACGCGTCCTTGGTGGCCGGCAGCGCAGGCAGCGCCTCGCCGGGCCGCGTGAACCGCTTCTCGTTCAGCGCGAGGCAGTCGCGGGCGCTGGAATCGCTCTGATCCTGGGCCGGCGAGATGGTCGAGAGGTCCAGCGCCGTGGCTGTCACCCGGCAGCCGTCGGCAACCGATGTTCCGTTCAAGACCAGCAGTGGGAAGACGAGCTTGCCGTTTTCGCGGGCCGATTCCATCAGCCCCCGGTCGAGCTGCCCGCCGTGTTCGGCGGCGGCACCCTCCCATGCCCGCTCCAGCACCGCGGCGCGATCCGCATCGTGAATGTTGATGCGTAACACGGCATTTGCCAAGTCTCTGAACGTCATTGCCGCCACCGTGGGGCCCAGGAAATCCGCTTCCAGCGATTGCACCCAGTCACCGGCATCAGGAGCGGCGTGGAGTCCCGCGAGCCCGAGGCTGCCCCCAGAGATACCGCTGGCCAGGAAGATCGAGTCCATCGGCAGCGCCGGATTCTGCGGACATCCGTCACCGCCGCCCTCGGTCAAGCACCGCATGACCAGGGCCGTCCAATACGCCGCGCGTATCCCGCCACCGGCCGATGCGACGAATACCAACGGAATCTCGGTGCGGCCGGGGCTTTTTGCGAGCTGGAGGTCCGCCCACTCATCGAGGGCTGCAGTCCACGAGATCTGCGTTGGCACGGGGTCGGTGTCGGAGAGCTCATTGCCGAGGCGAGCGTCGTGATAGACGTACTTGTCGTCGACCGCCGAGTTGATGACCACACACAACAGCAACCCGAGGATGAACGGGGTCCGCCGAAACCCGACCGCGGCGAGCAGGCCCCACGTTCGGTATCGGTCGCCCAGTATCACCAGTGCCGAACCGACGAAGGCGAGGGCAACGCACAGGGCGAAGATGGCGCCCCACGGGCCGAGCAGTTCGCCACTACGCAGCGGATACAGGCCAATCGCCAAAAATAGCGGTGCGGCCAGCAAAGCCAGCACCGCAGCGGACCACGAGGGGGGCCGACCATCGTGACGCACGGCGTCCGGGCGCGTGCCGTCGATGCGACCGGTCACCCGAAGCGCTTTCAATGTCGCGTAGACAACGACAAGGCCGACGAGGACCGCCCCGAGGGGAAACACGACAATGAGCGACCATCCGTAGACGTACTGCTGAATGGTCAACAGGCGGACGCCGTTGCGAACGGCGAGCGCGGTCAGCACCACGAGGGGTACCACGGCGATCGCGATTGAGTACGGCACCCCCACACGGCGATTCGACTCAGTATCGGTGTTGATGATGTCCGGCTTCGTCTCGACCAAGATGAACCGGCTGTACACCCCGATCAACAGATAGATGATCCCCGGGCCGAAGAGTGCCACGCCGAACGGCCAACTGAACTTCAGCGCCGCGAAACCGATCGCAGCCAACACAAAGCCGACGATTATCGACCAGAAGCTCTTGCGATCCGCTTGACCTTTCGGCTCGACGGGCTCGTGGACGTTCTCATTCAATGGGCCGGACGGTAACGCATCGGTTCGCGGAAGGTACGCGCGCAGAGACAGATTGGCCGTCAGGAGAATCACGGCCACCAGTACGGCAGCGGTCACCGCGGTGAGCCGTCCGATGTCACCTCCATCGCCGAATGGGAACAGGAACGCGTCGTCGAACTGACGTCCGAGATCACCGCCCAGTCCCCCGAACATCAGGAGGAATGCGGCGATACCTATCTGGATCCGCAAGGCCAGCACATACGCCCAGGTATTGCGCCGTGTGCGAGTGGTCTGCAGTTCCTCCATCGTGTCGCGGAGCATCTCCCGCGAACCGATCAGGCCCACGACGAGGCCGATGACGGCCGAACCGAGCATTAGCCACTTGAGTAGCGACAATGCCCCCGTCAGCCAGATGAGGCCGCCCCACTGATTCACACCGGCGGCGAGGAGGGCAAGATCCTGCAGGACCACCGCGACCAGGAAGCCCACGGCGGTTATGCGGGCCATCTTGAGCAGGCCGTCGACGCCCGAGACGCGCTTGAGCGCGACAGCGACCTCTTGGCGCGCCACTGCGTCACCGGTGGCTTTCTTGCCCTTCATCTTGACCTTGAAGTTGGCCAGTCGGCCCGCGGCGATGCGGTTGACGTAGAAGGCGATGACCACCAACGGCGCGGCGACCAAGGCGACGTCGGCGAAGACGTAGATGGCCAGCACGAACCCGAGCGGCAGCCCGGTGTTCGGGCCGGAACCGACTGCCATGGAATATCGGTCGCTCCACTGGTTCCACTGGGCAATCGCATCCGAAGTCGGACCGCTGAATGAGAAGGGTGACGCTCCGGCGGATGTGCCGCCTGGCAGGTGCATCAGCGACAGTGTGCTGTCGAGAACCTCGGTGACACCCCAGCCGACATAGAGCACGAACAGCATTGCCGGCCAGGAAACGAAGAACCCCAGTACGCGTTGGACGCGGGAACCGGAACTCTGCGGCTCGGGCTCGGTCCGCACGTCGCCCACTGCCGCGGTCATCGGGCACCCACTCGGACGATGCCAGCCCGACAGTCGTGTGACTCCTGTGAAATCCGCACTGCTGCCCCCGGCCCTGCGGCTCGCCGAGTGGCCCCACTCCACCCGGTCGCGCGAACTGCCTCTACTGCAGTCCGATCAGCACGTTAAGGGGGCTGAGCGCGCATTTCACCCGCCAACCGCGTCGTTGAGTGGACGTGAGTGCGTTTTGGCGTAGCGGCGTGGTGGACCGCGCGAAGTTGGAGTAGCCAACTACGCATCGCCAATGGTGATGGTGCGGGCGGGGGGACTCGAACCCCCACGCTCTTTCGAGCAATGGCACCTAAAGCCATCGCGTATGCCATTTCGCCACGCCCGCAAGACATCGGAGTCTACCGGTAATGCCGGCCGCCCAAGTGTGCAGCATCACTCACGGGTGAACCCATAACCGCTGGCAGGGTACCGTCGTGGTGTGTCCACCACCCGCCGCCGCAGGTTCGCGCTGATCATCTTGGTGATCGTCGCGGCATGCGGCTGCCTGGCCTTGGGCTGGTGGCAGTGGAGCCGATTCGAGTCGACGTCGGGCAACTTCCAGAACCTCGGCTACGCCCTGCAGTGGCCGATGTTCGCCGGGTTCTGCGTCTACGCCTACCGCAAGTTCATCCGCTACGAGGAAGACGGCGCTCCCGAGCCGGCGCCGGACGCCGACGCCGCCACCGAGATCCCGGCCGGACTGCTGCCCGAACGTCGCACCGCCCGAGTCACTCCCGAGGAACTCGACCCCGCCACGCGGGAGTACAACGCTTATCTGGCCGAGCTGGCCGCGGCCGACAAGGCCCACGAAGATCAGAACAGGACCACCGCATGAGTGCACCCGAGTCGCCCGAAGCTTCAACCGGCGTCCCGACCGAGACGATCCGCAAAGCCCTCAACGGCTACCGGGTCCTGGCATGGACGACGGGCATCTGGCTGATCGCGCTGTGCTACGAGATGGTGATGAAGTACGTCGTCAAGGTCGACAACCCGCCGACCTGGATCGGTGTGGTCCACGGCTGGGTCTACTTCATCTATCTGTTGTTCACGGCCAACCTCGCGGTCAAGGTGCGCTGGCCGATCGCCAAGACCATCGGGGTGCTGCTGGCCGGCACCATCCCGCTGCTGGGCATCATCGTCGAGCAGGTCCAGACCCGGGAGCTGAAGACCCGGTTCAACCTCTGATCAGCGGGTCGTCGTCGAGCTCGAACTCCTCCGGCGAGCACTCCTCGGCGGCGGCATCCGGCGATGTCGGGATCGTCATCGCCACCACTGCCGCGAGCGCCGCGACACCAGCGGCGATCAGCAGCGCCGTTCGCAGACCGTGCAGTGACGGCACGGCGTGCCCGGCGTAGCTGATCGTCATCGTCGCGAGCACCACACCGATCACGGCGCTGGACACCGACGTCCCCAACGACCGGGCAAGGGCATTGATCCCGTTGGCAGCGGCCGTCTCGGACATCGGCACCGCGGCGTTGATGAGCGCAGGCAGCGACGAGTACGCGAATCCCACCCCGAGACTGATCACGATGTTGGCCACCATCAACGCCACCGGACTGCCCAGCAACCAGACCGCGCCCAGATAGGCGGCCGCGATGACCACCGAACCGATGATCAACGTGAACTTGGGCCCGCGACGGCCCGCGGTACGTGCGGCGAGCGGCGCGGCGAACATCATCGCCAGCCCTCCGGGCGCCATCCACAACCCGGCCTGCAGCATCGACTGGCCCAGCCCGTACCCGGTGCCCTTCGGCAGCTCGAGTACCTGCGGGGCGACCAGGGAAAGCGCGAACATCGCAAAGCACACCAGGATCGCCGCGATGTTGGTCGCCAAGACCGGACGGCGCAGCGTCGTCCGCAGATCGACCATCGGCGCCGCGGTCCGGAACTGCCACCGGGCGAAGACCGCGAACACCACGAGCGAGACGACGAACAACGACACCGTCGTCGAACTCGTCCAGCCCCACGACGAGCCCTTCGAGATCGGCAGCAGCAGCGTCACCAGGCCGGTGGTCAGCAATACGAAGCCCAGCGGGTCGAATCGGTCCGCCGAGGTCGGTGGGATGTTGGGCACCAGGAAGTAGAACAGCACCATCGCGATGACGCCGAGAACACTTGCGCCCCAGAACAATACATGCCAGTCGGCCTTCTGGGCGATCACCGCCGAGAGCGGCAGACCCAGCGCGCCACCGACCCCCAGCGAGGAACTGATCAGTCCCATCGCGGAGCCGACCCGGTCGGGCGGCATCACGGTCCGCAGCACACTGATCGACAGCGGAATGATCGCGATCCCGAAGCCCTGCAGCCCACGGCCGACGATGAACGGCAGCAGGGCGCTGGTCATCGCGGCGATCAACGAGCCGGCCGTCAGCGTGGCCGCACTGATCATCAACATCGGCTTGGGTCCGTACATGTCGCCGAACCGGCCGAAGACCGGGGTGGTCACCGCGGCGGTCAGCAGCGTCACCGTGATCGCCCACGACGCGTTGTCCGGGGTGGTGTGCAACAGCGTTGGCAACTCGGGAATCAGCGGGATCATCAGCGTCTGCATCAGCGACACACTGATCCCGGCAGCCGCCAAGACGGCGATCAAAACGCCGGGGTGCGCCGCCCGGACCGAATGACGACCCACGCCAGCATCATGACACATTAGATGCGCTAGCGAAATTTTGCTGTAGCTCAGCGCAGCGCGCGCAGAGCCGGAATCAGCAGCGCCAGAGCGCGACCGCGATGCGACGCGGCGTCCTTCTCCTCGGGGCGCAGTTCCGCGGCGCTGCGGGTCTCCCCTTCCGGGAGGAATAGCGGGTCGTAGCCGAAACCACCCGACCCGCGCGGTTCGCGGGCGATCGTTCCGGGCCACTCGCCGCGCACGACCGCGCTTTCGGCATCGCCAGGCCCGTAGACCAGCGCGCACGCCGACACGAACGCCGCCCCGCGGCGCTCGTCGGGCACATCGCGCAGCTGGGCCAGCAGCAGCGCATTGTTGGCGCCGTCCTCGCCGTGCACACCCGCCCACCGCGCCGAGAGCACACCCGGCATGCCGTTCAGCGCGGCGACCTCCAAGCCGGAGTCGTCGGCGACGGTCGGCAGGCCGGTCGCCGCGTACCCGTCGCGGGCCTTGGCCAACGCGTTCTCCTCGAAGGTGGCACCGGTTTCGGGCGCCTCGTCGAAGGGGGGCACGTCGTCGAGCGAGACCAGGGTCAGACCGGACAGCCCGGCGCTGTCGAGCACCCGGCGCAGTTCGGCCAGCTTCTTGGCATTGCGGCTGGCGACCAGTAGCTGAGTCAGCTCAGCTCCCGAACGCCTTCTTCGACGGCGGGCCTTCCGGCAGCACACCGGGATACGGCAGCGTCAACGCCTCGCGCTGCACGGCGAACAGCGTCTCGCACGCGCCGAGCGCGGCGTCGAGCATCTTGTCCAGCGTAGACCGCGGGAACGTCGCACCTTCCCCGGTGCCCTGGATCTCGACGAGCGTTCCGGTATCGGTGGCGACGACGTTCATGTCGACCTCGGCGCGGGAGTCCTCCTCGTACGGGAGGTCGACGCGGACCCGGCCGTCGACCACGCCGACACTGACCGCGGCGATCGCACACGACAGCGGGCGCGGATCGGAGAGCTTGCCGCCTGCCGCGAGATAGGTGACCGCGTCCGACAGTGCGACGTAGGCGCCGGTGATCGCCGCGGTGCGGGTCCCGCCGTCGGCCTGCAGCACATCGCAATCGATTGCGATGGTGTTCTCACCGAGCGCGGCCAGGTCGATGCACGCCCGCAGCGAGCGCCCGACCAGTCTGCTGATCTCCTGGGTCCGCCCGCCGACCCGGCCCTTGACCGATTCGCGGTCGGATCGGGTGTGGGTGGCGCCGGGCAGCATCGCGTACTCCGCGGTCAGCCAGCCCTGCCCCGAACCCTTGCGCCAGCGCGGCACACCCTCGGTGACGCTGGCCGTGCACATGACCCGGGTCTCGCCAAAGGCGACGAGCACCGAACCGGCCGGATGGGAGGTGAAGCCGCGGGTGATGGTGACCGGCCGCAGCTCGTCGTCGAGCCTGCCGTCTTGTCGTCGGGACACGTGGCAACCCTATCGGAGGACCGGGTACCGCCCGAGCGTGCGTGAAGTGCGCGCTGTAACGGCGTGTCGGCGGGCCGACGCGCACGCTCGCGGCCTAGCGGCGCACCTCGATCGTCTCGCCGCACACCACCGCATGCACGGGCCCGTCGAACTCGGCCTTGGCCTCGCTGATCACGTCCTCGCGCGACGTCCACGGCGGGATGTGGGTGAGCAGGAGTTCGCCCACCCCGGCGCGTTTGGCCATCTGCCCGGCCTCGGTGCCCGACAGATGCAGGTGCGGCGGCCGGTCGGGCGCGTGCGTCCAGGATGCCTCGCACAGAAAAACGTCTGCGCCCGTTGCCAATTCGACCAGCGACTCGCACACCCCGGTGTCGCCGCTGTAGACCAGGGTGGCACCGGAGGGGTCGGTGATCCGCATCCCGAACGACTCGGTCGGATGGGTCACCATCCGCGGCAGCACGCTCAGGGCGCCGAACTGCACCGGCTGGCCGTCCTGCCAGTGCCGGATATCGAAGATGTCGGAGAAGTCGTCGAACTCACCACCGAGCGGTGACGACGCCGCCGCCAACCGGGTCCAGGTGTCGCTGGGGCCGTACATGATCCCCCGCCCCTGGGCCGGGCTCGGGTGATAGCGACGCCACACGAACAGCCCGGGCAGATCCAGACAGTGGTCGGCATGAAGATGCGACAACAGCACATGGACCTCGTTCGGATCGGCGTAGCGCTGCAGCGCGCCGAGCACCCCACCGCCGAAATCCAAGACAAGTGGCGGCGTGTCCGGCGCCGTCAACAGGTAACCGGACGCCGGCGAATCAGGCCCGACAACACTGCCGGAGCAACCGAGGACGGTGATTCGCACAGTCACTAGCTTGCCATGCCCCGATGCCGCAAGAGGAAAACATGACGGGTTTCGCCCGCAGAATCAGTTCGCCGCACCGGCGTGACGCTGAACAGGGTGGACGCCGGTGATCGCCGGCCCGAGGAAGCGCGCCGCGAGCGCGGTGAACGCCTCGGGATCGCCGGTCGCCTCGAACAGCCGCGATGCGGGCGGAGCCTCGTGCGGCCGCAGCAAATCGCGCTCGGTCAACACTTTCAGCAAGTCCTTGGCGGTCTCCTCGGCGCTCGACACCAGCGTCACCGAATCCCCCATCGCCAGCTGGATCAGGCCGGACAGCAGCGGGTAGTGCGTGCAACCCAGCACCAGGGTGTCGACCTGCGCGCGCTGCAGCGGCTCCAGGTAGCCCTCGGCCAGATTCAGCACCTGCCTGCCGCTGGTGACGCCGCGCTCGACGAAGTCGACGAACCGTGGGCAGGCCACCGCGGTGACCTCGACGTCGCGGGCGGCGGCGAACGCGTCCTGGTAGGCCTGCGACGCGACGGTCGCCTGGGTGCCGATCACCCCGATGCGGCCGGTCCTGGTGGTGGCCACCGCACGGCGCACTGCGGGCAGGATCACCTCGACGACCGGCACGTCGTAGCGTTCCCGCGCATCGCGCAGGCAGGCCGACGACGCGGTGTTGCAGGCGATGACGAGGGCCTTGACTCCGCGCTCGACGAGGTCGTCGCCGATGGCCAGGGCGTGCGCCCGGACCTCGGGGATGGTCAGCGGGCCGTACGGACCGTTGGCGGTGTCGCCGACGTAGATGATCTCCTCGTCGGGCAACTGGTCGATGATCGAGCGGGCGACGGTCAGCCCGCCGACGCCGGAGTCGAAGATGCCGACCGGCGCGAAGCGGTCGCTCATGGCGTCAGGCCCGGAAACTGGCCGGCCTTCTTGCGTTCCCGCGCTTTGCGTTCCGGCCCGGACAGCCAGTACGCGGCCAGCACACCGGCAATCGCCCCGCACAGATGGCCCTGCCAAGACACCCCACCGCAGCGGTTCAGTTCGGGCACCGCCCCCCACAGCACACCGCCGTAGACGAACAGCACCACGATGCCGGTCACGATCTGCCAGATATGCCGGGTGAACCAGCCGAACACCAGCAGGAACGTCAGCCAGCCGAAGATCAGCCCGGAGGCGCCGATGTGGTTGGTCGGGATGGGACAGCCGCCGACGTCACCGATCAGCCAGGTGCCGAAGCCGCCGACGATCCAGATCACCGCGGTAGCCCAGACGAACCGCGCCATGCCGGTCAACGTCACGAGGAACCCGAGCACCAGGGCGGGCACGGTGTTGGCCGCCAGGTGCTGCCAGTTGGCGTGCAGCAGCGGCGCGAAGACGATGCCCCACAGGCCGTCGGCTTCCAGCGGCCGGATGCCGTTGCGGTCCAGCGAGTGCCGGGACAGCTGATCGACCAGTTCGATGATGTACAGCACCGCGACGAACGACAGGATGGTGGCGCCGCCGACCTTCCAGGCCGGGGTCTTTTTGGGCTGCGGCGTAATGGTTGAGTACGGCTGATTCATCTGTGTCTCGTTACCTCGTCTACGCCCAGAGTTGGCCTTCCAAAGCCTCCTCGGCTTCGTCAAGGCTACCGGCGTACGCGCCGGTGGACAGATACTTCCACCCCGCGTCGCACACCGTGAACGCGATGTCGGCCCGTTGACCAGCCTTGATCGCCTTGCGTGCCACCCCGAGCGCGGCGTGCAGTATCGCGCCGGTGGAAATCCCGGCGAAGATCCCTTCGACCTCGACCAGCTCCCGGGTGCGCCGCAGCGCGTCGATCGAGCCGACCGAGAACCGGGTCGTGAGGATCTCGGGGTCGTAGAGCTCGGGGATGAAGCCCTCATCGATGTTGCGCAGTGCGTAGACACCCTCGCCGTAGCGCGGCTCGGCGGCGACGATCGCGATATCGGAGACCCGCTCCCGCAGGAAGCGGCCGGTGCCCATCAACGTGCCGGTGGTACCGAGACCGCCGACGAAGTGGGTGATCTCGGGCAGGTCTTTCAATAGCTCCGGCCCGGTGCCGTAGTAGTGCGCGTCGGCGTTGGCCGGGTTGCCGTACTGGTAGAGCATGACCCAGTCGGCGTGCTCGGCGGCGAGTTCCTTGGCCCGGGCGACCGCGGTGTTCGAGCCACCCTCGGCGGGCGAGAAGATGATCTGCGCACCGTAGAGCTCGAGGATCTGGCGGCGTTCGATCGAGGTGTTCTCCGGCATCACGCAGATCAGCCGGTAGCCCTTCAGGCGCGCGGCCATCGCCAGTGAGATGCCGGTATTGCCGCTGGTGGGTTCCAGGATCGTGGCTCCCGGCGTGAGCAACCCGTCACGTTCGGCCTGCTCGATCATGCGCAGCGCAGGCCGGTCTTTGATGGACCCGGTCGGGTTGCGGTCCTCGAGTTTGGCCCACAGCCGAACGTGCGGTCCGTCGCCGTCGTCCCAGCGCGGCGACAACCGCGGCAATCCCACCAGCGGGGTGTCGCCGACCGCCTGCAGCAGTGAGCCGTAACGAGTCAATTCGCCCCGCCCGCCACGGCGGGCAGGATCGTCACCGAGTCACCGTCGCCGATCTCGGTGTCCAGACCGCCGGAGAAGCGGACGTCCTCGTCGTTGACGTAGATGTTGACGAACCGGTTCAGCTTGCCGTTATCCATCAACCGCTCGGAGATACCGGAGTAGTTGGCTTCCAGGTCGGCGATCACGGCCTGCAGCGTCTCGCCGCTGGCGGACACGCGCTTCTCGCCGCCGGTGTGGCTGCGCAGGATGGTCGGGATGGACACCTCGACGGGCATCGGTGGCTCCTTCGGCTCTAGTACTGCTCGACGATCGTGACGGGCTCTTCGGTGACCACACCGTCGAGGATCCGGTAGCTGCGCAACTCGTGAATGTCCGGGTCCCGGGTGGAGACCAGGACGTAGTGCGCGTCGGGTTCGGAGGCATAGGAAATGTCGGTGCGACTGGGATAGGCCTCGGTGGCGGTGTGCGAGTGGTAGATCACGACCGGCACCTCGTCGGCCCGGTCCATCTCCCGCCACACCGTGAGTTGCTCGGCGGAGTCGAAGCGGTAGAACGTCGGTGACCGTTCGGCATTGAGCATCGCGATGTGCCGCTGGGGACGGTCGGAGCCCTCGGGTCCGGCCAGGACACCGCAGGCCTCGTCGGGGTGGTCGGCCCGGGCGTGGGCGACCATGGCGTCGACCAGGTCGGCACGGATCACCAACACGGCGGGCATTCCTCCTCGCGGTCGAACTCGGCTCAGGCCAAAGCGGCGAACGCACCGGGCAACATGTCGCGGTAGGTCGGTATTCCGGCTGCCGACTCGGCGGCCAGCACAGCCCCCAGTACCGCTCGTGCCAAACAGTCTGCCCCGGCCGCGCCGATCGCGGCGAGCGGCTTGGTATCCGGCGCCATCGCCGTCGGGGTGTCGGGATCCGGCTGCACCTCGATGGCACCGGTGGCAAGCGCGAAGACGGTGTCGCCGTCCAGCGGGGTGTGCGCCGGGCGAATGGTGTGCGCCAGGCCGTCCTGCGCGGCGACCGCGAACCGGCGGCACCCGGCAGGCGACAACGCGGCGTCGGTGGCGACGACGGCGATCGTGGTGTTCAGCGGGCTGGCTTCGTTATCCAGGGCGGTGAGCGCGGCCACCTGGTCGGCGGGCGGCGCGACCAGCCCGAACTCCTCGGTGAGGTGGCTCATCCAGGGCAGCCCGGTGGCGGGATCGATCACGTTGCCCGCGCTGTTGACGACGACGATCGCGCCGACCGTCACCCCCGAGGGCAGCGTCGTCGACGCGGTGCCGACGCCACCTTTGAGCACCGCGGCGCGCGCGCCGACGCCGGCGCCCACCGTGCCCACCGCCACCTCCACGCCGGCCGATGCGGCCGCGGCATAACCGAATTCGGCGGTCGGGCGGCATCCCCAGCCACCGACCGGGAGATCAAAAATCACCGCGGCCGGAACGATCGGGACCACCCCGCCCTCCATCGCCACGCCGCGGCCCCGCTCCTCCAGCCAGGTCATCACGCCGTCGGCGGCGGCCAGCCCATAGGCACTGCCCCCGGTCAGCACGACGGCGTCGACGTGTCGGACGCTGTTGGCGGGGTCGAGCAGGTCGGTTTCGCGACTGCCGGGCGCACCGCCGCGAACGTCGACCGCACCGACCGTTCCCGGTGGCGCGACGACGACGGTGGTGCCGGCTGCCCAGCCCGATCCCAGCGTCGCGTCGGGATCGAGCCGTCCGTGATGGCCGACCAGGATTCCGGCGACGTCGGTGATCGCGTTCATCTGATCGGCTTGCCCATCAGCCCGAGCACCAGGTACTCCTGCAGCACCGTCAGCCACTGGTACACGTCGAGGTGACCGGCCAGCGGATGGTCGGACGGCAACCGGTCGGGGCCTTCCGGACCGATCTCGAGCATCGCGCCCAACGCCAGCCGGACGTCGTTGACCGCGGAGATCCAGGCGTTGGCGTCGTCCTCGGTGATCTCGAACCTGCCCCCGCCGTCCGGCAGGGTATCCAGAAGTCGTTGCGCCGCAGCTTTTTTGGCGTCGATGATGTCGGGCTCGTGCAGACTGCGCAGCGCGCCATTGAGGCTTTCGGCGGCGGCCGAGCCGGCCGGGTGCTCACGTTGGGGCTTGAAGAAGTCGGGCAGCAACCGCCGCATCGTGGTGTCTTCGGGTGCTTGCGGATTTCCGGCCCGGATCCCGGTGATCTGCGACAGCGGATCCGACGGCGCCGAGGCCTCCCGTTCATCGAGCATGCCCTGCACCGAACCGACCATGTTCTTCAGCAGCGCGGCTTCGTGGGGGGCCAGCGCCGAGCGGAACCGGGGACCGTCAGCGGTGTCGACCCGCTTCCATTTGCGCACGCCGTCAGCGGTCCTGCTGCATGGTCGCCCACAATCCGGCGGCATGCAGTTTGGACACGTCGACCTCCATGGATTCCCGGCTTCCGGCCGATACGACGGCCTTGCCCTCGTGATGAACCTGCATCATGAGCTTGGTGGCGTGCGGCTCGCTGTAGCCGAAGAGCTTCTGGAACACGTAAGTCACGTAGTTCATCAGATTGACCGGGTCATCCCAGACGATCGTCACCCAGGGCGTGTCGACGGCTTCCACGGATTCCGTACGCTGCTGTCCGCCGGCATCCGGCCGGGTCGGAGCTGCTTGCGAACCCATGCGACCAAGGATAGCGACCGAGACCAAACGCTCTGGCGATGAGCCCCTCGGGTGAAGAGCAATCTATCCACCCCGGCGGGGCGGCCGATACGGTTGCGCTGTGACCGCCGCCCTGCTGACGGATAAGTACGAGCTCACGATGCTCGCCGCCGCGCTACACGACGGTTCGGCCGCACACCGGACCACGTTCGAGGTCTTCGCCCGCCGGCTGCCGGAAGGCCGCCGCTACGGAGTGGTGGCCGGCACCGGACGATTCCTGGAAGCCTTGGGCGAGTTCATTTTCGACGACGCGGCACTGGAGCCACTGCGGTCGTTCGCGGACACCGCGACGCTGGACTATCTGCGCGACTTCCGCTTCACCGGCGACATCGACGGCTACGCCGAGGGTGAGCTGTACTTCCCTGGCTCGCCGATACTGTCGGTCACCGGCACCTTCGCCGAATGCGTCTTGCTCGAAACGCTGGCCTTGTCGATCTTCAACCACGACACCGCCATCGCCTCGGCGGCCGCCCGGATGGTGACTGCCGCCGCCGGCCGGGCTCTGATCGAGATGGGTTCGCGGCGCACCCACGAGCAGGCGGCGGTGGCAGCGGCCCGCGCGGCCTATATCGCCGGTTTCACCGGGACGTCCAACCTCGAGGCGAACCGCCGCTACGGCATCCCGGCCATGGGCACCAGCGCGCACGCGTTCACGATGCTGCACACCACGGCCGCGGGGCCGGACGAGCAGGCGGCCTTCCGCGCCCAGGTCGACGCGCTGGGAATCGACACCACCCTGCTCGTCGACACCTACGACGTCACGGCCGGCGTGGCCAACGCGATCGCGGTCGCGGGAACCGGTCTCGGCGCGGTGCGCATCGACTCCGGAGACCTCGGCGTGCTGGCCCGCCGGGTACGCGCCCAACTCGACGAGCTCGGCGCCACCGGCACCGAGATCGTGGTGTCGGGCGATCTCGACGAATTCTCGATCGCCGCGCTGCGCGCCGACCCCGTCGATACCTACGGCGTCGGAACCTCGGTGGTCACCGGCTCGGGCGCCCCGACCGCCAGCATGGTCTACAAGCTCGTCGAGGTCGACGGCCTGCCGGTGCAGAAACGCAGCAGCCGCAAGGAATCTCACGGCGGCCGCAAGGCGGCGATGCGGCTGGCCCGACCGACGGGCACGATCACCGAGGAACTCATCCACCCGGCGTCAGCGCCGCCCGAGGTCAGCGAACCCGCGCGGACACTGACCGTGCCGCTGGTGCGCGACGGTCAGCCGGTGGTCACCGCCGACCTGGCCGCCGCGCGCGACCTGGTGGTGCGGGGCCTGCGCAGCCTGCCCTGGGAGGGCCTCGCGCTGTCCCAGGGCGAGCCGGCGATCCCGACCCGACAGGTCCCGGTGCGGCCGCGGTGAGCGCAGACGACCTGCCGCCGGTCACCGACCTGCTGGCGACCGCGGTGGCCGCACTCGGCGGCACCGAACGCCCCGGCCAGGTGCAGATGGCCGAGGCAGTGGCCCACGCGTTCGGCGCCGGTGAGCATCTGGCGGTGCAGGCCGGCACCGGAACCGGGAAGTCGCTGGCCTACCTGATCCCGGCGATCGCCCGGGCGGTCGCCGAGGAGACGCCGGTCGTGGTGTCCACCGCGACAATCGCGTTGCAACGCCAGCTCGTCGACCGCGACCTGCCGCGGCTGGTCGACGCCCTTGCCGCCACGCTGCCGCGGCGGCCCAAGTTCGCACTGCTGAAGGGCCGACGGAACTACCTGTGCCTGAACAAGATTCATAATGGCAGCGGCGAGGATCCGGCGGACACCCCGCAGGAGGAACTCTTCGAGCCGGTCGCCGCGACCGCGCTGGGCCGCGACGTGGCCCGGCTGACGGCGTGGGCGTCGTCCACCGAGACCGGTGACCGTGACGAGCTCGCGCCCGGGGTGCCCGACCGGTCCTGGTCGCAGGTCAGCGTCTCGGCACGGGAATGCCTCGGGATGGCGCGTTGCCCGTACGGCACCGACTGTTTCTCCGAACGCGCCCGCGGCGAGGCCGGCCGCGCCGACGTCGTCGTCACCAACCACGCCCTGCTGGCCATCGACGCGATCGCCGACGCCGCGGTGCTGCCCGAGCACGACTATCTGGTGGTCGACGAGGCCCACGAACTCGTGGACCGGGTGACCTCGGTGGCCACCGGCGAACTGACGCCCGCCCCGCTCGGGGTAGCCACCCGGCGCATCTCCCGGCTGGTCAGCCCGACGCTGGTACAGCGGATGGAAGCGGCGGTGGCGACGTTCTCCTCGGCGATCCACGACGCGCAGCCGGGGCGGCTCGACTTCCTCGACGACGAGCTCGCGACCTATCTGACCGCGCTGCGCGATGCGGCCACCGCCGCCCGCCTCGACATCGATCCCTCCCCCAAGGATCCGAAAGCCGCCGCCGCGCGCAACGAGGCGATCGCGGCGCTGACCGAGATCGGTGACACCGCGGAGCGGGTGCTGGACTCCTTCGTGCCGTCGATCCCCGACCGCACCGAGGTGGTGTGGCTCGACCATGAGGACGGACCGGCGGGCAGGAGCGGAGCGACTCGGGGCTCGGGTGCGCTCCGACCGGTGCTCAGGGTGGCCCCGCTGTCGGTGGCGGGGTTGCTGCGCACCCGGTTGTTCGACAATGCGACAACGGTTTTGACCTCGGCGACGCTGACCGTCGGCGGGTCGTTTGACGCCATGGCCGGAGCATGGGGCCTCGGTGACGGCCCCAAATGGAAGGGTCTGGACGTCGGCTCGCCGTTCGAGCACGCCAAGTCCGGCATCTTGTACGTTGCCGCGCATCTGCCGCCACCCGGCCGAGACACGTCAGGCTCCCCCGAACAGCTCGACGAGATCGCCGGGCTCATCGACGCGGCCGGCGGCCGCACGCTGGGACTGTTCTCATCGATGCGGGCGGCCAAAGCCACCGCCGAGGCGTTGCGGGCCCGGATCGACACCCCGATCCTGTGCCAGGGCGAGGACAGCACCGCCGCGCTGGTCGAGAAGTTCGCCGCCGACCCGGAGACGTCGCTGTTCGGCACCCTGTCGTTGTGGCAGGGCGTCGACGTGCCCGGGCCCTCGCTGTCGCTGGTGCTCATCGACCGCATCCCGTTCCCCCGCCCCGACGATCCGCTGCTGACCGCGCGGCAGCGGGCGGTGGCCGCGCGCGGCGGCAACGGGTTCATGACGGTGGCCGCCGCCCACGCCGCACTGCTGCTCGCACAGGGGGCGGGACGGCTGCTGCGCCGCGCCGACGATCGGGGCGTCGTCGCGGTGCTGGACTCACGGATGGCGACCGCACGCTACGGCAGCTATCTGCGGGCCTCACTGCCGCCGTTTTGGTCCACCACCGACCCCCAACGGGTCAAACAAGCACTTCTGCGGCTGCGTGACGGCGTCTCGACGTGATTTATCCGGGTCCGGGCCGGGCGCGGCATTAATGTGACCCTCATGCGCCGACGACACCTCACCCGTCTGCTTGCCGTCGCGGGCGTCGCCGCGGTGCTGGCCGGTTGCGGCACCACGATCGTCGGCAAGGCGGTCTCGGTGTTCGACGACCCGTTCAAGGTCGGCGGCCTGAAAGCCGTCGACGGTCCAAGCGGTCTGCGCGCGAATCCCGAGGAGCCCACGCGAAAGGTCTCGCACAGCGACGGCGGCAAGGACGACGAGATCGGTGCGCTGTCGATCAGTGACCTGGAGGCGTTCTGGAAGAACGAGTACACAGGCACGTTCGACGGCGAGTTCCGGCCCGTCAAGGCCCTCATCTCCTGGGACTCCAATGATTACGACGGCGAATTCTGCGGTGACTCGGCGGCCGGGCTGATCAACGCCGGTTTCTGCGAGGACGACAACACCATCGGGTGGGATCGCGGCGTGCTGTTCCCGGCCTTGCGACAAGCCAACGGCGACATGGCCATCACGATGGTGCTGGCCCACGAGTACGGGCACGCCATCCAGCGGATGGCCAAGCTGAACAAGAAGGGCACCCCGACGCTGGTGGCCGAGCAGCAGGCGGACTGCCTGGCCGGGGTGTACATGCGGTGGGTGGCCGAAGGTAACTCGAAGCGGTTCACGCTGAGCACCGGCGACGGACTGAACAACCTTCTGGCTGCGATGATTTCGTTCCGCGACCCGTTGCTGAGCCAGGACGACTATTCGGGCAGCGGCGACGAGCACGGCTCGGCGTTCGAACGGATCTCGGCCTTCCAGTTCGGTTTCACCGACGGGCCGTCGTCGTGCGCGGCCATCGACGCCCAGGAGATCGGCCAGCGCCGCGGCGACCTGCCGATCGAACTGCAACGCGACCAGACCGGCGAGTGGCCGGTCTCCGAGGAATCGGTCCGCGCGATCGTCGACGCGCTGAACATCCTGTTCTCGCCCAAGAACCCGCCGACGCTGAGCTTCGATGCCGCCTCGGCGGCCAGGTGTCCCGATGCCCGGCCCAGCCCGCCGGTGTCGTTCTGCCCGGCCAGCAACACCATCGCCGTCGACCTGCCCGGGTTGGCGAAGATGGGCGCCTCCAACGAGGGTGAGGACAACGTCCTGGTCACCGGCGACAACACCGCCTACTCGGTGCTGGCATCGCGGTACATGCTGGCGCTGCAGCACGAGCGCGGCGGCCTCGTGCTCGACAACGCCGAAGCCGGGCTGCGCACCGCCTGCCTGACCGGGGTGGCCACCACCAAACTGTCGAAGGAGGTCACCACCCCCGACGGCAACACCGTGGCGCTGACCGCAGGCGACATCGACGAGGCGGTGTCGGGTCTGCTGACCAACGGCCTGGTGGCCAGCGACGTCAACGGTGACTCGGTGCCCGCCGGGTTCAACCGCATCGACGCGTTCCGCATCGGGGTGCTCGGCGACCAGGAGCGCTGCATCAAGCGCTTCCCGTAGGCGCCACTGCGCCGAGCGTGCGTGGAGATCGCCCCGCGGGCGTCTTTCGCGATCTGAGCGCGCACTCGAGGGAACCGGCGCTAGATCTTCTTGGTGACCCCGTACCAGGACAGGATCGCGTCGCCCTCGTCGGTGGACTTGCTCAGCGTCGCATAGGAGCGGATGAACGACTCACCCACGCAGCCATCGATTTTCACGTGGAAGTTGCTGATCGACACCCACGGCCGGTCACCTTTGTACTCCTTCTTGGTCACCGGGACGATGTTGATGATGCCGGGCTTGAGGCCGACGGTGATACCGCCGCCGACGTTGCCGCCGACACCGGGCAGCAGCCCTTCGGCGGCGTTGTTCGGAAAGTCCAGGCCGAGGAAGCCGATCGAGGCGTTGCCGCCGACGGTGCCGGTCAGCGCGACCCCGTTGGAGGTGCTCATGTCGATGCCGCAGCCGATCTGATAGCCGACCTCGAACACGCCCTTCGGGTAATCACCCGGTCCGTCGAGCGCGCCATTGAAAACGCCGCTGACGATGTACTCGCGCGAGGAGATCGCGGTGGTCAGCGGTGCGCTCGGCATCTGCACCTCGTCCTTGGCCGAGATCGTCAGTGTCCAGCCGTCGGGCGATGTCGTGGTGGCCGGCGGGGTGGAGGCCACTTTGCCGTCGTCGACCGGCGGCGCGGCAGGGTCGACGGCGGCCACCGGCTGGGCCAGGTCGGCTCCCGGATCGGGATCGGCCGACGCCGGTACCGGCGTAGCCAACAGGGTGCCCACCAGCGCCATCAGCGCCGCGCGACGAACGAACACTGCGAAGAACACCTTCCCGGAGGGCCGCCGGTCCGCCCCGATGCGGCACCGGTCGACACTCCCTTTGGGAACCTACAGGTGGCTCCCATGCCCTGCTAACCGGTTCGGCAACTCCCAGCGTTACGCCAGGGTGACCAGGCCCAGTTCGTTGTCACCGGCCAGCAGGGGGTGATGCGGCAGCACGCGCACCGTGTAGCCGACGGCACCGGCCACCGGTAGCGGGGTGGTCGTGGTGAAGATGTCGGTGCCGCCGTCACCGGAACCGGCGTGCGCCATGTCGACGGTGATCGGGTTCTGCAGCGCGTCGGCGGCGTCGACCCGGCCCAACACCGCCTGCACGACGACCTCGTCCGGCCGCAGCCCGGCCAGTGCGACGGTGGCGGTCAGGGTCAGCTCCGAACCCAACAGCGGGGTGTCCGGCAGGCCGGTGCTGTCGACGTCGGTGATCTGGATCTTCGGCCAGGCCTCCTGGGCGCGCAGTCGATACGCCGACAGTTCCCGGGCCGCGCCGAACGGCAAGCCGTCGATGGGCGCGCTGGTACGCCGCAGCGACTGCGCGGCAGGCGCGTAGTACTTCTCGGTGTAGTCGCGCACCATCCGCGATGCCAGCACCTTGGGTCCCAGTGCCTGCAGGGTGTGCCGGACCATCTCCACCCAGCGGGTCGGCACTCCGTTGTCGTCGCGGTCGTAGAACGTCGGGCCGACCGAGTGCTCGAGCAGGTTGTAGAGCGCGGCGGCCTCCAGGTCGTCGCGGCGGTTCTCGTCGGCCAGGCCGTCGGCTGTCGGTATCTCCCAACCGTTTTCGCCGTCGAACCACTCGTCCCACCAGCCGTCGCGGATGGACAGGTTCAGGCCGCCGTTCAACGCGCTCTTCATGCCGGACGTACCGCAGGCCTCCAGCGGGCGCAGCGGATTGTTCAGCCACACATCGCATCCCCAGTACAGCTGGCGAGCCATCGACATGTCGTAGTCGGGCAGGAAAGCGATGCGGTGGCGGACCTCCGGCCGATCGGCGAACCTGACGATCTGCTGGATCAGGGCCTTGCCCGCGTCGTCGGCCGGATGGGACTTGCCCGCCACGATCAGCTGGATCGGCTTCTCCTCGTCGAGCAGCAGTGCCTCGAGCCGCTGCGGGTCACGCAGCATCAGGGTGAGACGCTTGTAGGTGGGAACCCGCCTGGCGAACCCGATGGTCAGCACCTCGGGATCGAAAGCCGTTGCGATCCAGCCGAGTTCGGCCTCCGACGCACCGCGCTCCAACCACGACCGGCGCAGCCGCTGGCGGACATCCTCGACCAGCAGCGCTTTCAACTGCGACCGGATCCACCAGATGTGGCCGGTGTCGACCTGCTGCAGCTTCTGCCAGACGTTGGCCTCCCGCAACGCCTCGGTGGAGCCGGCCAGTTCGCGGCCCAGCTCCATCCACTGCGGCGCCGCCCAGGTGGGCCCGTGCACCCCGTTGGTGATCGACCCGATCGGCACCTCCGCCGGATCGAAACCGGGCCACAGCTCGTCGAACATCGCGCGGCTGACCCGGCCGTGCAGCAGCGACACCCCGTTGGCGCGCTGCGCGAGCCGAAGGCCCATGTGCGCCATGTTGAACTTCGTGGGATCGTCCTCGGCGCCGAACGCCAGCACCCGTCCGACCGGAACATCAGGCAGCAGAGGAGTTTTCCCGCCGTCGCCGAAATAGCGCTGCACCATCTCGACCGGGAACCGGTCGATGCCTGCGGGCACCGGGGTGTGGGTGGTGAACACCGTGCTGGCCCGCACCAGCGTCAGCGCGGTGTCGAAGTCCAGGTTCTGCTCGGAGATGTATTCGCGGATCCGCTCGACCCCGAGGAAGCCGGCGTGGCCTTCGTTCATGTGAAACACATCGGGAGCGGGCAAGCCCTCGATCGCGGTGAACGCGCGGATCGCCCGCACCCCGCCGATACCGGCCAGCAGTTCCTGTTTGATCCGGTGCTCCTGGTCACCGCCGTAGAGCCGGTCGGTGACGTTGCGCAGATCGTGTTCGTTTTCGGGGATGTCAGAATCCAACAGCAGCAGCGGGATCCGACCAACCTGGGCGACCCACACCCGGGCGCGCAGCACCGAGTCCTCCGGCATCGCCAACTCCACCAGCACCGGCGCGCCGGCGGCGTCGGTCAGCAGCCGCAGCGGCAGACCCTGCGGATCCAGCGACGGATAGTTCTCGTGCTGCCAGCCGTCGGCGGTCAGCGATTGGCGGAAGTACCCCGAGCGGTAGTACAGGCCGACGGCGATCAGGGGCAGGCCCAGATCCGACGCCGATTTCAGGTGGTCGCCGGCCAGAATGCCAAGACCGCCCGAATAGTTGGGCAGCACCTCGGCGACGCCGAACTCCATCGAGAAGTAGGCGATACCCGTCGGCATCGACTCGGCGTTCTGCTCCTGATACCACATCGGCCGGCTCAGGTAGTCGTCCAGATCCGCCGCGAGCTGATCCAGAGCGGTAAGGAACGGCTCGTCCTCGGCCAGCTCATCGAGCCGGGCCGGGGTGACCGCACCGAGCAGCGCCACCGGGTCCTGGCCGGTCTGCAGCCACAGTTGCGGATCGATCGAGGCGAACAGATCCTGAGTGGGTTTGTCCCATGACCAACGCAAATTGGTGGACAGCGCACCGAGTGCGGCAAGCCGCTCAGGCAAATGGGCACGGACCGTGAACCTGCGGAGAGCCTTCACACGTTCTCACCTTACTGAGATCGCCCGGGGCGGTTGAGTGCGCATCGCTTCTTCCCCGGCCATCAAGTCCGCGCACTACGGTGTGAAGAGAGCGCGATGCGGTTACCCCGAGGGTCACGGACTCTCACGACCGGTGCAGCGACAGCCGTCTCTGTGCCACGACAACGAGAAACCGACTCAAGCCGGCGCGGGGCAGGCCACGCCGCACAGGTCAGGAATGGAGTGGTTGGGTGCCCGGTCGTATCGAGATCGATGACGTCGCGCCCGTTGTGTCCTGCGGAACCTATCCGGCCAAGGCGGTCGTCGGCGAAGTCGTGCCGGTGGCCGCGACGGTCTGGCGCGAAGGGCACGAGGCGGTGGCGGCGACGTTGGTGGTGCGCTACCTCGGCACGGCACACCCACAGCTCGGGCAGAACCCGGCCCGTCGGGTCAAGGCGCCCGACAGCGCCGAGTTGACCGAGGGTGCCCCAGCGGTCGCCAGGATCAAGCCGCAGCTGTACCCGATGGCCATGGGGCGCACGCCGGATCTGTTCCACGGCCAGTTCGTGCCCGACCGGGTGGGCCTGTGGACGTTCCGCATCGACGGCTGGGGTGACCCACTCACGACGTGGCGGCACAACGTCACCGTCAAACTCGACGCCGGCCAGGGTGAGTCCGAGCTCAACAACGACCTGATCGTGGGCGGCAACCTGCTGGCCCGGGCCGCCACCGGGGTGCCGCGCGACCGCCGCGCGCCGCTGCTGGAGGCCGCCGCCGCGCTGCGCCAGCCCGGGGACCCGCTGACCCGGGCGGCGCTGGCGCTGTCCCACGAGGTCACCGAGCTGCTCGCCGAGTTCCCGCTGCGTGAACTGGTCACCCGGGGCAGCACGTACGGCATCTGGGTGGACCGGCCGATGGCGCGGTGCAGCGCCTGGTACGAGCTGTTCCCCCGCTCCACCGGTGGTCGCGACGCCGACGGCAAGCCGGTGCACGGCACATTCGAAACGGCGGCGGCGGCACTGCCGCGGGTCGCGGGGATGGGCTTCAACGTCGTCTACCTGCCGCCCATCCACCCCATCGGCAAGGTGCATCGCAAGGGCCGCAACAACACTGTGACGGCCGAACCCGGTGACGTCGGCTCACCGTGGGCGATCGGCAGCGACGAGGGGGGCCACGACGCCATTCACCCCGAGCTGGGCACGATCGAGGATTTCGACCGCTTCGTCGCCGCCGCCCGCGACAACGGGCTGGAGGTGGCCCTGGACCTCGCGCTGCAGTGCGCCCCGGATCACCCGTGGGCCAAGAATCACCGGGAGTGGTTCACCGAGCTGCCCGACGGCACCATCGCCTATGCGGAGAATCCGCCGAAGAAATACCAGGACATCTATCCGCTGAACTTCGACAACGACCCCGGCGGCCTCTACGACGAGGTGCTGCGGGTGGTGCGGCATTGGATGGACCACGGCGTCAAGATCTTTCGGGTCGACAACCCGCACACCAAGCCGCCGAACTTCTGGGCGTGGCTGATCAGCCAGGTCAAGGCCATCGATCCGGACGTGCTGTTCCTGGCCGAGGCGTTCACCCGGCCCGCGAGGTTGAACGGTCTGGCGAAACTCGGCTTCACTCAGTCGTATTCGTACTTCACCTGGCGTACCGCGAAGTGGGAGATCGAGGAATTCGGCCGCCAGATCGCCGAGCACGCCGACTACACGCGGCCGAACCTGTTCGTCAACACGCCGGACATCCTGCACGAGAGCCTGCAGCACGGTGGGCCGGGCATGTTCGCGATCCGGGCCGTTCTGGCCTCGACGATGGGCAGCTCGTGGGGGGTGTACTCCGGCTACGAACTCTTCGAGCACGTGCCGGTGCGCGAGGGCAGCGAGGAGTACCTGGACTCCGAGAAATACGAGCTGCGGCCGCGCGACTTCGAGGCCGCGCTGGCCCAAGGCCAGTCCCTGGAACCATTCCTGCGGCGCCTCAACGAGATCCGTCACCTGCACCCGGCGCTGTGCCAGCTGCGCACGATCACGTTCCACCACATCGACAACGACGCGTTGCTGGCCTACAGCAAGTTCGACCCGGTGTCCGGGGACACCGTGCTGGTGGTGGTGACATTGAACGCTTTCGGTCCTGAAGAGGGCACCCTGTGGCTAGATATGGCCGCTTTGGGTATGCAGCCCTACGACCGTTTCTGGGTGCGCGACGAGATCACCGGGGAGGAATACCAGTGGGGCCAGTCGAACTATGTGCGCCTGGAGCCGGCCCGAGCCGTCGCGCACATCCTGAACATGCCGTTGATACCGCAGGAGCAGAGGGCAGTTCTGCTGCGCCGGGAATGACGGGAACGACGAAGGAGCCTTGGCAATGACGAGAACCGAGAAGCTCGCCAGCCCGCACCTGGCGCCCGACCCCGGTGAGCTGGCCAGGCTGGTCTCCGGCGTGCACCACAGCCCGCACAGCATTTTGGGTGCGCACGAGTACGACGACCACACCGTGATCCGCGCGCTCAAGCCGCACGCGGAGAAAGTAGTGGCCCTCATCGGCGGCGAGCGCCATCCGATGACGCACATCGACTCCGGGGTGTTCGCGGTCGCGTTGCCGTTCACCGACCTGGTCGACTACCGGCTCGAGATCACCTATCCGGGCGACCACACGATCACCGTCGCCGACGGGTATCGCTTCCTGCCCACGCTCGGTGAAATGGACCTGTATCTGTTCGGCGAGGGTCGCCACGAACAGCTGTGGGAGATCCTGGGCGCCCACCCCCGGTCGTTCACCACCGCCGACGGCGTGGTGGAGGGTGTGTCGTTCGCGGTGTGGGCCCCGAATGCCAAGGGCATCAACCTGACCGGTGAGTTCAACCACTGGGACGGCAACGACGCCCCAATGCGGGTGCTGGGTTCCTCCGGGGTGTGGGAGCTGTTCTGGCCCGGCTTCCCCACCGACGGGCTGTACAAGTTCCGGGTGCACGGCGTCGACGGGTCGGTCACCGACCGCGCGGATCCGTTCGCGTTCGCGACCGAGGTGCCACCGCACACCGCATCGCGGGTGTTCACCTCGGAGTACACCTGGGACGACGCCGACTGGCTGACCCAGCGGGCCGCGCAGAACCCGGTGTTCGGGCCGATGAGCACCCTCGAGGTGCACCTAGGCTCCTGGCGGCCCGGCCTGAGCTATCGCGAGCTCGCCGACCAGCTCACCGAATACGTTCTGGCGCAGGGCTTTACCCACGTCGAGTTCCTGCCGGTGGCCGAGCACCCGTTCGGCGGCTCGTGGGGCTATCAGGTGACGTCGTACTACGCGCCGACGTCGCGGTTCGGCACCCCCGACGAATTCCGGTTCCTGGTGGACACGCTGCACCAGGCCGGCATCGGCGTGATCGTCGACTGGGTACCCGCCCACTTCCCCAAGGACGCCTGGGCGCTGGGCCGCTTCGACGGCACACCGCTCTACGAGCATTCCGACCCCCGCCGCGGCGAGCAACTGGACTGGGGCACCTACGTCTTCGATTTCGGCCGCGCCGAGGTGCGCAACTTCCTGGTGGCCAACGCGCTGTACTGGCTGCAGGAGTTCCACATCGACGGCCTACGGGTGGATGCCGTCGCCTCCATGCTGTACCTCGATTACTCGCGCCCCGAGGGCGGCTGGACGCCCAACATCTACGGCGGGCGAGAGAACCTCGAGGCGGTGCAGTTCTTGCAGGAGATGAACGCGACCGTCCACAAGAGCCATCCCGGCATCGTCACGATCGCCGAGGAGTCCACCTCGTGGCCGGGCGTCACCCGCGCGACGAACCTTGGCGGGCTTGGCTTTTCGATGAAATGGAATATGGGGTGGATGCACGACACCCTGGACTACATCAGCCGCGACCCGATCTACCGCACCTATCACCACGGCGAGCTGACGTTCTCGCTGCTGTATGCCTTCAGTGAGAACTTCGTGCTGCCGATCAGCCACGACGAGGTGGTGCACGGCAAGGGCACGCTGTGGGGCCGGATGCCGGGCAACGACCACGTCAAAGCGGCCGGGCTGCGCAGCCTGCTGGCCTATCAGTGGGCCCATCCCGGCAAGCAGCTGTTGTTCATGGGCCAGGAGTTCGGGCAGCGCGCGGAGTGGTCGGAGGAACGCGGAGTCGACTGGTACCAGCTCGACGAGAACAGCTACTCCGACGGGATCCAGCGCTTCGTCGCCGACCTCAACGCCTTGTACCGCGATCGTCCGTCGTTGTGGAGCCAGGACACCAAGCCCGAAGGCTATTCCTGGATCGACGCCAACGACTCGGCCAACAACGTGCTGAGCTTCCTGCGGTACGGCAGCGACGGATCGGTGCTGGCGTGCGTGTTCAATTTCTCCGGGGCCGAGCACAGTCGCTACCGGCTGGGCCTGCCGCACACGGGAACGTGGCGTGAGGTGCTCAACAGCGACGCAACGGTCTACAACGGTGCGGGCGTCGGCAATTTCGGTGCCGTCGAGGCCACCGACGAGCCGTGGCATGGTCGGCCGGCGTCGGCGACGCTGGTGCTGCCGCCGAATTCGGCGATCTGGTTGGAGCCGGCGCCCGCGGAGGATTAGTACAACGCGTTGGCCAGATTGCGCCGGCCGGTGATCACATCGGGGTCGGCGGGGTCGAACAACTCGAACA
This sequence comes from Actinomycetes bacterium, assembly GCA_023416315.1. GTDB lineage: Bacteria > Actinomycetota > Actinomycetes > Mycobacteriales > Mycobacteriaceae > Mycobacterium. The sequence continues at coordinate 26,708 of JAEZIA010000452.1, forward strand.
GCTCGATCAACCGGGTGCGTACTTTCGTGCGCTCGTCGCCGGCGGTCTTGCGCACCAGCGTGATCAGCCGGTCAAAGGCCGGGACGACGTCCTGGTTGAGGATCTGGACGTCGGCAGCGGCGAAGGCCGCCTCGATATCGTCGGGAGCCGCGTCAGCGACGGCCACGGCATCCGGCCGGTGCGCGGTGGCGCGCTGCAGGAACGTCATCTGCCGCAGGGCGCCCTTGGCCTCGGCGTGCTGCGGGTCGGCGTCGAGGATCGCCTCATACGCCGCCGCGGCGGCCGCGAAGTCACCGGACTCGAGAAGCTCGCGCGCCTGCGCGAGCGCCGGGTCGACGGCCGTTTCCTCATCGGAATCCCCTGCGCCGGAGAGCTTTCCGGCCGTCGCCTGCAGCAGCGAGTCGACCCAGCGGCGCAGCTGCTCGGGGGGCTGCATGCCCTGGAAGCTCGCCAGCGGCTGCCCGCCGGCCAGGGCCACCACGGTGGGCACGGCCTCGATGCCGAACATCTGCGCCACCCGCGGCACCACATCGACATTGACGGTGGCCAGCGACCACTTGCCGTTGTCGTCGGCCGCCAGCGCGGCAAGCACCTCACCCAGCTGCACGGAGGCGTCGCTGCGTGGCGACCAGAGCACCACCACCACGGGCACCTGGCCGGACCGGACCAGAACCTCGGCCTCGAAGTTCGCCTCGGTGACCTCCACGCCCCCGCTGGGAGCGGTCGCGCTGCCCGCGGGTTGCTGAGCGCGCTGTTTGAGGCCGGATAGGTCGACGGCACCGGCAAGTGCCGGGCTGATCTGGGGTCGTGGACGCGTCACGTACCCAAGTCTGTCACGTCGTCGACGGCGCCGAATCCAGTGGCCGACCCGAAGTCGCCGGGACCGCCGCGGCGCCCAGTTTCGCCGTCCGATCAGCCCATATGAGGAAAATCACACTTCCGAGCGGCACAATGCTGCCCAGCAACGCCAGCAACCATGTCATCACCCGCCACCGGTAGGCGATGCCGGCCAGGAGAGCAGCGATCACAAATGCGACGAAAACCGCCCCGTGCACCGGGCCGAAGATCTTGACCCCGATCTCGGTGCGCGGGCTGCCCAGGTACTTGAAGTACATCCCGACCAGCAGTCCGACCCAGCTCACCGCTTCGGCCAGCGCCACCAACCGGAACCGCCCGGCCGCGCTGCGGATATCAAAGGTGCTCGTCATGCCGCCATTGTGCCGTAGCGGCAAGCCAGCTACTACGCTGCGTCGTTGCCGAGCGGGTGGTTAACCGGCGCGCAGGATCAGCGCATCGCCCTGTCCGCCCGCGCCGCACAGCGCCGCGACCGCGTAGCCCTTGCCCCGCCGGTTGAGTTCCAGCGCCGCGTGCAGCGTGATGCGGGCACCGGACATGCCGATCGGATGACCGACGGCAATGGCGCCACCGTTGCGGTTGACCCGCTCGGGGTCGACGCCGAGTTCCCTGGTCGAGGCGAGTGCGACCGCGGAGAATGCCTCGTTGATCTCGATGACGTCGAGCGCGTCGAGGCTGATGCCCTCCCGGGCTACGGCCTTCTTGATCGCGTTGGCCGGCTGGGACTGCAGCGTGGAGTCCGGGCCCGCGACCACGCCGTGTGCGCCGATCTCGCACAGCCAGCTCAGGCCGAGCTCCTGGGCCTTGGCCTTGTTCATCACCACGACAGCGCAACCACCGTCGGAGATCTGGGAGGCCGAACCGGCGGTGATGGTGCCGTCCTTGCGGAACGCGGGCCGCAGACCGGACAGCGACTCGGCAGTGGTGTTGGCCCGAATGCCCTCGTCCTCGGTGAACTCAAGAGGGTCGCCCTTGCGCTGCGGGATCTTCACCGGCACGACCTCGTCGGCGAACACGCCGTCCTTCCAGGCGGCGGCGGCCTTCTGGTGCGAGCGTGCGGCGAACTCGTCCTGCTCTTCGCGGGTGAACTTGTCGGTGTCGTTGCGCTGCTCGGTCAGCGCACCCATCGGCTGATCGGTGAAGACGTCGTGCAGGCCGTCGTAGGCCAGGTGGTCGAGGACGGTCACGTCGCCGTACTTGTAGCCCTCGCGGCTGTTGATCAGCAGGTGCGGCGCCTTGGTCATCGACTCCTGGCCGCCGGCGACCACGACATCGAACTCACCGGCGCGGATCAGCTGGTCGGCCAGCGCGATCGAGTCGATGCCCGACAGGCACATTTTGTTGATGCTCAGCGCGGGCACGTCCCAGCCGATCCCGGCCGCGACGGCGGACTGACGGGCCGGCATCTGACCGGTGCCCGCGGTCAGCACCTGGCCCATGATCACGTACTCGACCAGCGACGCCGGGACACCGGCCTTTTCCAGGGCGCCCTTGATCGCGAACGCGCCCAGGTCGCTGCCCGAGAAGTCCTTGAGCGAACCCATCAGTTTTCCGATCGGAGTGCGTGCCCCAGCAACGATCACCGACGTGGTCATGACTACCTCCAACAGCGTTTCGAGCCGCCTCGATGCGGCTATTCAGGATCCCCCAGTGTTGAATCCGATGTGGTTAGGTTACCTTTGCGTTATGACCGCTGAGCAAGTTGACGCCCGTCCGGTTCTGGCCAGTGCGCTCGTCACCGCAGTCGACCACGTCGGCATCGCGGTGCCGGATCTCGATGCGGCCATCCAGTGGTACCACGAGCACCTCGGCATGATCCTGGTGCACGAGGAGATCAACACCGACCAGGGCATCCGTGAGGCCATGCTGTCGCTGAAGAACGCGGCTCCGGACTGCGCCCAACTCCAACTCATGGCGCCGCTCGACGAGACCTCCACGATCGCGAAGTTCCTCGACAAGCGCGGCCCCGGCATCCAGCAGATGGCCTATCGGGTCAGCGATCTGGACGCGATCTCCGAGCAGTTGCGCGCCCAGGGCGTCCGGTTGATCTACGACGCACCGCGCCGTGGCACCGCGAACTCGCGGATCAACTTCATCCACCCGAAGGACGCCGGTGGCGTCCTGGTCGAGCTCGTCGAGCCGGCCTCATCCCACTAGGTCGCGCCCGGGTTTCTACGACCACTTCCTGGTCGGGCTGCGGGTACCGCGGTTGGCCCAGCACGCGGTGTGCCAGTGCCGCCGGTCCTCGAGTCCGGCCGCACCCAGATCGATCGGCCACACCACCACATGTGCCGTCCCGGAACGGATCTCGTGATCGCAACCGGGGCAGCGGTACGTCTTGACGGCTCGCGCTCCCGGCACCGGCCGCACCTCGTAGTCGTAGCCGTCGGCGCCCGCCTCCAGGCGGCGCTGCAGGGGCAGCGGCGGGAGGCCGCTGTCCTTACGGCGACTCGGCCGGCGCCGTGGCATCAGAAGAGCCGGAACTCGTCGCTGTCCATGCCACGCATGACGTCGTAATCCAAAGTGACACAACGAATCCCGCGGTCAGTGGCCAGGGTTCTGGCCTGCGGCTTGATCTGCTGGGCGGCGAACACGCCGCTCACCGGCGCCAGCAGGCTGTCCCGGTTGAGCAGCTCGAGGTAACGGGTCAGCTGCTCGACACCGTCGATCTCGCCGCGGCGTTTGATCTCGACCGCGACCGTGCGGCCCTCGTTGTCGCGGCACAGGATGTCCACCGGCCCGATCGCGGTCATGAACTCGCG
>JAEZIA010000483.1 GCA_023416315.1 Actinomycetes bacterium
CACAGCGATATCCGTCATCCCGAGGTGGCCTGGGCCATCGTCTCCGCGGCCGGGCTCGGCCACTAACCGAAAGGAAACCGACAATGATCACCAATCCGTACGACCAACCGCCGATGGCGCCCGGCAATGTCCAGGCTCAAGCCTGGGGCTGGGGATACCTCTTCGGGTTGACTGGTCCGTTCTACTCGGCCGAACAGCCGCCGGACGTCATCGGCGCCGAACTGCTCCAGGAGTTTCAAGTGGGGGTGCTGGCGGGCCAACAAGATGCGATCAATGGCCTGAACATCTTTCCGGCTTTTATAGATACTGCTGAAGAGCACCACATCCCGCTCTCGGTGGAGTTGGGGATGGAGGGGGTCAACCTCGCGGCCGAACTCTGGCACGGGGCCAAGCTCGCAAGTGCATCCTTCAGCTGCATCTTCATGGTGCTGCTCGACATCGCACTTGCCACCCACCACTACACCCCGCCAGAGCAGGTCATCGACGGGCTGAACCTGGAATTCTTCAAGGTCATCGAAATGATGGGTCGCGAGGACTGTGCGTTCTTCATCGGTGGCGGAGTGGATTTCGACGTGCCAGGCGCTCAGCTTGCGCTCACCCCGTTGTACCGGACTTGTGAGCAGGCACGGGCTGCCGCGATCGGGCTGGGCCGTGCGCGATGGTTCGTGGGGGAGTGGCACGCCAACCAGTGCGGCACGATGACCGTCGTCGAGGGCACGACCGAGTAAGCGACGGTTCGACCGGGCACGCCGCCATACGGGGGCGGGCCCGGATTACTCGGTGCGCGAGGTGATTTCTATCAGCGGTATGCCGCCCCGCAGCGCAATCGCGCCCGGCAGGTCGAATGTGTGGCGCCGCTTCGCCGCTTCGACGCCTGCGACTGTCAGCGATCCGGACACGGTGCAGCTCCCGGATTCGATTCTCATCAACCGACCCCGCTCGACGACGGCGAGCACCCCGGCGAGGGTGAACGTGATCAGTAGCGTCATCTCCACGATGCCCTTGGACTTGCCATCGATGTACAACTCCACGGAGGGGTGTTGCTCCGCTTTGACCGTGTGCGTCGCCATCGCGACCGACTCCCGGGTCCCCGAGGCGTCTCGGGTTCGCTTGGCGGCCTGTCTGAGTGCGTCATACCGTTTCCAGCCGGACATCACCATGTCGAACAGGCTCGACGACAGCAAGTCGTCGGTCGCCTTGGCGACTTCGTTCACGATGGGTGTGGCGAGTCCGGGTGCCACGACTACGAGCCGGTCGAGCGCGCGGCTCCTGCGCAATTCCTCCGCCGTCGCCACAGCGGGCTCGTGAGCCGTTGTGCCGAACAGCAGATCTCTCGCAGTTGCCATCTCATGTAATGACGCAGTCATCATCTACCTCCCCGAGGGTCGTGGTGCGCACATCGACGTGCATCTCTATCCGGAACGCGTGCGTGCTCTCCCCGGGAGCGGGCGTCTCGCGCACTGCTACAGCGGCAGCCCCGGCTGGGCGCGCGACCGCGTGGACGGAGTGGACTACTGGCTTGGTTTGACGCCGCGGACCGCGCCGCGCGAACTTCCAGCCGAGCAGCCCGAGGACACCAACAAGCAGAGCGGTCAACATCCACGGAATCAACGGTGGCGCAGGTGGCGGTGGCGGCGGCGGAGGAGGTGGCGGCGGGGCGGTGGGGAGAACCGTGAAGTCAGCGGCCAGTACGACCCCGTCCGAGCAGGCGCCGTGGAGAGTGAGCTGGCCGGCCTCGGCTCCCGCCGGTACGACGAGTTCGACGTCGAAACGGCCGGAGGCATCCACGGAGGCGACAGCCGGCGTGCCGTCACCCCACGAAAGCGTCACTGGCCCGGGGCGCCGGGCGCACGGCAGTCGATCGCCGCTCGCCCGCACCCGATCCCCGGGATGCCCGCTTCCCGGCTGTACGCCCAGCTGTGGCGGTGGTCCGGCGGTGGCCGGTTCACTGGTCACCGTGAACGGCTGGGTGGCGTTCACATCGGGATGATGCGCACAGGCCGCCGTGACGGTGTGGACTCCGGTGGCCGCGCGCGACGGAACGGTGAAGGGCACGTCGGAGAATGCTCCCGAGGAGGCGTCGGCCAGTCGGGTGCCGTCGTCCCAGCGCACGTTGACCCGATCCGCCCCGCAATCGAAGCCGGTTCCCGCGACGGTCAGCTGCGTGCCGGGCAATCCGTGGCCCGTGCCGAGGGTGAGCGTGGGCTTCGGCGTGACGATGACCGTGAAGGTGGCGGCTGGCGAGTGGGTGTGTTCGCACTCGGCGATCACCTGGTGGTCGCCGGCCGTTGTGGTGGTCGGTACGGTGAAGTGCACGACGAGACGCTCGCCATCGATCGGGTCCGTCGGCAAAGATGTTCCGTCCCAACGGAGTATCGGTGCATCGCACTGACCGAAGCCCGAAAGCACCGCGGTCACTTGTCTTCCCGCACCACCCTGCACGGGGTCCAGTGTGAGAGAAGGACGGTCGGGCGGGACAACGGTGAACGTGGCAGGCGCGGGCTTCTCCCCGCACAGGGCGGTCACCGTGTGCTCGCCGACGGTGGCATCGCTGGGAACCGTCGAGTCGGCACGTACCGAGGTCTCTGAGGTGGTGGCGGCGAAGAACGGGTCGTCGTGGTCCCACCGGATCCACATCAGGCGGCACAGCCCGAATCCGGATGCGACGGCGGTGAACGCAGTGCCGGGTCGGCCGTGGTCGGGCGAGACGGTGAGCGTCGGCTTCGAGACCACCGTGAACGTGCTCGGAGCTATTGCGCCGCCGCATTGTGCAGTCACGTCGTGGCGACCGTTCGTGGCGCTCGCCGGCACCGCGAACTGTGCCGACCAGCCGCCGGTGGCAGGATCCGAGGACCATCCGTTCGGTGGCTGTATCGGTGCGGCGCCGAACTGGAGTGAAATGTCGTCGCATCCGGAAAAGCCGGTGACGGTGGCCGTGACCGATGTGCCTGGGCTGCCTTGCTGTGGGGACAACGCCAGCGCGGGAGTGATCACCAACTGCTGCTCTGCGATAGGCGACTCGGTGGCGGTCGACGAGGTCTCGGGCGTCGTCGATTCGACCGGCGCTGCGGTCGCAGATGTGGTCGGACTCGGGTCGGGGTCGGCATGAACCGACGCGTCGGTCGAGGTCGCCAATGTGAGCACACCGGCTGCGGCAAGCAACCCGACTGTGCCCCACCAATAGCCGAGCGGCGACTTCATTGCTGCAGCGTCGCATCCGGCAGGGTCGGCTGATGGAGTAGTCGACTACGCATTTTTGGCGGCGGACTTCGCGATTCGTGGTGCCGGCACGAAGACTTCGCGGTCTCGCCGTACGGCGTCCTGGTACCCCCGATTACCACTTGTGGCCGCGCCCACATAAGCTACGTTATTGACACCCGTCAAGTGAGTGTGTGAGCGAGGAACCATGCCCCAACTGATCATCGACGACGCCGCCAAGGTCCTGGCCGAGCCGAGGGCCTATGCCGATGAGCCCCGCCTGCTCGCCGCCCTGGCTCACCTGCGCAAACACGCCCCGGTATCGCTGGTCGACGTGCCCGATTACTACCCCTTCTGGGCCGTCACCAAGCACGCCGACATCATGGCCATCGAGCGCGACAACGAGCTCTGGATCAACGCCCCCCGGCCCATGCTGAACACCAAGGCCACCGACGACCTGGCCAACGCCAACGTCGCCGCCGGCGGCGGCCTGCGCACCCTGATCCACATGGACGACCCGCTGCACCGCGACATCCGCAAGATCGGCGCCGACTGGTTCCGTCCCAAGGCCATGCGCGCGCTGAAGACCCGCGTCGACGAGCTGGCCAAGATCTACGTCGACAAGATGGTCGAGATCGGCCCCGAGTGCGACTTCGTCCAAGAGGTCGCGGTCAACTTCCCGCTGTACGTGATCCTGTCGCTGCTCGGTCTGCCCGAATCCGACTTCGGCCGGATGCTCAAGCTCACCCAGGAGATGTTCGGCGGCGACGACGACGAACTCTCCCGCGGCAAGAGCGCCGAGGAACTGCACGAGGTCATCACCGACTTTTTCCGCTACTTCACCAAGCTCACCGCCGAGCGCCGGGAAAACCCGACCGAGGACCTCGCGTCGGCGATCGCCAACGCCAAGCTCGACGGCGAGTACCTCAACGACATCGACTGCCTGTCGTACTACGTCATCGTCGCCAGCGCCGGCCACGACACCACCAGCGCCGCGATCTCCGGCGGCCTGCTCGCCCTGATCGAGAACCAGGATCAGCTGGCGCGGCTCAAGGACCAGCCCGAACTCATGGGCACCGCGGTCGAGGAGATCATCCGCTGGACCGCCCCGGTCAAGGAATTCATGCGCACCGCCACCGCCGACACCGAGGTCCGCGGCGTGCCGATCAAGAAGGGCGAGGCGGTGCTGCTGTCCTACGTCTCGGCCAACCGCGACGAGGACATCTTCGACGAGCCGGCCAAGTTCGACGTCGGCCGCGACCCGAACAAGCACCTGTCCTTCGGCTACGGCGTGCACTTCTGCCTGGGCGCCGCACTGGCCCGGATGGAGATCAACAGCTTCTTCACCGAGCTGCTGCCGCGACTGGACTCCATCGAGCTGGCCGGCGACCCGGAGTTCATCTCGACGATCTTCGTCGGCGGCCTCAAGCACCTGCCGATCCGGTACTC
>JAEZIA010000488.1 GCA_023416315.1 Actinomycetes bacterium
CAATCTTGGTCCGCAGGTCATCGAGATTGCGCCGCACGGTGCTCAGCCCCGCCATGACGGCCTGCTGGACCGCGGCCGGAGTGGGAAGTGCGGGAGCGCGCCGCGGCGTGGTCTGCTTGGCCGCCACGGTAGGGGTGCTCTCCGTCGCAGGCGCGGCGGCCACGCTGGTCAGGGAACCGGCGGCAGGCGTGCGCTTGCCGGTGCCCAGCTTCACCACGGGTGCCGAGTAGTCGCCGGGGCTGCTCACGGTGCGCGCGGACTTGAGCTTGGTCGGGGTCTTCGGGGCGGGCCGGTGGGCGCGAGCCGATGCGGCCGACCCACTCGACGCCGATGCGCTGCTGGCCGGCCCATGCCCGGCCGCCTCGGAGTCCGCTCCGGCTGTCGCCGCTGCGGCACCCGAGGCAATTAGCAAACCGGCACCAACCGCGAATCCGAATGTCGTGATTCGCCCAGCACGCCTCATCGATGCCACATCGGCCCCCGCCTACATCACCGAGATTGAATTTATCGTCGCTGACAATAGCGGCTCGGCACGTATCTAGTCGTGCTTTCTATGAGTTGCCGGAAAAGAACTCGTGATCGCAACAGTTAACAACTCGCAAGTTCGGCGCCGAGCGAGGCGGTCAGGCGGCCAGCGCGGACTGCGAGTCGACTGCGGCCACCGCTCGGAGAGTCAAGTACGAGTCCGCTGCCCACCCGCTCATGAACACGTTCATCGGGATGGCCATCCCCATGCCCTTCTCCTGCTGCCAGGCGCTGTCATTGACATAGACGACGTTCTTGGCGGTGTCGATGCCCAGGACGGTGATCAAATGGTCACCCTTGTAGGCGGTATCGGGAGCGCCGCTTCCCCAGATGATCGCCGAGTTGACCGACACGGCGACCGCGTCACCAGCGATCAGCGCCCCTTTGAGGTTCTCGAGGGCCGCAGCGCCTTGCCCCCTGGTGTACTGGGTCATCGTGGTGTTGACCCCGTGGGTCTGCAGCAGCTGGAGCACATCGGTGGTACTGACGAAGGTGTCCGCAGGGCGGTTGTAGATCATCTCGCCGGGCTTGGAAAAGCTCGGCGTACTGGCCGCCTCGCTGACGATCTGCTCCCAGGTCGGCATCTTGTCGCGACCGTACAGCTGGCCGATCAGCATCGCCGCCGCCGACAAGGCGCAGGTGTTGGTGTCGCCCTGATAGATGAAGTAACCCTCCCGGCTACGCGGCTTGCCGATCACTCCCGGTGTTTCATCTGCTGGAATATCGGGATTCGTCGGGCGCCGCGCCGGAGCGAAGATCGCGGCGAGGTCATAGCGCAGCATCGTCAGGTTGTCGCGCAGATCCTCGATCTGATGGCGGACCAACAGTTCGATATTGCCGCGCAGGGTGTTGAGGTCGCGCACCACGTCCAAGGCCCGGGGCAAGCGGGCGGGCGTGGGAATCCGTTCGGCCACGGCGGGTTTGACTGCCGGCGTCGGCGTCGGCGTCGGTGCGGTATCGAGATCCGTGGCCGCTGCGACGACGGCCGGTGTGCGTTTGCCGGTGGTCAATGTCACCACCCGTGTACCGGAGTCGCTACTGCTGCCGACCGCGCGCGTCGGTTTGGGTTTGGGTTTGGCGGCCGTGCCCGTCGAGGGTCGAGCCGATCGGGCGGATGACGCTGTGCCGCTCGATGCGGTGGAGGAGCTCGCCCCGGTGTGGCCGGAGTCGCCGGGCGCGGCAGAGGCGACCGCGCTACCGGCGCCTGCAGCGATCAGCAAGCCCGCTCCGATTGCGAACCCGAAAGTCGTGATGCGCCCTGCGCGCCTGATGGACGTCATGTTGGCCCCCGCCTGCATCATTCGTGAATGAGAATTGTCGAGACCGCCGAGGTCACACTCATGCGGCGATGGCTTCCGGCTCAACAGAGTGAGCTTGCGCTGTGGCAGGCGCCAATTCGGCGACGATGGCGCTGAAACTGGTGCTCCGCCAGTTGTCGATGAAGTCGTCGATCGACATCGTCATCTTCTGTCCGCCCTGGGGCAGGCTTCCGTCGTTGAAGTACACCAGGTTGTTGGTGACGTCGATGCTGAGCAGTACCACCGGGTGCGCGACCGACATCTGCTCGTCGGGGTAGAACACCGAATGGATCGGACCTTTGATCGTCACGATCACCGACTTGTCCTGTGCCAATGCTGTTTGGAGCGCGTTGAACGCCTGCCGCCCTTGATTGGAGGGGTAGAACGTGCTGGTCACCTTGACGCCGTGATTTTCCATCAGCTGGCCCGCGTCGGCGGGTAAGACGAAGTCGAAGACGGTGGGGCCCAGATACATTTTGCGATCCGGTTGGACCGTGCTGTCGGTCGCCATCGCCTCCGCCACGATGGAGTCCGCGGTCACCGTCTCACCGGTGAGCCGAGTGATCACCATCGCCGCCGCCATCAGATACGAGGTCTCGATGCCCTGGGCCGCCCAATACTGAGCATTGGCCGCGTTGCCGTAGACCAGCGGCTTATTGCTGAGGATGCGGGCGAGGTCGATCCGAAGATCCAGCAGGCTGTTGCTGAAGCCGGTGATCTGGTTCTGGACGAGCATTTCGATCTTTTCGCGAAGATCATCGAGTCGACGACGCACGGTACCGAGACCGTCGGTGATCGCCTTCTGCACCTCGGCCGGAGTGGGGAGGGCGGGCACACGTTTGGGGGCGGCCGACTTGGCCGATGCGGTCGGAACAGCGGCGATGTCGCCAGGTGTCGCCGCTACGGATTCCGCGCCTGCCGGCGCTGCGGGCCGTCGCGTGTGCAGCGCGATGACCGGTGCCGCGCGGTCGGTGCGTGTGCTCGCGGTGCGGGCCGGCTTGGGCTTGGTCGATTTGGTGGCCGATGGGCGGCCCGAGCGGCCCGATGACGACGGTCCGGTCGACGCCGACGAGGCACTGGTGGATGTGCGCCCCGGATCATCAGGCGCTGCCGTGGCCACTGCCGCACCCGCACCCGAGGCGAGTAGCAAACCGATGCCGACCGCAAATCCGAGTGTCGTGATTCGCCCAGCACGTCTAGTGGATGTCACACCGGCCCCCGCCTGCATCACCAAGATGAATTTATCGCCGCTGACAATAGCGGTAAGTT
>JAEZIA010000495.1 GCA_023416315.1 Actinomycetes bacterium
CGGTTACCGGGGGCGGCGGTGCGGTTTCGGGCACCGGGGCGGGCGTAGTCACCGGCTCCGGACGAGCGATCGGCTCGGGCCGAGCGACGGGCTCGGGGCGCGCGACGGGCTCGGGCCGGGCCACCGGTTCGGGGCGAACAACTGGTTCCGGCGCGGGCCGTGGCGCCGGCGGTGCGGGCGTGGGTTCCGGTGCAGGCGCCTCGGCCGCGGCCTGGGCTGCCTGCTGCGTCTTGCGAACGAACTGCTTGGCCGGCGCGGGCACCGAACCGCCGGAGCTCAGTGCGGCCTCACCGGCCGGGATCGAGATCTCCATCCTGGTCTCGATACGTTCGATCCGCTGCAGCAGTGCCGACTCGGTGTCGCTGGCCGACGGCAACAGCAGCCGGGCGCACACCACCTCCAGCAGCAGCCGCGGCGCCGTCGCCCCGCGCATCTCCCCCAGCCCGGCGTGCACGACCTCGGCGTACCGGGTGAGGGTGGCCGGACCGATCTTGGCGGCCTGCTCGCGCATCCGGTCCAGCACATCGTCCGGGGCGTCGACCACGCCACGCGCGGCGGCATCCGGAACTGCTTGCAGCACAATCAAATCCCGGAACCGCTCGAGCAGGTCCGTGGCGAACCGGCGCGGATCGTGCCCGGCGTCGATCACCGACTCGACCGCACCGAACAGCGCGGCGGCGTCACCGGCAGCCAGGGCATCGACGGCATCGTCGATCAGGGCGACGTCGGTGGCGCCCAGCAGCGCCAGCGCCCGCTGATAGTGCACCCGGTTGCCCTCGGCGCCGGCCAGCAGTTGGTCCAGAACGCTCAACGTGTCGCGAGGCGAGCCGCCACCCGCCCGGATCACCAGCGGATACACCGCGTCGTCGACGGCGACGCTCTCCGAGGCGATGATCTTCTCGATCAGCGTGCGCATCGTCTTCGGCGCCAGCAGCCGGAACGGATAGTGGTGGGTGCGCGACCGGATGGTCGCCAGCACCTTGTCCGGTTCGGTGGTGGCGAACACGAAGATCAGGTGCTCGGGCGGCTCCTCGACGATCTTGAGCAGCGCGTTGAACGCCTGTGGCGTCACCATGTGCGCCTCGTCGATGATGAAGATCCGATAGCGCGACTCGGCCGGTGCGTAGAACGCCCGGTCGCGCAGTTCACGGGCGTCGTCGACGCCGTTATGGCTAGCGGCGTCGATCTCGGTGACGTCGAGGTTGCCCGGGCCGTTGGGCGCCAGCGCCACACATGAGGCGCACACCCCGCACGGCGTCGGTGTCGGGCCCTGCTCACAGTTCAGCGAGCGGGCCAGGATGCGCGCCGACGAGGTTTTACCGCAACCGCGTGGACCCGAGAACAGGTACGCGTGGTTGATCCGGTGCGCCGACAGCGCGGTCGACAGCGGTTCGGTGACGTGCTCTTGGCCCACCACCTCGGCGAAGGTTGCCGGCCGGTACTTGCGGTAGAGCGCCACGGGTGAAGGCTACCGACTGTCGGTGACAGCCGTGGACCCCAGCAGGGACTCGGTCGCGGCCAGCAGCGCGCAGGTGGCCAGACCGTCGACGGCGTCGGTCAGATCCGACTCCGGAGCGAACGTCGGTGCGATCCGAATGTTCTTGTCGTCCGGGTCGTTTCGGTACGGGAACGTGGCACCGGCGTCGGTGACGGCGATACCGGCATCCTTGGCCAGCGCGACGGTCCGCTTGGCGGTGCCGGGCAACACGTCGAGGCTGATGAAGTAGCCGCCCTTGGGCTCGGTCCACGACGCAATCTTGGAGTCGGTGAGCCGCTTGTCGAGGATGTCCAATGCCAGCGCGAACTTGGGCGCGATCAACTGCTGGTGGCGGCGCATCTGCAGCCGCACGCCGTCGGCGTCCTTGAAGAACAGCTGATGCCGCAGCTGGTTGACCTTGTCCGGGCCGATCGACTTCTTTCCGGTGTGCTGAAGGAACCAGGCGATATTGCCCAGCGAGCCGGCGAAGAAACTGATCCCGGCACCGGCGAAGGTGATCTTCGAGGTCGAGGCGAACACGAACGGGCGGTGCGGGTTACCGGCCTGTTCGGCCAGCCCCAGGATGTCGACCTGACGCGGAAAGTCCATCGTCAGCGTGTGGACGGCGTAGGCGTTATCCCAGAACAGCCGGAAATCCGGTGCGGCGGTGCGCATCTGGACCAACCGCCGGACGACCTCCCAGGAGTACGTGACACCGGTCGGGTTGGAGAACACCGGCACCGACCACATGCCCTTGATGGCGGGATCGGCCGCGACCAGTTCCTCGATCAGGTCGACGTCGGGTCCATCCTCGTTGAGCGGGACGGGGATCATCTCGACACCGAGGCTCTCGGTGAGGTTGAAGTGCCGGTCGTAGCCGGGCACCGGGCACAGGAATTTCACGCCGGTACCGCTGAGCTTGTCCTCGATCCACGGCCGGGGCGAGTCGACGCCGCCGTGCAGCAGCGAGAACACGAGCGCGTCCTGCATCAACTCCAGGCTGGAGTTGTTGCGTGCGATCAGGTTGGGCACCGGAATGCCGAGCAGTTCACCGAAGATCGCCCGCAGCCCGGGCAGGCCGTTGGGTCCGCCGTAGTTGCGGGTGTCGGTGCCTTCTTCGTCGAGGTACACCTCGCCGGGCAAGCTCAGCAGCGCGTTCGACAGGTCGAGCTGCCGACTGGACGGATTGCCTCGAGTCAGATTCAGCGACAGCTTTTTGGCCTGCAGGTCGGCGTAGTTCTGACGCTGCAGTTCGTGCTGGGCTTGCAACTCATCGGGGCCCAGGGAGTGGAACGACACCGTGCGCCTTTCAAGAGGGGGACCCCGCGCACCCGCCAGAGCCCATTGACCCTTGCTGCCTTCCGGCCCTGGGGGAGTTCACAGGATAGACGCCGCGCGGGGTCCAGAGCGAGTGTAATACCCGGCGGCGGCCGCCCGATCAGGCAGCCGGGGCAAGGCACGTCCGAAGTCCGCTACCATGGCCGACGGAGGATTCGCCTAGTGGCCTATGGCGCTCGCCTGGAACGCGGGTTGGGTTAACAGCCCTCAGGGGTTCAAATCCCCTATCCTCCGCACCTGATCCGAGGTGCGATCGGGGGATCACGAACCTGATCGCACCTCGGATTTCAACGTTGAGGAGGGGTATGGGGCGCGTCGCCGCGACTGCAGTGCACCTCGTCTTGTGGGTGCTCGCCGGCGCCCTGTACGTCCTGTTCGTCCTGCCCCGCTGGTGGGAGCTGATGGGTGACACCAGCCACACCCTCGGCACGGTGCTGCGCATCGTCACCGGCGTGCTGTTCGCCCTGGCGGCGCTGCCGGTGCTGCTGACCCTGCTGCGCAGCCGCAAGCCCGAGTACGACACCCCACAGTTGGCGCTGCGCCTTCGGCTGAGCTCGCTGGTCCTGCACGTGCTGGCCGGCGTGTTGATCGCCGGGACGGCGGTCGCCGAGATCTGGGTCAGCCTGGACAAGGGCGGCCCGTGGCTGTTCGGCGTCTACGGCGCTGCCGCCGCCATCGCGATCCTCGCGCTGCTGGCGTTCTATCTGGCTTACACCGCCGAGCTGCCGGCCAAGCCGCCGAAGCCCAAGAAGGAAAAGAAAGCCAAGAAGAACAAGCGTGGCGCGGCGGCTGACGATGCCCAGGAAGCCACCCAGACCGGCGAGTCCGAGGACAAGGACGAGGCACCCGCGGAGACCGAACCGGGCATCGAGGACGAGCAGCCCGCCGAGGTGTCGGCCGACGCCACGCCCAATACCGAAGCCGACGCCAAGCCCGAGCCCGAGCCCGAGCCCGAAGCCGAGCCGGAGCCCGAACCGGCCGCCGCCCTGCGCAACAAGCGCCCCACCGGCAAGACGAACCATCGGCTGCGCCGGCGCAATCGCGGCAGCGTCGCGGTCGACGAGTAAACACTTTCGAGTTCACCTAAACAACCGTCTGAAGTGCACGGCTGAACCTATGCTGAGCGAGTGCACAACACTTCTCCCTATCGGGTCGTCCAATGGACGACCGGCAATGTAGGTAAGAGCTCCGTCCAGGCGATCGCCGCCAATCCCACCCTCGAACTTGTCGGCTGTTACGCCTGGTCAGCCGACAAAGTCGGGCGCGATGTGGGTGAGCTGGCCGGCATCGAGCCACTCGGCGTCACCGCGACCAATGACATCGACGAACTGCTGGCCCTCAAGCCCGACTGCGTGGTCTACAACCCGATGTGGATCGATGTCGACGAGCTGGTCAAGATCCTGTCGGCCGGCGTGAACGTCGTCGCCTCGGCGTCCTTCATCACCGGCCAGAACCTCGGCGACGGCCGCGCTCGGATCGAAGAGGCCTGCAAGACCGGCGGGTCGACGATGTTCGGCTCGGGCGTCAGCCCCGGCTTCGCCGAGCTGCTGGCGATCGTCGCCGCCACCGCCTGCGATCGCGTCGACAAGATCACGATCGCCGAGTCGGCCGACACCACGCTCTACGACTCCCCCGACACCGAACGTCCGGTCGGATTCGATATGGCGATCGACGACCCGGAGTTGCAGCCGATGGCCGCCAAGGGCACCGCGGTGTTCGCCGAGGCCGTTGCGCTGGTTGCCGACTCCCTCGGCGTCGAGCTCGACGAGATCACGTGCGTCTCCGAATACGCGCAGACCACCGAGGACCTGCCGATGGCGTCGTGGACGATCAAGGCCGGGCACGTCGCCGGCGTCTACGCCAGCTGGCAGGGCATCGTCAACGGCAAGACCGTGATCGACATCAACGTGCGGTGGAAGAAGGGCACGACGCTGCAACCCGACTGGCAGCTCGACGGCGACGGTTGGAAGATCACCATCGACGGACGCCCGACGGTCAACATGCAGGTCGGCTTCCTGCCGCCGATGGACATGATCGAGAACGCGACATCACTTGAGGACTTCTTCGTTCTCGGCCACATCATGACGGCGATGCCGCCGATCCACGCGATTCCCGCTGTGGTCGCGGCGCCGCCGGGCATCGCGACCTACAACGATCTGAGCTTGCCGAAGGCCCGCGGCGTCGTGCCGACGAGCTAGCAGGCTAGATGCAGCCGCCGACCGTCACATAGCCGAACGGACCGGTGGCCTGCACGCAGGCTGAGGGTGGCCCGTAGTACGCGGGACCGTAGTACGGGCCACGCCAATCCCCGGGTCCGGGGCCGTGCCCGCGCGGGCCGTCCCACTCCCAGCCATCGTGGCCGTGGCCGTGCCCTGGCCCGGCGTACGCGATACCCGCGCCCGCGCCGAGGCCGGCCAGCCCAAGCCCCAGAGAGAGTGCCGCCGCTGCTGCGATCTTCGTCAGTGTCATCGTGCTCATCCCTTACGACCTCAAGCGCCCCGACCCGTCATACACGTTTTGCAACAACGCGATTTTAGTCGAATTCCCGCAGCTGCCAACAACTTAGGCGCCCGACCGGCGCAGCCGGAGGCGGCGGCATTTGCCAGCATTCAGGAACTTCGCAGTAAACCCACCGACATCCCCCGTCGACGGGCCGCACGACTTCTTGCTAGATCACCGGGGTGACGTTCGCGGGATTGGACGTCTGCAACGTGAGTCCGATGTTCGAGATGTTGATGACGCCGAACGCGGTGAACCTCTCGTACGCCGTGGCCGAACTGGTGATCTGCAGCATCAGGTCGCCCGGATCGACCGGGTTGTCCGACGTGTAGACGATGTTCTCCATGTTGAAGGTCACGGTGTGGGTGCGGCCGTCCAGCGTCACCGGCACCGCGGTGACGAGGTTGCCGACCACGAGTCCGGTGTCTTTGTCCACCAGCTGTGCGTAGACGAAGCGGCTGGTGCCGAGCCCCTGGTAGTCGAAGCTCAGCGTCGGCGCCCCGACGGCCTGGGTGAGCCCGGTGAGGTCGAGATCGACGTTGATTGCATTACTGGCCTGCGAGGCCAACCCCAGCGAGTACGGGATCGAAGCCTGCGGTGCCGGCCCCGAGCCCCCGATGATCGGCACGATGCCCAACGTTCCGCCTGCGGCCCCGGTGGCGGCCTTCAGCGGCGTGCCGAACAACGGGCTGCCCGCCGTGGGCAGGTAGTCGGAGCTGAACCAGTTGCCGAACTGGTCGGTGTACTGGAAGTTGGGGATGTCCGGCGTCCCGGTGGTGTTGCCGTCCTTCACGTAGTAGTCCAGCCAGGCGAACGTCGATGCCAGGTTGGGGTTGACGTCGCCGTCGTTGGTCAGACAGACGCCGTGGCCGCCGCAGAACCAGATCATCTTCACCGGCGTATCAAAGGGATTGGCGATGATGGTCTCCGCGTTGTCGATCGCCTGCTGCAGGGTGAACAACACGTCGACCGTGCCCTGGATCA
>JAEZIA010000411.1 GCA_023416315.1 Actinomycetes bacterium
TGGGGGAGTGGCTGGCCGACCCGAACGCGCCGAAAGCGTTGCACGAAGCCAAGATTGCGATGCACGACCTGGCCGGTCGGGGCTGGCAGCTGGCCGGCGTCACCTCCGACACCGCGCTGGCGGCGTATCTGGTCCGGCCCGGGCAGCGCAGCTTCGCCCTCGACGATCTGTCGCTGCGTTATCTGCGCCGCGAGCTGCGCGCCGATAATCCTGAACAGCAACAACTTTCGCTACTCGACGACAGTGAGGGCGTGGACGACCAGGCGGTGCAGACGGTGATCCTGCGGGCCCGCGCGGTCGCCGACCTGGCCGATGCGCTGGACGAGGAACTGGACCGCATCGACTCGTCGTCGCTGCTGACCCAGATGGAACTGCCCGTGCAAGCGGTGCTGGCCGGACTGGAGAGCGCCGGGATCGCCGTCGATCTGGACAAGCTGAACACGCTGGAGCGGGAGTTCGCCGAACAGATCCGCCAGGCCGCCGACGCGGCATACGAGGTGATCGGTAAGCAGATCAACCTCGGCTCACCCAAGCAGCTGCAGGTGGTGCTGTTCGACGAGCTCGGCATGCCGAAGACCAAGCGCACCAAGACCGGCTACACCACGGATGCCGATGCGCTGCAGTCGTTGTTCGACAAGACCGGACATCCGTTCCTCGAGCACCTACTGACCCACCGCGACGCCACCCGGCTCAAGGTCACCGTCGACGGGCTGCTCAAATCGGTGGCCGCCGACGGCCGCATTCACACCACGTTCAACCAGACCATCGCCGCGACCGGCCGGCTGTCGTCGACCGAGCCCAACCTGCAGAACATCCCGATCCGCACCGACGCGGGCAGGCAGATCCGGGACGCGTTCATCGTGGGCGAGGGTTACGCCGAGCTGATGACCGCCGACTACAGCCAGATCGAAATGCGGATCATGGCGCACCTGTCCAAGGACGAGGGACTCATCGAAGCGTTCCGGACAGGGGAGGACCTGCACTCGTTCGTCGCGTCCCGCGCGTTCGACGTCCCGATCGACGAGGTCAACGCCGAACTGCGGCGCCGGGTCAAGGCGATGTCCTACGGCCTGGCCTACGGCCTGAGCGCCTACGGCCTTTCGGCACAGCTGAAGATCTCGACCGAAGAAGCCAAAGTCCAGATGGAGCAGTACTTCAACCGGTTCGGCGGGATCCGCGACTACCTGCGCGACATCGTCGACCAGGCCCGCAAAGACGGCTACACCTCGACGTTGTTCGGCCGCCGGCGCTACCTGCCGGAGCTGGACAGCAGCAACCGGCAGGTGCGCGAGGCCGCCGAGCGGGCCGCGCTCAACGCCCCGATCCAGGGCAGCGCTGCCGACCTCATCAAGGTCGCGATGATCAACGTCGACTCGGCGATCAAGGACAGCGGCCTGAAGTCGCGCATGCTGCTCCAGGTGCACGACGAGCTGCTGTTCGAAGTCGCCGACGGCGAGCGCGAGACCCTCGAGGCGCTGGTACGCGACAAGATGGGTAGCGCATACCCGCTCGATGTTGCTCTGGAGGTGTCGGTTGGATACGGCCGAAGCTGGGACGCGGCGGCCCACTAAACCGACACCGCAGTCGAAATCGGTGAGTTCCCCCACGTAGCAGCGTGCGATGCCGTACGGTGTGAGCTGGTCATTGACGGATGCGACCGCTGCCGAGGGTATTCGTGCCACTGTGCGTAGTCGTTGCCGGCAAGCGCAGTAGCGAATCTTATCGGGGGGTTAGATGACGAATTCCGGATGGCATGCGCGGGCGGGGGCGTTTGCCTTCATGGTCGGTGTGTCCTGGGCGGGACTGCAGGCCGCGGGTGCTGCGAGCGCGGACACCGGCCAGGCGCACTCACCGTCGGCGTCGGGCAGCACGGCTCGGCATTCGACGTCGACCAGCCAGTCCGTCGCCACGAGCCAGCGCAAGCCCCAGGCGACGGTCCGGGCTCGGACGCCGAAGGCGACGGGGGTGGCGACCAGTCGCCGTGTGCCCACCCGGTCGGTCGCCGTGGCCACCGCGGCGCCGCCGACCCGGTCCGCGGTGTCGGCGTCGGCGAACCCGATCCAGGACTTCGCCGACCATGTGTCGCTGGTGATTCGCCGGACCTTCTTCAACAAGGCGCCGACCGTCAATCCCATTCAGATCACCGGCCAACACGAAGGGGTGATCACCGGGACCATCGGGGCGGTCGACCCCGAAGGCGATGTGATCAAGTACAAGCTGGTCCCGGCGGGACGGACGTACGACGACAACGGTCAACCGATCGACCGTGGACCGCTGTACGGCACCGTCGAGATCGCCGCCGACGGCACCTTCACCTACACCCCCGGGGAGGGGTTCACCGGCAGCGACAGTTTCGCGGTGCTGGCCACCGATGTCGGGCTGCACATCAACCTGCTGGACCTGTTCCGCGCGCCCAGTACCCGCGCCGCCGTCGAGGTCGACCAGTACGCGATCGGGACGCCCCTGGTGCGGTTCTCGTTCAACTATGGTCCGGATTCGGATTGGTGGACGCCCGCCGCTCGAGCGGCGCTGCAGGCGGCGGCCGACCGCCTGGCCGCCCTGATTGTCCGCGAGGGCCCGCGTCCGGTGACCATTACGTACTCGATCACCGTCGAGAACGCACCCGATAGCAACCAGCTGGGGACCGGGGGAAGCCCGAAAATGTACACCCCGGGCGGCGCCGTGTTCGTCGACACGGTGGTGCAACACAAGATCCTGACCGGCGTCGACCAGAACGGAACGGACCTAGACGGGCAGATCTGGTTCAACTCGTCGCGGGCGTGGTCATTCGACGACACCCCCGGACCCTCGGAGTTCGACTTCCAGTCGGTCGCCCTGCACGAGCTGGTCCACACCTTGGGTTTCTCGTCCACGTTCGGTTCGGAGACCAGTTACGGGGTGCGGTCGACGCTGGACGGCTACCTCGTCGACAGCACCGGCGCCAAGGTCTTCGACAGTCAGGGGAACTGGGTCAAAGGCGGCTACGTGTATTTCGACGGCCCCAATGCCGTTGCCGCCTATGGCGAGCCGGTGCCGATGTACGTCGACGGCAGCCACCTCGACTCCTTCGAAATCACCGGCAAGGTGATGAATCCGGCTACTCCGCCCGGCGTCCGCCGGGTCAACCTGAGTGCGATCGAGATCGGCATCCTGAAGGATCTCGGCTACACCATCGCCGTCTAACGCGGCCGGTAACCGTTCAGCCAGTGCAGCGCGGGCCCGGCGGCCGCGCGCGCCGCGACCACGCCGTCGACCTCGAGCTGTAGAAGGGCGAACACCCGGGCGTCGCCGAAACCGCGGTCGATGCGGTCGCGCACGAACGCCAGCTCGACGACCTGGATGGCGAAACTCTTGACCGCGCGGCCGGCCGGGCGGCCGCCGAAGCCGGTCGCGGCGGCGACCACCTGCTTACGGGTGCGGATCGACCCCAGCCAGCCCGCCTCCGCCGGGGTGAGCAGCCCTGCGGCGACCATGCCCGGCAGTTTCTCGGCGACCAGCCGCTGCTCGCGCCTGCGGCTGCTGACCGCCAGCGTGACGGCGAGCGCGAACACCGGCATCATCCACACCACGTACAGCCCGAAGTAGGCGCCGGGCCCGGCCAGGGCGGAACCGTTCCAGAGCCCGTGCATGACCACCGCGGCGATATACCCGAGCAGCACACAGCCCGCCTTGGCGAACCAATTGCGTTGCTGCAGCGCGAAATGCACGCCGATCGCGGTGAACGTGGTGAACAGCGGGTGCGCGAACGGGCCCATGACCAGGCGGAGTCCGGCGACCAGCAGTGAGTCGCCGAGGGAGCCGCCGTCGGCGATGTAGAAGATGTTCTCCAGCCAGGCGAAGCCGATCGCCGTCATGCCGGCGTACACCAGACAGTCGGTCAGCGAGTTCAGTTCGGCGCGGCGCGCACCGGTCATCATCAGCAGCAGGAACAGGCCCTTGGCGGCCTCCTCGATCACCGGGGCGCCGACGGCCACGGTGAACGGACTGGACGCGGCACCGCCGGTGCTCACCGCCGCGTCGACGACCATCTCGAGTGCCACCGACACCACCACCGCCACCGACGCGCCCCAGAGAAAGGCGAACACCAGCAGTCGCGGCGGTTCGGGCTCCCAGCGATCCAGCCACAGATAGGACAGCACCACGACCGTCGTCGCCGTCGTGGCCAGGACGAAGCCGATCGCCGTCCCCGCCGGGTTCACCGCGGTCAGCAGCGTCACGATCAATCCGGTGACGGTGCCCAGGACGATGATCACGGCCAGCGGGGCGCCGACCTTGCGGACCGGTCGCGGTAGCAGCGGCCCGGCAAAGGTCATTGCGGGATTCTATCCACGAAGATTCGTCCGAACGGGTGACAAAGACCCGCGCGGTGATCCCGTTCGCGACCCATAGTGTGTCGCCATCTGCATCTTTGCAGTCGAGGAAATGGGTCACGGAGATGACGAATCCGCCGCCAGGCTGGTACTACAACGAACTGCCGCCGGCGCCTCCGCCAGGGGGTCGGTCGCGGGCCCTGCTCATCGTCGCGCTCGTCCTGATACCGGTGCTGCTGGCGGCTGCGGCCGTCGGCTTCGTCGTGTTCAAATTGCGGTCCGGCAGCGACGTGGTGGCCGGGCCTGTTGACGGTCAGTTGCGCGGTACCTATCCCGCCAAGCCGACCGAGGGGTGGCGACTGCAGGCGGATCACATCCTGGGCGGTGGGCAGTTCGTACTGCCGGACGCTATCGCCTACTCCTACCGGACGGCGGGTCTCATCGATCTCGGCGACGTTCTGCTGACCGCGGTCGTCCTGCCCGATAGGGACCGTGCAGCCACGCTGGTGGCGATCGATGCCGGCTCGGGCACGGTGCTCTGGCAGAACTCCGACCTCGGCGTCCACCCAGTGTGTGCCGACAAGACCCTCGATGGAACAGTGCCCTGTCTCGGTGACGAGGCGGTGTCATTTGTCGACGTGCGGTCCGGCAAGGTCGTCCGGCGGTTGGCGGCGCCGGCCGACGCACGCACTGTCATGGTGCATGGCGAGGACCTCTATACCGTGGGCTATCGGGAGATGGCGAAGGGGAATGCGCGGAGTCTGACGGCGTCGTGGACACGGACGTACAGCACCGAACCCACGTGCCCGGGCAGCGGGGACTCGCACTACTACGGCGTCAACGGCAACGTCGTCTTCTACGGTAGCGACGGCGGTGTCATCGTTGCCGACGCCAGGACCGGCGACCAGGTGACCGACCACCAGGCTCAGGGAGTGGAGCTGTTCGGCGGCAACGGATTTGCGGGCCGGGTCTGCGATGCCGATCACCGGGCGAGGGTGGAGATCGTCGGTGCCGATGGGCAGGTGCGGCGAACGGTCACCACCGACGAGTGGGTTGCGGAGCCGTGGCTCGTCGCCAATGCCGGGCAGGTGCCTGCCATCGTGGGCGACGTCGCGTATGACGTCGGCAGCGGCCAGCGCTTGTGGCAGAGCGAACCCGGGCAAGCCTCAGTGACGATCACCCACATCGTGGGGGATACGGCAGTCGGACGCGAAGAGGACCCTGACGCTCGCCATTTCTGGGACCTCGTGGGTGTTGACATGTCCGACGGCCATCGCCTTTGGACGTCGCCGGTGTCAGGTTCGCCCGTCATATCCGACGGTGAACGCGTGATGGTCAGCGGCGACGACGACCAGCTGTCTGCGGTGAACCTCAGCACGGGCGTGGTGGATTGGCGGCTGCACTACGACAGGGGCGCGGTTTCCCCGGCAGGTCACGGCTTCACCATCACCGACAGCGACACCATGGCCTTCTACGGGCCCACCGGTGGCCCATCGTCGGCGCCGGGCCGGCGGGCGGCCACCGAAAAGGCGCCGGAGACGAATGCGCCCGGCGGCCCCGTCACCAAGTGCGGCAAGACACCGGAACTGAAACCGGTGCAGTACCGCGCGGAAAACGGCGGGATGGTGGTCAAGATGGAATTCAAGGCCACATGTCCAGGCGGCGATATCGTCAGCAGCAACAGATTTCGCGTCACGATCCGCGACGGCGAGAGCTTGATCGCCTCCGGGTTCTTCGACTTCAGCGAAAACCCGCTGGTGCTCGACGGTGAGAATCCCACCCCGGTTGACCTGACCTTCGGGCCGGGCACGATCTGGCGGCTGCCGAACACACTGGGCGACAGCGGCGGCAGCGGCTCCGAAAACGCCGTGACGACGACCGCCGACGCCTCCGGCCACGAACTCGTCGAGTGCGCGGATGAGGGAACGAATACCGGTCCGGCCAGTGTCGACCCGGGCACCACGAATCCGGCTGGCCGGGCGGCGACCGGAACCACACCGGACGGGGCACCCTGCACTGACGGCGACGCTCTGGCCGCGCTACGGGTGCAGACCGACGCAGACCGGCCATTCGTCCAAGTCGACCTTGCGGACCGCTGGGTGGCGCAGTTATCCGCCAAACATCCGGGGCTGGTGGCCCCCGATGTCAACGGGCAGGTTCTCACCTGGACGCCGTGCGAAATCCTGCGTCAACATGTTCGGCTGCGTCTGCAATATCCCGAGGTCAGGCTGGTGTGGAGCGATGAATGGCGGACCTTCGACCTGCGCGGCTGGTGGGTCACCTTCGCCGGGCTGACGTTTCCCGACGCGGACGCGGCCAACCGATGGTGCGATGACCGGGCGATCCCGGTCGACGAGTGTTTCGCCAAGGTGGTGAGCAACGGTCGGGATTCCACCGGCACCACCAAGTACCGGCGCTAGACCCGGGTTTGTCCAGCGTGTGCCTAGTCGAGTAGGCTCGGACAGTACCTGTGTGCACTAGCGCAGGTTCACCGAGAACTACACCAAGAACACTGTCCCTACGATCAAGCCTGTCCGGAGCAACCCAACAATATGCCAAGTCCCACCGTCACCTCGCCGCAAGTAGCCGTCAACGACATCGGCTCGAGCGAGGACTTCCTCGCCGCCATCGATAAAACCATCAAATACTTCAACGATGGCGACATCGTCGAGGGAACCATTGTCAAGGTCGACCGGGACGAGGTTCTCCTCGACATCGGCTACAAGACCGAAGGTGTCATCCCTTCCCGCGAACTTTCCATCAAGCACGACGTCGACCCCAATGAGGTTGTGTCCGTCGGCGACGAGGTGGAAGCGCTGGTCCTCACCAAGGAGGACAAGGAAGGCCGCCTGATCCTGTCCAAGAAGCGTGCTCAGTACGAGCGCGCCTGGGGCACGATCGAGGCCCTCAAGGAGAAGGACGAGGCCGTCAAGGGCACCGTCATCGAGGTCGTCAAGGGCGGCCTGATTCTCGACATCGGCCTGCGTGGCTTCCTGCCCGCGTCGCTGGTCGAGATGCGCCGCGTCCGCGATCTGCAGCCGTACATCGGCAAGGAGATCGAGGCCAAGATCATCGAGCTGGACAAGAACCGCAACAACGTGGTCCTGTCGCGGCGCGCGTGGCTGGAGCAGACCCAGTCCGAGGTGCGCAGCGAGTTCCTCAACCAGCTGCAGAAGGGCGCCATCCGCAAGGGTGTCGTCTCCTCGATCGTCAACTTCGGCGCATTCGTCGACCTCGGTGGGGTCGACGGCCTGGTGCACGTCTCCGAGCTGTCCTGGAAGCACATCGATCACCCGTCCGAGGTGGTTCAGGTGGGCGACGAGGTCACCGTCGAGGTGCTCGACGTCGACATGGATCGCGAGCGGGTTTCGTTGTCGCTCAAGGCGACTCAGGAAGACCCGTGGCGCCACTTCGCCCGCACCCACGCGATCGGGCAGATCGTGCCGGGCAAGGTCACCAAGCTGGTGCCGTTCGGTGCGTTCGTCCGCGTCGAGGAGGGCATCGAGGGTCTGGTGCACATCTCCGAGCTGGCCGAGCGCCACGTCGAGGTCCCGGACCAGGTGGTCCAGGTCGGCGACGACGCCATGGTCAAGGTCATCGACATCGATCTCGAGCGTCGGCGCATCTCCCTGTCGCTGAAGCAGGCCAACGAGGACTACACCGAGGAGTTCGACCCCTCGAAGTACGGCATGGCCGACAGCTACGACGAGCAGGGCAACTACATCTTCCCGGAGGGCTTCGACGCCGAGACCAACGAATGGCTCGAAGGCTTCGACAAGCAGCGCACCGAGTGGGAGGCCCGCTACGCCGAGGCCGAGCGCCGGCACAAGATGCACACCGCGCAGATGGAGAAGTTCGCCAAGGCCGAGGCCGAAGCGGCCGAGCGGCCTGCCGGCAACGGCTCGTCGTCCTCGTCCAGCTCGGGTGAGTCGGCCGGCGGTTCGCTGGCTAGCGACGCCCAGCTCGCCGCTCTGCGCGAGAAGCTGGCGGGCAACGCCTAGCAGCTACACCGAACAACCGCCCCGGCTCGTCGTGAGCCGGGGCGGTTGTCGTATGTGCCCTCTGAAAGACTGGTGCGGTGCTGCGTATTGGACTCACCGGCGGTATCGGCGCCGGAAAGTCGACGGTGTCCGCGACGTTCTCCGAATGCGGCGGCATCGTCGTCGACGGGGACGTCATATCCCGCGAGGTCGTCGAGCCGGGCACCGAGGGCCTTGGCAAGCTCGTCGAGGCCTTCGGTTCGGGGATTCTGCAGCCCGACGGTGCGTTGGACCGCCCGGCGCTGGCCGCGATCGCGTTCAGCAACGAGGAGAAGCGCCAAACCCTCAACAGCATCGTCCACCCGCTGGTGGCGACGCGTCGCTCGGAGCTGATCGCCGCCGCGGGGGAGGACGCGGTGATCGTCGAGGACATCCCGTTGCTCGTCGAATCCCAGATGGCGCCGATGTTCCCGCTGGTGATCATCGTGCACGCCGATCCCGAGGTGCGGGTGAAGCGGCTCATCGAGTATCGCGGCTTCAGCGAAGCCGACGCACGGGCCCGCATCGCCGCGCAGGCCACCGACGAGCAGCGCCGGCTGGTCGCCGACGTATGGCTGGACAACTCCGGCAGTGCGGGGCTGCTCGTCGAGCAGGCGCGGGAGCTGTGGTACCAGCGCATCCTGCCGTTCGCGCATAATCTCACCACGCGGACCCCGGTGCCCAGCCCGACCGCGGTGGTGCCCGCGGATCCGACTTGGGCCGAGCAGGCCGCGCGGATTCTGGCCCGGCTCAACACCACCTGCGGGCACCGGGCAGTGCGCATCGACCACATCGGGTCGACAGCGGTGCCCGGGATGGACGCCAAGGACGTCATCGATGTCCAAGTCACCGTGCCCTCGCTGGAGATCGCCGACGAACTCGCCGAGGATCTCCTGCGCGCCGGCTACCCCCGGGTGGAGTCGATCACGTCCGATGTACCCAAACCCGGCACAGATCCGGCGTTGTGGCACAAGCGTTTTCACGCCTCCGGTGATCCCGGCAGGCCCACCCACGTACACATCCGGGTGGACGGCTGGCCCAACCAGCGGTTCGCGTTGCTGTTTGTGGACTGGCTCAAGGCGAATCCCGGTGTGCGAGCGGACTATCTGGCCGTCAAGCACTCGGGGGAGACCAAGGAGCCGTGGTTCCTCGACGCCTACCGGCGGGCGTGGCTGTGGGCCGAGTCCACCGGCTGGGCGGGCTAGCGGCGTTCCAGGATCAGCAATGGGATCTCGCGGGATGTGTTGCGCTGATAGCCCGCATATCCCTTGTAGGCCTTGATGACCCGGGGCCATAATTCGGCTCGTTCGTTCGGGCTGGCGGACCGGGCCAGCATCGGGATCGTGGCGCCGTCGACGGTCACGGTGACCTCCGGGGTGGCGATCGCGTTCTTGTACCAGTCGGGGTGATCCTCGTGCCCGCCCTGGGACGCGACGACGATGATCCGGTCGTTGTCGTGGACCGGGGAGGTCAACAGGGTGGCGTACGGCTTACCGGATTTGCGACCGACGGTATGCAATTCGACGGTCAGCATGCCCATCACGGTGCGCGGGTAGCGGCCGCCGGTGAGCCTGAGCAGCAGCCGATGGCCGTTTTCCAGCAGCCAGGCACTGACCTCGGCGACGAGGTTGGGCTTGTGCATGTGCCCAGACTAGGTCGCCGGCGCCGGGGTGGGAACGGCGTTGGGTGCCGGGATATCGAGCGGCGCGCCGCATTGCAGCGTGCCGTAGAGGGGGTCGTCCTTGACGTGGAAGAACCGCGGTGCGATGAACTGGTCCGCCTGGGCGACGATCTGGTCGTCCACCAGGATTTCGCAGTGCAGGTTCGACCCGTACGGCCATTGGATGGACAGCTCCATACCGGCGTTCTTCGGATCGCGCAGAACCGTGTTCACCTCGAACGTGATCCCCGGCAGCATCGTGGGCTGGTCGCTGTTGACGTTGTTGTCGTCGATCTTGTAAGCGACCACCGCACCGCGCGAGGTGCCGTCCGCGCGGGCGCGATAGGTGACGTTGTGCAGCAGATCCGGATTGGCCTCGTCGGTGGCGGCGGGCGTCGGCTCCGGGGCCGGTGTGGGCTCCGGGTCGGCCAGCGCGGTCGCCGCGGTTAACTGAGAACCCACGGCCAGGGTGGCCGCCGCGGCGACCCGGCACCATCTGCGCTTGGTGGACCTCATAGGTAGTGAGACTACCCGTCGAGCAGGCGGGAGCTGATTCGTTGCCCCGCTATCGCCGACCCTCAGCGCCAGGCCAGCAGCATTCCCTCCGAGGCGAGCCAGGCGTTGAGGTCGTGCCCGTGGGTGGCCAAGCCCGCGATCGCGACGACGACGCGCTGTAGGGCCACCTCGGCGGCCTCGGTGGTCAGCAGGCCCTCGCGGTGGGCGGCGAACAACTCGTCGGTGTCGATCAGGTCGGTCCGATCGCCGGCGTAAACGACCAGGTCAAGGTAATGATCCTCGGTGTGCCAGCGATCCTCGCCCGCGGTGATGTGACC
>JAEZIA010000060.1 GCA_023416315.1 Actinomycetes bacterium
AGTCGCTCAACGAGATCGCCACCGGTTACGAGGGCGAGTGGCCGGAGTTCAAGGAACGCTACGCCCGGCTGCGCGAGTCGGTGCGGCTGATGCGTGAGCTGTGGCTGGGCGACCGGGTCGACTTCGAGGGCGACTACTACAAGACGAAGGGTGCCTCGATCTACGACGTTCCCGAGGGTGGTATCCCGATCTACATCGCCGCCGGTGGTCCGCAGGTGGCCAAGTACGCAGGCCGGGCCGGCGACGGCTTCATCTGCACGTCCGGCAAGGGCGAGGAGCTGTACAAGGACAAGCTCATCCCGGCGATGAAAGAGGGCGCGGAGGCGGCCGGCAAGAACCCCGACGATATCGACCGGATGATCGAGATCAAGATCTCCTACGACACGGATCCCGAACTGGCGCTGGAGAATACCCGGTTCTGGGCGCCGCTCTCGCTGACCGCCGAGCAGAAGACCAACATCCATGACCCGCTCGAGATGGAGAAGGCTGCCGACGAGCTGCCGATTGAGCAGGTGGCCAAGCGGTGGATCGTGGCCTCGGATCCCGACGAGGCGGTCGCCAAGGTCAAGGACTACGTCGATTGGGGCTTGAACCACTTGGTGTTCCACGCCCCTGGTCACGATCAGCGCCGGTTCCTGGAGCTCTTCGAGAAGGACTTGGAGCCGCGGCTGCGCAAGCTGGGCTAGGGCGGTGGCTTCTTGGTCGCGTTCGCCGGCTCGGTGATTTCGTAGAGCCGGAACCGCTCGTCGCCGGTGGCGCCGTAGATGGTGAGTACCAGTTCGCCGATTCCGGCTCCGTCGTACCACATCGAGGGGTACCGGACGTTCAGTGCGTCCGCATCGGTGAGCTCGGGATTGCTGATCAGGGCGTACTTCACTCCGTGCTGCCACGGTCTGTTGAGCGCGGTCTTGAAGTCGTAGTCACTCGTCACGATGAATTGTTTGGGGCGATCGGAACTGAGCCACACACCCCATGTGTTGAAGGTGTCCATCAACACCGAACCGTCTGGAAGCTGCATGCGGTCGAGGTGGTCGGCGAGGATCCGGTCGTTGACCATCAACCGTCGGTACCACTGCTCCTGGGCGAGGTATCGGTCCGGGTACAGCAACGAGTTGAATCCGTACTGCAACTGCTGGTTTCCGATGCGCTCGTCGAGCGAGGCGCGCGCGGTGACCGGGAACCCGATGACGAGCGACAGCGCGAGCAGGGTCGCCCCCGACCGTGCGGCCAGGGTTCCGGCCTGCCATGGTCTACGCGGCGTGGGCGTGGGTGTCCACCACGACAGCGCAATGCACACCACGGCGGGAACCGCCAGGAGATAGAAGCGGAACCAGCCGAAAGTGGTGGAGGTGAATTGGCCCCAGGCGGCGAACGCCAGAACGGGGCCGAAGGTCACCAGCGGTACCAGTGGGGTCAGCCGACGACTGAGCGCCGCGCACAGCACGGCGCCGGCGGCGGCGATTCCCACGAACGGCTGCATCCCGAACAGCCGAGCCGAGATCACCACCCAATCCGATGACGCCGCCTGGCTCAGGCTGCCGCCGCGTGCCACCGCCCCGGCCACCTGGCTCTCGTTGCCGTAGCGCGATGTCAGAGTGGCGAACAGTTCTTGGTTGACCACCCATCCCGCCAGCGCCCACACCAGTGCCGCAGTCACAATCGGGAACAACACGATCGCGAGATGCGCTGCGGTGGTGGTCATCCGCTTCGACGCAACGGCGGTGGTGAAGACCAACACGGCGACGAAACCGGCCACCCCCAACGCCGCGGGCACGACCTCATAACGGGCCAGGTAACCCACTCCCAGCGCCAGCCCGGCGACGGCAAGATCCCCGACGTATCGTTCCTCTACCCAGCGCAACAGATGACGCGTACACCAGAGCACGCAAAAGGTCTCGGCGGCTTCGCTCATTCCGGAAGCGCCGTAGACGATGATCATGGGGTGCAGTGCAAAGCACAGGACGGCGATTCGGCGCCACCCGGAACCCACGCCCCGGTCGAGCGCGATCCGGCGGACCATGACCGCGGCGCCGGCCATGAACAGGGCGCTCTGAACCACGCCAGCGATGCCGTGCGTGCGCAATTCGGGCCACCACTGGGCGAACCGCAGGATAGGAATCTCCACCAGGCTCGGTAGTGGATTCCAGACGAAGCCGATGGCCGACAGGTGCGGGTCGCGGCTGTTCAGGACATAGCCGGCGTTCGCGACCCTACTGGTGGAGTCGGGGTCGAACATGTTGTACCGCACGGCCAGCACGTAGCCCACGGTGAAGTACAGCGCGCTGAGGACCACGAAGATGCCGATGCCACGCCAACGACGGGGTACCGATGGCCCCGTCGCCGTGGGTGCCTCGCCGCCCGGCGAGGCAACCGTCTGGCGCGCGACAAGCGTGGTCACCGCATCACTCTTCGATTACGCCTCCAAACGGCGACTGCGGTTGCCGCCGTCGGCGTCGCAGCAGCTGCCAGATGAGCAGGCTGCCTGCCGCGACAACGGCTGCCCCGGCCGTGCCGATGGTCAGTAACGACCACCACTTCCACCCGTCGCCCGGATACTCGTTGATCAACGGGCCACCCTCGCGCAGAGTCAGATTGACGGTCTGTGAGGCGGCGCCGGTGGCCACGACGTCGCCCTGCAGTGCGGCCCAGCGTGAGTCCAGCGATCGGATGTAATCGAAGTTGCGATCGACCAACGCCCAATCGTCAGTCCCGTTGATGGCCAGGACCGTCCGGTCGTTCTGCGAGAAAACCTGAAGGACGCCGACGGGTCCGTTGAAGTTCACGTCCGTGTCCGGTGCACCCCGGAAGCTCACGGTGTTGCTCTGCTGGGCCAACACCGTCGGCTTCAACCCAGCGCGCGCGAGGTCCTCGCCGCGGCCCACCACCAACAGTCCGCGGCCCGAGGTCGCGGCCGCCGGCAGCGCGGAGAGCTTGGGTAGCAGGGTTACCGCTGTCTGTTGGGCCATCAGATTGATTGCCTGGGCGGCGAACCGGAGGTGGTCCGCCTTGTCGACCACCACGTCGAAATCGGGTGTGAATGCCATCGGCAACACCGGAAAGCCGCCCCGGTTGTGCGTACCGGGGGTGACGGCGACCGTCGACGACGGATCGAGGGTGAATTGAATCCGGTTGCTCAGTGGTGCGCATTCCTGGCTTGCGGCGTAGTGCAAGTCGATGGCTATGCCGACGTTCGACTGAACCGACTCGGCGGGGATGGTGCCGTTGATGTCCACGGCACCGGACTCGTCGAGCCGTTTCGACGCCAGCACGGTGCTGCCCGACCGAACCACCATCGAGGCCTGCCCACCCAGAACCGGTGTGTAGTGCGCCATCAGGTGAAGTGTGGCTTCCTGGATCGAACCGACCGCGAACTGGCTGACGTCGAAGCCCACGTAGAGCGTCGAGGTGCCGGTGACCGACGTCTGTCCGGTCATGTTCAATTGCGCGAATGTCTTGATGTTGGTGCTCTTCGGGGTGTCCGACTTGACCTTCGTCACGGCCGCCGAGTCGGTCTGCGCCAGTTTGATCCGCTTGTCGGCGAATATCTCCACCTGCCGGACGAGATCGTCACCCTTACCGGCGATCACCAGGATGGCCTCGGGCGAGTTGGGGTTCTCCACAGTCAGACCTGCCGGTGCGATCTCACGCAGCTCGATCACCCGTCGAGTGGGCGACCCCGGGAGCAGTGGATCCGGCGATGTGTCGACGTCGATGCGTACCGGCATCGGGCGGTAGTGCTGGGTCAGCTTGGCCACCAGATCAAGTGCGGCCTGCTGCTGGGCTCGCGACGGGTTGGCGCCGGTGCGTATGACGATCTGATCGGTGTAGCCGGGCTGGAAGTCGGAGACCAGAACCGGAAACGGCGCCTGCCCCAGGAAGGTGACCGCGAGCTGGCTCATCGTCAGCTGCGGAAGTTGGGTGCAGCTGTTACCCGGTGGATTCGCGTCGCGCAGAATGAAACTCAGCCTTGCGGAGCCCTCCGTCACCTGGGCTTGGGAGATGTCGACGGCGAACGGTATCGGGCCGAGTTCCGGCGGGAGCGCGATGACGCCCAGGATCGTGCCCCGAGCGTCGACCACGTCGACCCGCCCGTCGGCGACGTTGACCACCGATCCGATCACACCGGTGAGCAGACCCGGTGCGACGCCTTGTGGTACGGGCACGTCGGTGTCCACCGCCTGATTGCTGCCCAAGATGTCGATACGGTCCGACCTTCCGAGCTGTGGCCAGGAGATGGGCGGTGTCGCATTGGGTTCCGGCGCGATGATCTCCTCGGTGCCCGGGACCACGCCTGGCTCTTCGGGTTCGGGCTCGGCACCAGCGAGTGGCGCCGATCCGCTCAGGGCAACGCTACCGGCCACCAGACAGGCGAGCACGATCGCCGAAGCACGGGACAGCACCCTCATGACGCGGCCACCGAGTGGTGCGTCGCGGTCGGTCCAGTCAATCCATGCACGGTTTTCTCCCAATAGAACGGCCGGAAGAACAGCTGATAGACGGCCTTGAACGCGGCTATCGACTGCAACACCCAATACCCGGGCGCGAGCAGTGCAGCCCACCACAGTTGCGGCTTGCCCAGTGCGACAACGGCAACCACCCCGACGAACAAGGACATCGGTGCTGCCAACAAGAACAACACCAGGCACAGGTAATAGGTCACCGGGGGGAACATCAGACTGATGGCATGCGGACGGCCGACCAGCCAGATCGCCATCGTGGACCACAGCAGGAGGTTGGCGGCGTTGGCCAACGGGATGGCGCCCGTCATGTTGACCAGCCGAAGCGCGGGTAGCAGGCCGATCTCCTTGCGCAGCTGACCCGGTCGACGCAGATGCACGATCATGGTTTGCAGGTAGCCCTTGTACCAGCGGGACCGCTGCCGGATCCAGTTGATCAGATCGGCGTTGGCTTCCTCAAGGGTGATCGAGTCCAGAATCACTGTGCGGTAACCATTTCGGGCGAGGCGGACCCCAAGGTCGGCGTCTTCGGTGACGTTGTGTTCGTCCCAGCCGCCGATTTCGTGCCACACCCGCGTCAGCATGTGGTTGGAGGTGCCGCCCAGCGGTACCACGCACCGGGCTTGTTCAACCGCTGGAAGCACGGCGCCGAACCACTGGTCGTACTCCATCGAGAACCATCGAGTGAGCAGGTTCTGCGATTCGTTGAAATAGCCCAGCCGCGCTTGGAGGCACCCCACGTCGTCGGGAAGCCGGCGGAACGCCACGACAGCCCGGCGCAACTGCAACGGGTCGGGAATGTCCTCGGCGTCGTAAATCGTCACCATTTCGCCGCGCAACCCGGGCCGCGACATTCCGTAGTTGCAGGCCTTCGGTTTTGTCTTCGGCAGGCTGTGGGGAACGAGGACGACCCGAATTCCTTTGATCGGCAACAGATGTAGAGCCGCCTGGGTGGCGATATCGTCGTCCTCGACGAGGAGCAGTACTTCGAGCTTGTCGTGGGGGTAGTTCAGGTTGCCCACCCCGTCGAGCAAGTTCTGCACGATCTCCGGCTCCTGGTACACGGGCAGCAGAACCGTGTACACGGGCAGGTCCGCGTCGGGCACCGCGAGCGCATCCGCATCGCTGACCGACACCATGGCGGAGGATCGAATTCCCTTGAGCATCAGAAGATTGCGATCGATCGTCGATACCAGGTAAAGAGCCGCGGCGATCAACGTGAGGAACGGTATGGCGATATGAGGAAAGGCGACGATCAGAGCGACGGTACCGCCGGCGAGGAGCGCAAGGGCAAGCAGCGTTCGGGTGCCGAGCGCGGTGCGCGCGGACAGGTGGGGGGCGAGGACGGTGGTGGTTGCGACATCAGACACCTTGGGGCACCCCGGTGCTCGTGAATTCGGAAATGATCTGCTGGGCTCGAATGGTGACCAGTGGGTCGACGTCGACGGAAGGATTGGCTTGTTGCCGGGTGAGCCACAGGGCGGGAGCGGCGAGTGTGTCGTGCAACGTGAGTTCGGCCGGTGCGGGTGGCTCCGCGTCGGACATGGGGTCCTGGTTGAGGATGACGAGGACTTGTTGATACTTGCCGCCGGCTTGCCAGTGCCACGTGACCGCGTACCAGTGGCGGACCGTTGCATCGATGGTCGACGACGCGTCACTGGCGGCGGCACGAGCGTCTGAAACGACACTGTTGTCCAGACCCACCGGGAAGTAGTTGGGGATGCCGTCCGCCGGATACCAGATCACGTCACGGAAGGTGCGCAACGCTTCGAGGTTGTCATCGGTGATCACGTCGACCCTGGCCTGCGGGGAGCCTTCTCGCGCGGGAACCGCATACCGGACGAAGCTGGCGTCATCGCCGAGGTAGCGATGAATGAAGTCGTATTCCGCGGTCTGAACCAGTCCGGACATCGCTTGCCAGTTGGCTGGTACCCGCGCGGGATGCGGGGGATCGGTCGGGTGCAGACCATTGAGTACCAACAGCGCAGCGGCTCCGGCGGCGAGCGCCGTGATCGACACGACCGAGCGGCGTGGGGCCTGGGCGGCTTCGGTATGCGGTTGCAGCCAACGCCTTTTCCCGAACAGGGTCAGTGCGACGAACACGATGAGCGGCACGACCCCAGCGGATATGACAACCGAGACCAGCAGCGGCAAGCCGGCGAATGCGACCGCGCCACCGACACCGAGTGCTGCGCACACCGCGGTGGCAGCCAGTCGCCAGGACATCACGTGTCGACGACCGGCGAGAAACACCGCGACGGTACCGATCATCGCGGCCGCCGTTGAAGACGCCGTGGCGGACCCGCCGAGCCAGGCCGTGATCATCAGGTAGGGCACCGGGGTGACGGTGCCCAACGCGAAGACCCAGACCGGCCATTTGGCGGCGACCTGTCGAACGCCGAAGAGGATCGTGGCCGCGATCGCGGCCCAGACGACAGCACCGATCATCGTCACATGCCACAGGCCCGACAGCGTCGGGAAGCGATGCTCCATCAGGTAGCGCAGCAGCAAAGTGAGGCCACCCACGAATCCCGCAAGAATCCAGTCTGCTTCGGCGTCGCCCACTCCACGCGGGGGTGCCGAGCACCCGAACGTGATGACCGCAAGGAGCACCGGCAGTACCGCGAGGTAGGCCAAGGGTGAGCCGCCGACAATCGAGCGAGCGATTTCGAAGAATGTGCCGCCGAAGGGAATGAGGATGAAGAGGATCAGCAGTGCGACGCGGCGCAGGTGGCGCGGGGTAGGCCAGGAGCGCCGGTGACGGCGAGGGGTGGTCGATGCGCTTCCACCGCTGATGATCGGGACAGGGATGGTCGCTGCGTCGCTGGTACCGGAATCCGGGAGTTCGAGACAGCTGCTCACTCCGATGCCCTTCGCCCCGTGTGGTTGGTGGAACCCCCCACTTCACCGC
>JAEZIA010000145.1 GCA_023416315.1 Actinomycetes bacterium
GGGTCTCCTGCGTTGGCACGACGGCCACACTACCGCCGCGGGTGGCCTACATTCGGCTCGTGAACCGGCGGGACCTGGAGTTCAGCTGCGCGGTCATCGCGGTCGGACTGCTCGCCGGGCTCGCCGGCGCCGCGACCACGCTGCTGTTGCATGCCGTCGAGCACCTCACGTTCCACTACTCCTTCGGGTCGCTGCTCGACGGCGTCACCGATTCGAGCCCGGCGCGGCGCGCGCTCGGGCCGACGATCGGCGGGGCGCTGGCCGGCCTGGGGTGGTGGCTGCTGCGACGACGGACTCGGGTGCCGTCGGTGTCCGACGCCATCGGCGCCCCCGGATCGCTGCCGCGGCTGGCGTTGTCGCTCGACGCCGCGCTTCAGGTGCTGCTCGTCGGGTCCGGCGCCTCGCTCGGCCGGGAAGGCGCACCGCGGCAGTTCGCCGCCGCGCTCGGCGATGCGGGCACCTCGCGGTGGTCGCTGACGGCGAGCGATCGCCGGATTCTGCTGGGGTGTGCGGCGGGCGCGGGGTTGGCGGCGGTGTACAGCGTGCCGATCGGCGGCGCGCTGTTCGCGATTCAGATCGTGCTGCGCGCCTGGAGCCTGCGCACGGTCGGGACCGCGCTGATCACCTCAGCCATCGCGGTCGCGGTGGCCGCCCCGGTCACCCACCTCGACGTCCCGCTGCACTGGCCCGACCCCGATTTGTCCTACCTGTTGACCGGCGTCGCGGTGTTGGTCTCCCCGCTCGCACTGGCGGCGGGCCGGGGCTTCACCCGGCTGATGGAGGTCGCGAAGGCGCACCGGGTCGGGGATTCGTGGCTGCTGATCCCGGCGATCGCCTGCGCCGGGCTGCTGGTCGGGGTGCTCTCGCAGTGGTGGCCCGAACTGCCCGGCAACGGCAAGAGCGTGCTGACCGTCAGCGTCGCCTCGGGCCTGACCCTGTCCTCGGCGGCGATCATCCTGTTCCTCAAGCCGCTGGTGACCGCGGTGTTCCTGCGCGCGGGTGCGGTCGGCGGAATGCTGACTCCCGCGCTGGCCACCGGCGCGGCGATGGGCTCGGTGCTGGCGGTGGCGGTGAACACCTGGACGCCGGTCACGGTCAGCGTGCCCGCGGTATCGCTGGCCTGCGCCGCGGGCGTGCTGGCCGTGACCCAGGGCGCGCCGGTGTGGGCCGCGCTGTTCGTGTGGGAGCTGGCCCGGCCGCCGTGGTGGTTGTTGATCGTTTTCGCCGTCGCCGCGGGTGCCGCCAGTCTGCTCGACCGCCGGCTGCGGCAGCGCACTGACAACGGCCGTCGCATCGGGTAGAAGGACGAGGTGGACATTCAGCGGGCCATGGCGCGCCGGCTGCTCCGGCGTTCGGTCGCCACCGGCGAGATCGCCCTGCCGGCGGTGCCGGGCATGCTCGAGGAGTACGTCTCGATGTGCGCCACCCTGTTCGCGACGCTGGGCAGCGAGTTCAGCGCCGAGCAACTCGACGAGCTGCGCGGCATTCTGCGTGACCAGCTGACCGAGGCGTTCACCGCCTCGCCCCGCTCGGAGATCGTGATCTCCTATAACGCTCCGGTCGGGACGGTCGTCAACTATCTCGTCAAGAGCCGATGGTGGTCGGTCGACGCGGCCTACGAGAACTGGATCGCCACCCGCGAGCCGCCGCTGTTCGGTTCCGAACCCGACGCGCGGGTGTGGGCGCTGGCCGCCGAGGAGGCCGACCCCGGCTCCTGTCCGATCCTCGATCTGGGCGGCGGGACCGGCCGCAATGCGCTGGCGCTGGCCCGCCGCGGCCATCCTGTCGACGTGGTCGAGATGACGACGTCGTTCGCCGAAAGCATCAGCGCCGCCGCGCAGAGTGAGTCGCTGACCGTGCGGGTGCTGCAGCGCGACATCTTCGCGACGCGCGACGATCTGCGCCGCGATTACCGTCTGATTTTGCTGTCGGAGGTGGTGTCGGACTTCCGGTCGACCGACCAGCTACGCGGCGTCTTTGAACTCGCCGCGCACTGCCTGGCGCCGGGCGGTCGGCTGGTGTTCAACGCGTTCGTCGCCCACCGCGACTACACCCCCGACGAGGCGGCGCTCCAGCTGGGCCAACAGTGCTACACCACAATCTTCACCCAGCCGCAGATCGCCGCCGCGCTGGTCGGGTTTCCGCTGGCCCTGGTGTCGGACGAGTCGGTCTACGAGTACGAGAAGGCTCATCTGGCGCCGGAACACTGGCCGCCGACCAGTTGGTACGCCGAATGGGTCAGCGGTCAGGACGTCTTCGATGTGCCCCGGGACGAACGCCCGATCGAGATGCGATGGCTGGTGTACGAGGCGCACCGTCCGAGGGCGTGAGCTGGCAACCGACCTCTATACCCATTCCGGGCGCTGGCAACTCGCTGCGGGGAAAACTCTCAGGCGCAGTCTTTACCCTTATCAGCCTCCTCTCAGGTATCGTTTGCGTAGCCGATGCCGCAAACACGAGTAGGGAGACGGCATGCGACGGGCGCTGGGGCCATTCCTCACTACAGGGGTGGCACTCGTGGCGGCGACTGTGGTCGTGGCCAACCCCCTCGCGCCGCCATCCAGGGACATGCAGATTTCGACTACTCAGCTGTCGACCAGTCCCGACCTGCTCAGCCCGTCCGATAAATCCCTGCTCAGCGCCCTCACGCCACAGTTGGCGGCTGCCGGGATCGGTCCTGCACTCGCGCAAATTCTGGCCGCGCTGGCCGCCGATGCCGATCGCATCAGCCGCGAAGTCAGCTCGGAGACCGGCACCGCGCCGCCGCTGACCGTCGCCCTCGCCGAGCAAACCGCCTACCGGCCCGAGCCCGCCGCCCCGTCGTTCATCGAGTCGACCAACGCCGCACTGGCGGCCCCCGCCAACTTTGCCTCGGAGGTCGTCAGCTCCGAGGTCGTGTCGGTGATCAACGGCCTGGTGGCCGACACCGGCTACCTCGGCGGGAAGGTCGTCGAGGCGGCCTTCGCCGTGGTGGACGTGATCATCCGTGTGCCGCAGTTCGTCCTCACGGCGGTCCTGGACCTGCTCCACGGTGATTTCGCCGGCGTGGTGAAGACGATCCAAAACGCTGTGCGCGCGTTCTGGGGACCGGGCCTGATCATTCTCGACGGCATCCGCGACGTGCTCTACGGCCGGCGTGCACCGGCGGTCCCGCCGCCCGCCGCGCTCAAGGCTCTGGTCGGCGCGGCCACCCCCAGTAAGAACACCGAGGCCCCGCCGCCCAGCACCGAACCGTCCTCCGGCGACACGACAGCGCCCGCCGGCCGGGAAGGCAAGGCCGGCCCCGCCCGCAAGCGCGAGAGCGTGCCGTCGCCCGCCAGCCTCAAGCCGACCACCACCTCCGCGGCCACCAAGACGACCGACTCGACCGGCCAGGAGACCGACACCACCACCTCGAAGCCGCGCAGCAGCAAGCCCGCGACGGGTGCCGGGCACGCGAAGGGCGGGACGG
The DNA here is from genome assembly GCA_023416315.1 of Actinomycetes bacterium. Lineage (GTDB taxonomy): Bacteria > Actinomycetota > Actinomycetes > Mycobacteriales > Mycobacteriaceae > Mycobacterium. The sequence goes on from JAEZIA010000145.1 coordinate 3,452, forward strand.
CGCGCGGTGCGAAATCCGCCGCGGGCAGCGGGTCGTCCGCGGGCTGACGCGAACGTCAGGTGGTGGGTCCCCCTCGGCGAAGGAGCCTGAAATGCCCGTCGGTGTCAGATCGCTCTACCAGACCAGCATCGCGCTCGCGGGGGCAGGTGCCATCGCGCTGAGCCCGGTGATCCCCAGCCACGACACCCCGGTCCGATCGGTGCACCTGCCGCAGATCCAGCTCACCGATCTGACGGTTCCGGCGCTCGGGGCGATCCCCTACCAGATCGGCATCAACGCCCTCGGCAACCTCCTCGCGGCGGCACCGATTCTGGTCGGCAGCACCCAGCAGTGCGCGACCTACTGCCTGGGACCGAACACCCCCGCCCCCGACCCGACCTACGCGCCGTTCACCGGGTGGGGTCTCGTCGGCCTCGGTCAGGGTCTGATCAGCAGTCCCGTTGCCTTCGTCAGGGCGCTGCAGTCCGGCCAGGACCCCGCCCAGGCGCTGGGCGTCGCGCTGCTCGCCATCCAGGTGCCGATCACCAACACGTTCAGCCTGTTCCTCGCCCCGCGGGTACCGTCCGGCGGCTTCGAACTGCGGCCCACCCTGGATCGCGCGTTCGCGGCGTACAAGCACGCCGTCGACTACGCGGTCAACATCGGGGCCCAGGCACTGGTGACCGGCCCGCTGACGGTGCTGGCCGGCACGGTCGAGGGGGCGACGGTGTTCGCCGGAACCCTCGCACAGACCGGGGATGTCGCGGCCGCGTTCGCCGCGGGCCGCGCACCCATCCAGAACGCGGTGCGGACCGCCACCACCGACCTTGTGGACGAGATCAACGAAGGCCGCGCGACGATCTACGCCGATCTCACCGCGGGCCCGGGGGCGACCACCAGGCCGATCCCGACCGTCCCGCCGCCGTCCGGGGCGGCCAAGCGGGCGGCCAAGGACACGTCGGCGAAGGCGGTGTCCGGCACGTCCAGTGCCAAGAAGAGTGGTGTCGCCGGTTCGAAGCGCGCGCACAAGGCCGCCGCCGGGTAGGTTACTGCGGGGCCTTGGCCCATTGGCCGGCGTCGCCGACGATTCCGACCGGCACCGCACCGCTCAGGCTGACGTTCTGCACGCTCGGGCCGACCGCGACGATCGTGGTGTCTTGCAGGATCGGCAGGACCGTCGCCAGGTTCCACAGCCGGGGTTCGACGAGGTTGATGACGTCATCGATCTTGGCCGAACCATCAAGGGCGGCTTCGATATTCGGCTGAATGCTGCGATCGCAGATGCCGGTGAGGTTCGACGGCGCCTGCACCAACGCGCCGGACTCCGGGGCGGGTGCCGGTGGGGCGGTCGGTGTCGTGGTGGTCCCGCTCGGCGACGGACTCGGTGCCGCGGTCGGCGACGGGCTGCTCGGGCTGGTCGGGGTGGTGGGCGGTGCCGTCGCGACTGCGGTCGCCTCCAGGGCCGGGCAGCCGTAGCGGGAGGCCAGCAGGGTGGCCAGGTCGCCGCCGGCGGCATGCCAGCCGACGATGGCGTCGACGCGGTTGTTCACCAGCGCGTCGCCGTAGAGCACCGGCGGGTCGAGGGCCAGCACGGTGGCGGCGATCCCGACGCTGCGCAGCTGATCGGCCGCGGTGTTGGCGACCGCCACCGAGGTCGGGTCGTTGGCCGCCACCCCGATCACCAGGGCCAGCGTCTCACCGTCCTTGCTGACCCGGCCGCGGGTGATCTCCGGCGGTCCCGGCTGCGGGCTCGGGGTGCGCGAACCCGCCGACGGCGGCGGCTGCACCGGCGATTCGGTGGGCGTGCGGTCGATCTGGAAGCCGACCTGCTCGAGCAGTTCCAGCGACCGCTGCGTGCCCAGCGCCGGCGGCGCGGTGGGCACGTAGCCGGGATCGCTCGGGGCGCGGACCTGAGCCTGGGCCAGGGTGACGGTGTTGTCGCTACCCGCACCCACCGCGGCCAGCAGGTCGACGTCGAGCAGACCCAGGATCGCTTTGCGGACGGCGGGGTCGGACAGCTTGGGCTCGGACGCGCGCAGCGTCAGCTGCATGACCCGGGGCGTGACGATCCGGGCGGTGCGCACATCCGGGATGGCCGACAGCTGCGCGAACGCCGCCGCGCCGCCGTGAACCTGAGCGACCTGGGTATCGCCGTTGCGGATCGAATCGGCCAGCGCGGCAGGCGCCCCGGCGCGGCGGAACAGGATCTGATCCGGGTGGGCAGGCGGCCCCCAGAACCGGTCATTGCGGGCGAGCAGGATCTCGTCGCGCTGAGGGTCGATGTTGTCCACCCGGAACTGGCCCGCGGTCACCGGCAGCGCGCGGGCCAGGCCCGCCGGGAAGCCGCCCGGCACGTCCTTGACGATGTGGGCCGGCAGCAGGTCGTTGAACAGCTCCCGCCAGGCCGGGTAGGGCTGGGAGAACGTGACCACGGCCGTCTTGCCACCCTCGATCGACTGCACGCCGGTGATCAGGTCGTAGCCCGCCGGATCGACCACCCCGGGCTGGCTGACCATCTGGCGCCACAGGTACCAGAAGTCGTCGGCGGCGATCGGGGCGTTGTCGGTCCACGACGCTTCCGGGCGGATCTTGTAGGTGACCGTGAACGGGCTCTCGTTGGTGACCTCGGCGGAGACCAGCAGCGTCGGGTCCATCTCCCAGCGCGAGCCGGTCGGGGTGGCCGGGTCCGGGATCGGGCGGAACGAGCTGGGCAGCACCAGCGCGCTGATCGCCGCGTTCACCGGCGACTGGTCGGAGAGCAGGTGCGGGTTGAACCCGGCGCCGATCGAGTCGATGCCCATGATGATCTGGGTGGCGCGCGGCGGCAGCGGAGCGGGCGAATCCGTGGTCTCGGTGCTCTGCGGCGCGGGCGGCGGGCTGACCGTGCAGGCGGCCGTGACCAGCACCGACACCAACGCAGCCACGGTCGCAAGGCTGCGTCGTCTGTCCGGCACGCCCATCAGAGTAGCGATACGACGACGGTCATCGAGTGTGCGCGCAGCGCGGCTATCCCCTGGCCTTGGCCCGCGACTTGGCCCTGGCGCGGCTGGTGGCGTCCAGTTCGACCTTGCGGACCCGGACGATCTCCGGCGTCACCTCGACACACTCGTCCTCGGCGCAGAACTCCATCGCCTGCTCGAGGTCGAGCTGCAGCGGCCGGGCCAGCGTCTCCATGACGTCGGCGGTCGATGAGCGCATGTTGGTGAGCTTCTTCTCGCGGGTGATGTTGATGTCGAGGTCCTCAGCGCGCGGATTGATCCCGACGACCTGACCCTCGTAGGTCTCCTGCCCCGGCTCGACGAAGAACTGGCCGCGGTCGGCGAGCTGGATCATCGCGAACGGAGTGATCTGGCCGCTGCGGTCGCTCACCAGCGACCCGGTGTGCCGGGCCCGGATCTCCCCCGCCCACGGGCGGTAGCCGTCGAACACCGCGTTGGCGATACCAGTGCCGCGGGTCAGTGTCAGGAAGTCGGTGCGGAATCCGATCAGGCCGCGGCTGGGCACGATGAAGTCCATCCGCACCCATCCGGCGGCGTGGTTGGTCATCTCCTCCATGCGGCCCTTGCGCGCGGCCATCAGCTGGGTGATGGCGCCGACGAACTCTTCGGGGCAGTCGATCGTCATCGCCTCGAACGGCTCGTGCAGCTTGCCGTCGATGGTGCGGGTGACCACCTGCGGCTTGCCGACGGTCAGCTCGAAGCCTTCCCGGCGCATCTGCTCGACCAGCACCGCCAGCGCGAGCTCGCCGCGGCCCTGGACCTCCCAGGCGTCCGGGCGACCGATGTCGACGACCTTGATCGACACATTGCCGATGAGCTCGGAATCCAAGCGGCTCTTCACCATTCGCGCGGTCAGTTTGTGCCCGGAGACCTTGCCCGCCAGCGGCGAGGTGTTGGTGCCGATGGTGACCGAGATGGCCGGCTCGTCGACGGTGATCCGCGGCAGGGCGTGCGCGTGATCGGGGTCGGCGAGGGTGTCGCCGATCATGATGTCGGGGATCCCGGCGACCGCGACGATGTCACCGGCGACGGCCTCATCGGTCGGGGTGCGCTCGACGCCGACGGTGACGAGCAACTCGGTGATCTTCGCGTTCGTGATGACCGGGTGGCCGTCGACCTCGCGCATCCAGGCGACCTGCTGGCCCTTCTTGAGCTTGCCCTTGTAGATGCGGATCAGCGCGAGGCGGCCCAGAAACGCCGACGCGTCGAGGTTCGTCACCAACGCCTGCAGCGGCGCCTCAGGGTCGCCCTGCGGCGGCGGGATGTGCTCGAGCAAGACGTCGAACAGCGGGTCGAGGTTCTCCCCGTCGGGGTTCTCCCCGTTGGCTGGCTGGGTAGTGCTGGCGATGCCCGCGCGCCCCGAGGCGTACAGCGTCGGCAGGTCCAGCGCGCTCTCGGCGGCCGCCTGCGCCTCCTCGTCGAGGTCGGACGCAACGTCGAGCAGCAGATCGTGGCTTTCCTCGACGACCTCGGCGATCCGGGCGTCCGGCCGGTCGGTCTTGTTGACCACCAGGATCACCGGCAGGTGTGCAGCCAGCGCCTTGCGCAGCACGAAACGGGTCTGCGGCAGCGGGCCTTCGGAGGCGTCGACCAGCAGCAGCACGCCGTCGACCATCGACAGGCCGCGTTCCACCTCGCCACCGAAGTCGGCGTGGCCCGGGGTGTCGATGACGTTGATCACAGTCGTCGACCCATCCGGGTGTTTGCGGTGCACGGCGGTGTTTTTCGCCAGGATCGTGATGCCCTTTTCCTTCTCCAGGTCACCGGAATCCATCAGGCGTTCGATCGCGTCGTCACCGCGATGCGTCAGCGCACCGGACTGCCGCAACATGGCGTCCACCAGCGTCGTCTTGCCATGGTCGACGTGCGCCACAATGGCGACATTGCGGAAGTCCTGGTTATTCACGTACCTGATTCTCGCAGCGAGGGTGCCCTTTTGCGAAAACGAGGAAGCACCAGCAGCGCCGCAGCCAGGAAGCACAGCGCCCCCACGAAGGTGCCGAGGTTGGCCACCAGGGCATCCTCGGTGACCCCGGTTCGCCGCACGAAGGCCCCCACCGCGGAGACGCCGAACGCGATCGAACCGATCATGTTGATCCACCCGGCCTGCCACTCCCGCGAGCCGAACGCGATCAGACCCGCCGCGATCGTTACGGCGGCTACACCCAGGGTTGCGCTCACCAGAAACGCAATCGACCCCAGCGCGTCCGGTGTCCACACATAGTGGCGGCGCACCCCGGTCGCATGCGCCCACACCGCGGCACCGGTACTGACGTTGAACAGCACCGTGCCGATGAATTGGATTGCCGCCGAGAGCCATTCGAGCTTCCACGGCTGCCCGGAGCGCACCAGCTGTATCGCGGCTGCCGTGGTGAAGAACCACGAGCCGATGAAGCACAGCCAGTTCGTGGCGCCCGCACCGGCGACGGCCGAGAACCCGGGCGCGGTAGCCGCGGCGAAGAAGGCCGAGCCGATGGCGAAGAGCCAGCACTGTCGCGAAAGTGTCGCCAGAGTCCCCACACTCGGCCTTCCCACAGCCGATCCACCCCAGACACAAACCCGGCGGGTCTAGCCTGAAATAACACCGTCAAAAGGAGGTCTGACATGACGGTTTATGAAGTTCTCACGGTAGCGATCATCGCCCTGCTGGGGCTGGCGGCCACCGCGGGCATCTACCTCGGGCTGCTGAACTGGATCGGCGGCGCCTACATCGTGCGCTGTGCGGGATGCCGGCACCTGACCGTCTCCTCGGGTCGCCTGCAACCGGAGGATTGTGCGCACTGCCGGCACCCGGTTCTCATGCATCCGGTGCACGCCGTTCATCACCCGCGCCAGTTCGCCGACGTGCGCGTGGCGGGCGACCCGCTGAAGTACTAGGGGTAGGACAGCAGCAGCATGACGCGCCCGCCCGGCGGCGCCGCGCCGAACGCGTCGGGGTCGAAGCCGTAGTACGTGCGCTGGTCGGCGGTGATCGCGTCGATCACCTTGCCCGTGGCACGCAGTTCGCCGCTTCCGGAATCGGCGAGGACGCCCCGGAAGTCGGCCACCGACAGCGACTCGGCCAGCAGTAGCGCCTGCCCGCCGGAATTTAGGTCGACGAGGATCCCGGCACCCGCATAGTTGTTGCCGCCGCGGCCGGTTCCGCGCGGCGCCCAGTACACCGGCTCGGAGGCCGGCCTGCCCTGCACCCGGCGGTACTCACCGGCGTGGTCGACGTCCGCGACGGTCACCTCGGGCAGATGGGCGATCGTGAGTCGCTGCGCCAGCCACATCCAGCCCAGCGGGATGCAGACAATCGCGTACATCAGCGCCACCAGCGCCAGCACCGGTTTCCAGGCGATCTCCCAGCCGAGCCTGCGCGGCGACACCCGCAGGCCGGACATCTGGTCGTCGAGCTGTCGGCGGCCGAATTTGACGACGTACCAAGCCAGCACCCGCGCCAGCGCCATGCAGGCGAGGATGATCAGGCCGACGATGCCGGTGATACGCCAGTAGAAGGTGCTGTCGCCCTGGTTGATGGTCGCTGCGACCATCACCGCCGGAATGGGTGCGGTGATTCCGAGCAGCAGCGCGTACGACGGGTGGCTGCTCAGGTAGACGTAGTTGACGCGGGCCGCATTGTTGGCGGCATACACGGTGACGTCACCGACGTCGGCGTGCACCACCGGCGCCCACGAGCCCTGCACGATCCGGGGTCTGACCAGTGAGCGGACGAAGAAGAACCCGGCGACCACCGCGACCAGCAGTGCGCCCCAGAAGACGCCGGGCATCGACTCCCCGGTTCCCGGCACCCCGAACGCCCCGTGGATGTCGATGGCCTTACCGATGAAGAACGCCAGCGGTAGCGCGAAAAGCAGTTCCGCCAGCCAGATTTGGATCAGCTGCGGAATTCGGGACCCGATCCGGTCAAAGGCCAGCACCCGCTGCCAGATGAACCGGAGCACGGCCACGGCGCTCAGCCGGAAATCGGTGCAGTCGGGGTGAATTCGACGTTCATGGTCTCCAGCCCGCTGACGAAGTTGGCCGGGCGCAGCGGCAGCTCGGCACCGTCGGCCAGCCGCAGATCGGGCAGCCGCGCCAGCACCCGGCGGGTCATCGTCGCCAGCTCGAGGCGGGCCAGTTGGTTACCCAGGCAGAAGTGCGTGCCGAAGCCGAAGCTGACGTGGTTGTTGGGGTTGCGGTCGATGCGGAACACGTCGGGATCGCCGAACACCGTCTCGTCGAAGTTCGCCGATTCGAACAGCAGCAGGATCTTCTCCCCCTCGTGCAGTTCGGTGCCGTGAAAGGTGGTGTCGGCGGTCAGGGTTCGGCACATGTTCTTGATCGGCGAGGTCCAGCGCAGCATCTCCTCCACCGCGCCGGGCAGCAGGTCGGGATCACCGCGCAGTGCTTCCCACTGATCCGGATGCCGGGTCAGCTCCGCGGTTCCGCCGGACAGCGTGTGCCGGGTGGTCTCGTCGCCGCCGATGAGGATCAGCAGCGTCTCGGCGAAGATCTGTTCGTCGGTGAGCCGCTCACCGTCGACCTCCGCCGCGATCAGGATGCTGACCAGGTCGTCGGCGGGTTCGCGGCGGCGGGCGGCGACGAAACCGGCCATGAAGTCGTTATAGGCGGTCAGCGCGTTGGCCGCCGCGGTGAGCGACTCCTCGGTGGCCACCGAGCTCAGCGCCACCACCATGTCGTCGGACCACGCCAGCAGTGTGTCCCGGTCTTCGGGTGCGACACCGAGCATGTCACCGATGACGGCCATCGGCAGCGGCGCGGCCAGGTCGCGGACGAAGTCACACGAGCCGCGCTCACAGACCGCGTCGATCAACGTATCGCACAGGCCCTCAATGGCTTTCGTCTTATCTTTGACGCGCTTGCGGGTGAAGCCCGCGTTGACCAGCTTGCGCCGCAACAGGTGCGCGGGATCGTCCATGTCGATCATGTGCGGCAGCGGCGGCGTGGTGGGCCGGATGCCGCCGGCATTGGAGAACAGCTCGGGCGCCCGCTCGGCGTCGATCACCGCACGGTAGGTGGCAGCGGCGGCCAGGCCGTTGCGGTCGCGAAAGACCGGTTGGTGCGCGCGCATCCAGCGGTAGGCCTCGCGCGCACCGGCGCCGGCGTAGAACCGGCCGTCAATGAAATCGATGTCGGCGACGACGTCCGTGAGCACGCCCCAGATCATAGGGCGACGAGCTCACGCCCCAAGGCGTTTCGCGAGCTCCGGCAGCCACACCCGATCGGCGGCCACCCAGTCCAGCGCCGCCAGCTCGTCGACGCCGACCCACCGCAGCGCGCGGTGATCGTGCGGATGCAGGGCACCGCCGGTCTGGGTGACGAGATAGGCCCGCAGGGTCAGCGACCCGCCGATCGGCACGTCGGCGCCGAGCCGATCGCCGACGACGACGTCGACCCCGAGTTCTTCACGCAGTTCGCGGGTCAGGGCGTCGGCCTCGGTCTCGCCTGCCGCAACCTTGCCGCCGGGCAACTCCCACAGGCCCGCGAGTTCGGGTGGGCGCTGCCGCTGTGCGACCAGGAGCGCTGCGCCGGAGATCAACGCTCCGGCGACCACGATCTGGGACACCCGAGTGAGCTTATGTCGTGATTGGTCTTCCGCGGGCGGGCCCACCGGAGAAGACTTGCAGCATGCCCGTGTTGACTGATGACGAAGTGGCCGCCGCTGTTGCGAAGCTCGACGGGTGGGAGCACGCCGACGGCGTACTGCGCCGCTCGGTGAAGTTCCCGTCGTTCCTCGCGGGAATCGACGGTGTGCGTCGCGTCGGCGAGCACGCCGAGCGCAAAGATCATCATCCAGACATCGATATTCGCTGGCGCACAGTCACTTTTGCGCTCGTCACGCATTCCGAGGGCGGGATCACCGATAAGGACGTGCAGATGGCCGCCGATATCAACGAGTTGCTCGGCGAGGTCTAGCCGCGATCCAGGCCAGCGTCGCCACCGTCGCCACGATGTAGATCAAACCCGCCCAGGCCAGATACCAGGGCCGGCCGATCTGCCAGATCGTCGGCTGGGCGAAGCTGAGCAGCCACGGCACGCCGATCACCGTCAGCGCCAGCCAGCCCCAGCCGAGCCAGCGCGCACCGGGGCGATTCCGCCACGGCCCGTGCAGGAGCCAGATCATCAGCGGCACCAACCACACCCAGTGATGCGTCCAGGAAATCGGTGAGATCAGCAGCCCGAACAGCTCCACCACCAGCAGCGAGCCGAGCCGGTCGCCGTCCAGCGCCCGCCAGGCCAGCACCGCCAGCACCGCGGTGACCGCAATGCCGGCCAGCACCACCGGTCCGTAGCCGGCGTCGTGGCCGAGGAGGCGCGAGATCGCCCCACGCCAGGACTGGTTGAACGATGTCCCGATCGGGCCGACGCGCCGGGCGTCGCCGAGTAGATCGGTGAAGTAGAACCGGGCCTGCTGACCGATCACGGCGATCGACAGCCCGACCGTGCCACCGAAGACCACCGCCGAGAACACCGCCGCGCCCCAGCGGCGCATGCCGAGGAAGTACAGGCCGGTGACCGCCGGGGTCAGCTTGATCCCGGCGGCCAGCCCCACCAGCAGCCCGGACAGCCACCACCGGCTGCTGTAGGCGGCCCACAACACGGCCAGCACCAGGATCACGTTGATCTGGCCATAGTCGAAGTTGCTGCGCAGCGGCTCGATCCAGATCGCGACCGCCGTCCACAGCATCGCGGTGGGACGGCCTGCGGCGGCGATGCCGAGCAGTCGCTGACTGACCCGGACCACGCCGTACAGCGCGGCGACGATGCCGAGCTGCCAGCAGAAGGCAACCAGCCCGAACGGCAGCCAGTGCAGCGGATAGAACACCAGCGCGGCGAACGGCGGGTAGGTGAACGGCAGCGGGAAGTCGGGCGTCTGGTCGGCGTAGACGTAGGAGTACAGCGTGCCGGGATGGTCGAGCGCCGCCGCGCCGCCGAGGTAGACGTGCAGATCGACGAAGTTGGCCCCGTTGGGCACGAGGTAGGTCCAGCCCAGTCGGGCGGCCACGCTGGCGAGCAACAGCACCGGAGCCAGCCAGGCCGGCCGAGCCACCCAGGCCTTCGTGTCCACCGTGCGACTCTAGCCAGCGCGGCATCTTCGGCGCGCTTTCCGGGGCTGTACACCGGAAACCGCGCCCACGTCGGTCTCACCGCGCATCACCATCGGCCATCACTGCCGTAACGGTTGAATAAACACCACACGTGTCACTTGAGTAACTCTAGTAACGGACTACCTTCGGGTTCAGACCTGCACTCGAGGGATTGGGATAACCATGCCACGTATTTCAAAGCTGTTCGCCGCCAACCTGATTGGCGCTGCC
>JAEZIA010000203.1 GCA_023416315.1 Actinomycetes bacterium
GCCGAAATCGACCGGTTCAACGAACTGGTGCTGCGGGCCGGACTGACCTGGCAGCAGGTCGCGGTGCTGCGCGCCTACGCAAAGTATCTGCGGCAGGCCGGTTTTCCCTACAGCCAGTCACACATCGAGTCGGTGCTCAACGGCAATCCGGGCACCGCGCGCTCGCTGGTCGCGCTGTTCGAGGCGATGTTCGACCCGGACTCCGCGGACAATGGTCTGGACGCGCCGGCCGCGGCCGACGCGGTCGCCGCCGACATCGACGCGCTGGTCAGCCTCGACACCGACCGGGTGCTGCGGGCCTTCGCGACGATGATCCAGGCCACCCTGCGCACCAACTACTTCGTCACCAGCGAAGACTCCGCACACGCCCAGAACGTTCTGTCACTCAAGCTCAATCCCCAGTTGATCGACGAACTGCCGCTGCCCAGGCCGAAATTCGAGATCTTTGTCTATTCGCCGCGCGTCGAGGGCGTGCACCTGCGGTTCGGTTTCGTGGCCCGCGGTGGGCTGCGGTGGTCGGATCGCCGAGAGGACTTCCGTACCGAAATCCTCGGCCTGGTCAAGGCGCAGGCGGTCAAGAACGCGGTGATCGTGCCGGTAGGGGCCAAGGGTGGATTCGTCGTCAAGCGGCCGCCCGCACCGCTCGGTGATGCCGCCGCCGACCGGGATGCGTTCCGCCATGAGGGAATTGCCTGCTATCGGTTGTTCATCGCCGGCCTGCTCGACGTCACCGACAACGTCGACCGGGCCACCGGCCGGGTCGTCACCCCGCCCCGTGTGGTCCGCCGCGACGGTGATGACGCCTATCTCGTCGTCGCCGCCGACAAGGGCACCGCCACGTTCTCCGACATCGCCAACGACGTCGCCAACTCCTACGGCTTCTGGCTCGGCGATGCGTTCGCCTCCGGCGGCTCCGTGGGATACGACCACAAGGCCATGGGCATCACCGCCAGGGGCGCCTGGGAGTCCGTGAAACGGCACTTCCGGGAGATGGGCGTCGACACCCAGAGCGAGGACTTCACCGTCGTCGGCGTCGGCGATATGAGCGGTGACGTCTTCGGCAACGGAATGCTGCTGTCCCACCACATCCGGCTGATCGCGGCCTTCGACCACCGGCACATCTTCATCGACCCCAACCCGGACGCGCAGGGGTCCTGGGAGGAGCGGCGCAGGCTGTTCGAGCTGCCCCGGTCCAGCTGGGAGGACTACGACCCGGCGCTGATCAGCGAGGGCGGCGGCGTGTTCAGCCGTCAGCAGAAGGCGATCCCGGTCAGCCCGCAGATGCGCACGGCACTCGGCTTGCAGGGCGACGCCGATGAGATCACTCCGCCCGCGCTGATGAAGGCGATCATGCAAGCCCCGGTGGACCTGTGGTTCAACGGCGGTATCGGCACCTACATCAAGGCCGAGTCGGAATCGGATGCCGAGGTGGGCGACCGCGCCAACGACACCATTCGGGTCAACGGAAATCAGGTGCGCGCCAAGGTGATCGGTGAGGGCGGCAACCTCGGCGTTACCTCGCTGGGCCGCGTCGAGTTCGACCTGTGCGGCGGCCGGATCAACACCGACGCCATGGACAACTCCGCCGGGGTGGACTGCTCCGATCACGAGGTCAACATCAAGATCCTGGTGGACTCGTTGGTGACCGCCGGCAAGGTGAGCGCCGACGAGCGCACCGAGTTGTTGGCGTCGATGACCGATGAGGTGTCGCGGTTGGTGTTGACCGACAACATCGAACAGAACGACCTGATGGGCACCAGCCGGGCCAACGCCGCGTCGATGCTCAACGTGCACGCCCGTCAGATCGTCGAGCTCGAGGAGCGCCGCGGGCTCAACCGCGAGCTCGAGGCCCTGCCGTCCACCAAGGAGATCCGCAGGCGCCAGGAGGTCGGAATCGGGCTGACCTCACCGGAATTGGCGACGTTGATGGCGCACGTGAAGCTGTCCCTCAAGGAGGACGTGCTGGCCAGCGAGCTGCCGGATCAAGAGGTGTTCGCCGCCCGGCTGCCGCGCTACTTACCGAGCCAGCTGCGCGACCATTTCGCGACCGAGATCCGGGGCCACCAGCTGCGCCGTGAGATCACCACCACGATGCTGGTCAACAATGTCGTCGACACCGGCGGAATCTCGTTCGCCTACCGCGTCACCGAGGATACCGGCGTTGGCTACGCGGATTCGGTCCGCACGTTCGTGGCCACCGATGCGATCTTCGGGATCACCGGAGTGTGGCAGCGCATCCTGGAGGCCTCGCGTGCGGGCTTGCCGGTCAACGTCTCCGACCGGATGACGCTGGACCTGCGGCGCCTGCTCGACCGGGCGGCCCGCTGGCTGCTGAATTACCGCCCGCAGCCGCTGGCGGTCGGCGCCGAGATCAACCGGTTCGCCGCGACGGTGGCGGAGTTGACGCCGCGGATGCCGGAATGGCTGCGCGGCGACGACAAGGCGATCGTGGCCAAGGAGGCCGGCGAGTTCGAAGCACACGGCGCGCCTGCGGATCTGGCGTACACGGTGGCCACCGGTCTCTACCAGTACAGCCTGCTTGACGTGATCGACATCGCCGACATCGTCGACCGTGATCCGGCCGAGGTCGCCGACACCTACTTCGCCCTGATGGACCACTTGAGCACCGACGGATTGCTGACCGCGGTGAGTGGCCTCCCGCGCGACGACCGCTGGCACTCGTTGGCGCGCCTGGCGATTCGTGACGACATCTACGGTTCGCTGCGGGCATTGTGTTTCGACGTGCTGGCGGTCGGCGAGCCCGACGAGACGGGGGAGCAGAAGATCGCCGAGTGGGAGCACACCAACGGATCGCGGGTCGAGCGGGCACGCCGCACGCTGGCCGAGATCTACGCCGACGACGAACGTGATCTGGCCACGCTGTCGGTGGCTGCGCGCCAGATCCGCAGTATGACCCGAACGAGTGGAACAGGATCAAGTGGCTAACGGATTCACCACCGGCGTGCAGGTGCGCTGGTCGGATATCGACATGTACCAGCACATCAACCACGCGACCATGGTGACGATCCTGGAAGAGGCACGGGTGGACTTCCTGGCCGAACCCTTCGCCGACGACATCGCCACCATCGGATTGCTGATTCACGAAGTGCAGGTGCTCTACAAAGGCCAGCTGCGGCTGGCCGATTCACCACTGCAGGTGACAATGTGGACCAAACGCCTGCGCGCGGTCGACTTCACCCTCGGCTACGAGGTGCGCTCGGTGCTCGCCGATCCGGAGTCGCGGCCGTCGGTGATCGCCGAGACGCAGCTGGCCGCCGTGCACATCGAAGAGCAACGGCTGGTGCGGCTTTCGCCCAAGCACCGGGAGTACCTGCAGCGCTGGCAACGATGACGCGTTCGCTCGTCATCCCCGACGCGATCGTGCGCAGCGACCTGGCCGTGTTCGTCGACCATGCGCTGCGCCTGGACGAGGCCGCGGTGGTGCGGCTGCGGGCCCGGTCCGACGGACTGGTGACGGCCTGGGTGGCCACCGGCCTGGACGTTCTGGCGGTGCGGGCGGTCACCGGTCAGTTGACTCCCGGCGACTTGTCCTGTGGGGCAGACGAGTTGGCCCGCGGGCTACGTAGCGCCGACGCATCGGGCCGGGTGGATCCCGGCTATCCGATGGACTCCGCCTGGCGTGGCGCGCTCCCGCCGGACACCGGCTTCACTCACCTCGACGACGTCCCGGCTGCGGTGCTCACCGACCTGGCCCAGCGCGGCGTCGGCCTGGCCAGGGAACACGGCAGCGCGCACGGGCCGCCGGCCTCGCTGCTGGACCAGGATGTGCTGCAGGTGAGTTCACGGGACACGTCCGTCGGTGTGCCGATGCGGTGCGTCTTCGCGCTGACCGCAATGGGTTTCATGCCCGACCCACCCGGCGAGGACGAGATCGTGCGGGTGCGGCTGTCGCCCACCTGGCTGCGGATCGACGCCCGATTCGGATCGGTGTATCGCCGACGCGGCGATCCCGTGCTGGTGCTGCGTTAGTATCCGGCCGTGGCTGACGACGTGCACGGCACGCTGCCGTTCTGGAAACGACCGGCCGCGCGGGTGACGGTCGGGGCGGCCGCCGGCGCGGTGGTCACAGCGGTGCTGTGGAGCCGCAATGGGACTCTGTCGTTGCTGGGCGGGTGGACGGCGCTGGCGCTGATCTTCACCGCCTGGACGTGGTTGGCGCTGTGGCGGTTCGACTTCACCGAGACCCGCAGGCATGCCAGTCAGGAGCAGCCGTTGCCGTGGGTGGTCACCGCCCTGGTGCTCGGCGGCGCGGCGGCCAGCCTGGTCGGGGTGTGGGTGCTGCTGGGCCGCAGCCAGGACGCCGCCGGGGGAGTCCGCCACGATTCCGGTGCGGGCTTGATGGCGGTCGGCAGCGTCGTGCTGTCCTGGCTGACGATTCACACGCTGTACGCGATCATCTACGCCAAGCACTATTTCGATCCCAGGCAGCCCGGAGGGATCGACTTCAACAGCCCGCCAGGCGGCGAGGATCAGCCTTGCTTCAAGGACTTCTTCTATGTCGGCTTCGCCGTCGGGATGAGCTTCGCGATCTCCGACACCAACCTGACATCGACGCGGATGCGGGCCACCGCGCTGGGCCACGGCCTGCTGTCGTTCGTCTTCGGCTCGGTCATCGTCGCCTCGGTGGTGAACCTGCTGGCCGCAGGCGTCTAGCCGGTCGCGAGCCACGCCGCGGCATCCGGCGGCAATGCCCCGTCGACCAATGGCGCACTGGCGGTGAGCACTTCGCCGGCCGGCAGCGCAAGCGGCGTGCGGCCGGCGTTCAGCACGCACAACACCCCGCCGGAGGTGAACGCCAGCGCGTCCTCGCGCAGCTGCAGCCACTCGACGTCGAACTCGGTGAAATGGAAGTGGCTGCGGCGTAACCGTACAACTCTCTGGAAGAAGGCCAGTGTCGAATCCGGCTCGGCGAGTTGACGTTCCACGGTCAGGCCGGCCCAGTCCGGCGGCATCGGCAGCCACGTCTCGGGGTTCGAGGAGAAGCCGAACGGAGGCGCATCGCTCGACCACGGCAGCGGCACCCGGCAGCCGTCGCGGCCACGTTCGGTGTGCCCGGAGCGCTCCCACACCGGGTCGACCAACACCTCGTCGGGCAGGTCGACGTTGGGCAGACCCAGTTCCTCGCCGTTGTACAGGAACACCGCACCCGGCAGCGCCAGCATGACCATCGCCATCGCGCGGGCGCGAGCGAGCCCGGAAACTCCGTCGCCGTAACGCGACACCTCACGGTCGACGTCGTGATTGGACAGCGTCCAGGTCGGACTGGCGTCGGCCAGCGCCGCCGCCGCCAACGCGTTTTCGATCGCGCCGCGGATGCTGACCGGGTCGAACTTCGCCCGCACCAGCCGGAAGTTGAAACCCATGTGCAGTTCGTCGGGCCGCAGGTACTTGGCGAAGTCCTCGTTGTCGAAGACCCAGATCTCACCGATCGTCACGGCGTGCGGGTAGTCGTCGAGCACCGACCGGATGCCGCGGTGGATGTCGTGCACACCCTCTTGGTTGAACCGGGGATCGTCGTCGTCCAAGCTCAGCATCTCGGCGTCCGGAATCGTCATGTCCGGCAGGCCCGGCGGCTTGGCCATCCCGTGCGCGACGTCGATGCGGAAGCCGTCCACGCCACGGTCGAGCCAGAACCGTAACGTCTTCTCCAGGTCGGCGAACACTTCGGGGTTGTCCCAGTTGAGGTCCGGCTGTTCGGCGTCGAACAGATGCAGATACCACTGGCCGTCGGCGACCCGCGTCCAAGCCGGCCCGCCGAACACCGACACCCAGTTGTTGGGTGGTCTCGAGCCGTCCGGGCCCGACCCGTCGCGGAAGATATACCGTTGTCGCTCAATGCTTCCCGGCTCGGCAGCCAGTGCGGCCTGGAACCAGGCGTGTGCTGAGCTGGTGTGGTTGGGCACCAGATCCATGGTGAGCCGGATGCCACGGGCGTGGGCCTCGCCGATGAGCCGCTCCAACGCTCCCAGGCCGCCGAACAGCGGGTCGACATCGCGGGGGTCGGCCACGTCGTAACCGTGGTCGGCCATCGGCGAGACCATCACCGGGTTGAGCCAGATCGCGTCGACGCCGAGCGAGCTCAGATGGTCGAGGTGGGCGGTGACGCCCTCGAGATCACCGACGCCGTCGCCGTTGCTGTCGGCGAAGGACCGGGGATAGATCTGGTAGAAGATCGCGTTCGTCCACCACGGGTTCATCACAGGCCTTCAGAACGGGGAGTTGACCATCGACTGGGCGGCCATCTCGAGATAGGCGATCAGCTCCCGGCGATGCGCGTCGTCGAGCGTCGCCGAGTCGATCGAGGCGACCGCGGTGTGCATACAGCGCAGCCACGCGTCGCGCTCGAACGGACCGATGTTGAACGGCACGTGCCGCATCCGCAGCCGCGGATGCCCGCGTTGGTCGGAGTAGGTGCGCGGCCCGCCCCAGTACTGCTCAAGGAACATCCGCAGCCGCACCTCGGCGGCATCGAGCTCGTCCGGCGGGTAGAGCGGAAGCAGTACCTCGTCCTCGCGAACCAGCTCGTAGAAGCGGGACACGATCTTGCGGAACGTCTCATGGCCGCCGACGGCGTCGTAGAACGTCTGCCCATCCCCCGGAGTGTCGGTCACCCCACCATTGTGTACGTCCGACCCGAACGGGGCCGACGTCACCTGCTGTTCACGGATTTGACCTGCGAACACGGTCTAAATAGTCGTGCGGTCGCGGCCGATCCGTGGTGCACTGGTTGCCGGAGGACGCATGTCGCAGCGCAAACGAAACCGCGGTCACCGCGCCGCGGCGGGCCCGATCGGGTCCGTAGCAGGCTCTAGCCTGCACGCCGACCCTCACATACCCAGCCCGGCCGACGGATCAGTGTGGGGGCGTCGCCGGGTGCTGTTACTGAATTCGACCTACGAACCGCTGACGGCGCTCCCCATGCGACGGGCGGTGATCATGCTGCTGTGCGGCAAGGCAGACGTCGTGCACGACGACCCGGCCGGCCCGGTGATCCACTCCGCGACGCGGGCGATCGTGGTCCCGTCCGTGATCCGGCTGCGCAGCTTCGTCCGCGTCCCGTACCGGGCCCGGATCCCGATGACCCGGGCCGCGCTGATGCACCGGGACCGGTTCCGCTGCGCGTACTGCGGCGCCAAGGCCGACACCGTCGACCACGTGGTGCCCCGCAGCCGCGGCGGTGAGCATTCCTGGGAGAACTGCGTCGCCGCCTGTGCGACCTGCAACCACCGCAAGGCCGACAAGCTGCTGACCGAGCTGGGCTGGACGTTGCGGCTCGTGCCGATGCCGCCGAAGGGCCAGCACTGGCGGCTGCTGTGCACGATCAAGGAACTCGACCCCGCTTGGGTGCGCTACCTGGGTGAGGGCGCAGCCTGACTGATACGGTTTGCATCGTGAATCCTGCCGTCATCCATGGGTTGTTGTTCGTGGGCATCCCGTTCGGGCTCGCAGCCGTACTGGCTCTGCTGTTCATCCCAGGCAAGAGCAAGCACCCCAAGACCTACACGTTGTCCGAGAAGTGGACGCACGCGCCGATCCTGTGGGCTTCCGACGAGGTGGTTCCCGGCGGTGGCCACCACGGCCACGGCGCGACCGAGGTGAATGTGGGAGGTGGAGCAAGTGGCAAGTGGTGACCACGGCACCGCGGTAGCGACCGTCGACCCGGCCAACCTGCCCTACGGCTATGCGGTGACCACCAGCGGTCGCCTCTCCGGGGTGACCGAGCCGGGCGAGCTGTCGGTGCACTACCCGTTCCCGATCAGCCAGCTGGTGGCGCTCGATGACGCGCTGAAGTACGGCAGCCGGCAGGCCAAGGGCCGCTTCGCCGTATACATCGGTGACCTCGGTGCCGACCCCGCGGCCCGGGCGCGCGAGATCCTTGCCGACGTGCCGACCCCGAACAACGCGGTGCTGCTCGCGGTCTCGCCCGACCAGCACGCGATCGAGGTGGTCTACGGCGCGGACGTGCGCAGCCGCGGCGCGGAATCGGCGGCCCCGCTCGGGGTGTCGGCCGCCGCGTCGGCGTTCAAAGAGGGCAACCTCATCGACGGCCTGATCAGTGCCGTGCGGGTGATGTCGGCGGGCATCTCCCGCCCATAGCGATTGCGGCGCGAAAACGGTCGCTCAGCGGCGGTTTTCGCGCCGAAATCACATGAGTTGCGCGCGGATCGCGACGTAGCGTTCGAGGAACAACCGTTCGTCGAGCCGCTTGCGGCGCAGCCAGCCCGTGACCTCGTCATTGCACTTGCTGGCGTTGCACGCCCCGCAGGCGGGCACGACGTTATCCACCGTGTAGCGGCCGCCGCGCGAAATCGCCATCACGCAGTCGCGCTGCAGCGGCTTACCGGTCGCCCCGCAGTAGGCGCAGCCGCTCCAGGCAGCCTTGATCGCCGACCACTGCTCCTCGGTCAGGTCGTTGACCGCCGCCTTGACCCGGCGGGTACGCCTGCGGGCCGCCCGGGCCCGCCGACTATTGGGGTGCGCCATGGCGTGATCATGGCAGCGGGCGGTCAGCCTGCGTCGAAGGCGCGCGCTTTCAGCGAGCGTTCGATACCGGCCCGGCCCTCAAGCACCAGCCTGCGCAGCGCCGACGGCAACTCACCGGCCAGGAACTCATCCGCGGCCGCCAGCGCCTCGTCGCTGACGTCCCACGACGGGTACAGGCCGATCACCACGGTCTGCGCCACCTCGCTGGACCGCCGCTCCCACACCCCGGGGATCGCCTCGAAGTAGCGCGCGGTGAACGGCTGCAGCAGGGCGCTCTGCCCGGCCGGGGCGAACCCGCCGATGATCGCGCGGGCGGTGATGTTGGCCAGCGTGTCGTCCTCGATGACCTGCTGCCAGGCGGCTTCCTTGACTGCGATCTGCGGACGGGCCGCGGCCGCCGCGGCCGCGTGCCGACGGCCGGCGGCGGTCGGGTCGCGCTGCGCCTCGGCGTCCAGGAACGGCGTCTCGGGACCGTTGCCGTCGATATCGCCGGACGCGGCCAGCGCGGTGACGATGCGCCACCGCAGATCGGGGTCGATCACCAGGCCGGGCAGGTTCACCTCCGCGGGCTCGTTGTCCAGCAGGGTGGCCAGCACCGCGACGTGGTGCAGCTGCAGCACCGAGGAGCACAGGGCATTGACGAACGCGAGCTGATGATCCGACCCCGGCGCCGACTCGCGAGCCAGGTCCAGCAGCCGGTCGGCGAACGCCGGCCACCCGTTGGCGCAGGCCCACTCCGGGTCGGCGTAGGAGTTGAGCGCGGTCTGCGCCTGTAGCAGCAGCCGCTGGGCGACGCCCACCTCGGTCTCTGCCGCAACGCCGCTCATCACCAGCGCCACGAAGTCGCGGGCCTTCAGTTCGGCGTCGCGGGTCATCTCCCACGCCGCCGACCACACCAGCGTCCGCGGCAGCGGCTCGGCGATGTCGGCGATCCGGCTCAGCGCGGTCTGCAGCGAATTGTCGTCGAGTCGCAGCGAGCAGTAGGTCAGGTCGTCGTCGTTGACCAGGACCAGCTTGCCGCGGGAAACCCCTTGCAGGGCAGGAACTTCGGTCACCGGTCCGGAGACGTCGAGCTCCTCGCGGTGCACCGGCACCAACTTGCCGGTCATCGGGTCGTCGTCATAGATGCCGACCGCCAGCCGGTGTACCCGGGTTTCACCGGCGCCCGGCGCCGCACCGCCCTGTTCGATCGCGAACCGCGTGAAGCGGCCGTCGGCGTCGACGTCGAAATCGGCGCGCAGCGTGTTCAGCCCGGTGGTCTTGAGCCACTGGCGGCCCCAGTCGGACAGGTCGCGGCCGGACGCCTTCTCCAGGGCACCCAGCAGGTCGTCGAACGTGGCGTTGCCGAAGGCATGCGCGTCGAAGTAGTCGCGCAGCCCGGCCAGGAAGTGCTCGAGCCCGACGTAAGCGACCAGCTGCTTGAGCACGCTTGCGCCCTTGGCGTAGGTGATGCCGTCGAAGTTGACCTCGACCGCATGTAGGTCGGGGATGTCGGCGGCGACCGGATGCGTGGACGGCAGCTGGTCCTGGCGGTACGCCCACGACTTCTCGACGTTGGCGAACGTGGTCCATGCCTGGTCGTACTCGGTGGCCTCCGCCTGGCACAGCACCGAGGCGAACGTCGCGAACGACTCGTTGAGCCAGAGATCGTCCCACCAGGTCATCGTCACCAGGTCGCCGAACCACATGTGCGCCATCTCGTGCAGCACGGTCTCGGCGCGGCGCTCGTAGCTGTAGCGGGTCACCTTCGACCGGAAGACGTAGTCCTCCAGGAACGTCACCGCGCCCGCGTTCTCCATCGCACCTGCGTTGAACTCCGGTACGAACAGCTGGTCGTACTTGCCGAACGCGTACGGCACCCCGAAGTTGCGGTGATAGAAGCCGAAGCCCTGCTTGGTTTCGGTGAACAGCCGCTCGGCGTCCATGAACTCGGCGAGCGACGACCGGCAGAACAGGCCGAGCGGGATCTCACCGTGCTCGTCGGTGTACACATCGTCCCACCGCGCGTACGGACCGGCGATCAGCGCGACCAGGTAGGTACTCATCTTCGGCGTGGTCGCGAAGACGTGCACGCCATCCTCGACGGAGATGGTGGCGCCATTGGAGATCACCTGCCAGTGCGACGGCGCCGTCACCGTGACGTCAAAGGTGGCCTTGAGGTCCGGCTGGTCGAAGCAGGCGAACATCCGCTTGGCGTCGGCGGTTTCGAACTGCGAGTACAGGTACACCTCGTTGTCGACCGGGTCGACGAAGCGGTGCAGGCCCTCGCCGGTGTTGGAGTAGCGGCAGTCGGCGTCGACCACCAGCACGTTGGATTGCTCCAACCCGCGCAATGGGATGCCGGTGGACTCGTCGTAGCCGGACACGTCGATGTCGCGGCCGTTGAGCACCGCGCTGTGCACGGTCGCGGCGGCCAGGTCGATGTAGGTGTCCGCGCCGGGCGTCGCCTCGAACTCGACGGTGGTGGTGGACCGGAAGTTCTTCTCGCCGGTCGTCAGGTCCAGCACGATCGTGTAATTGCCGACGGTGACCAGAGCGGCGCGCTCGATGGCCTGGTCACGAGTGAGGTTGGGAAGTGCCACGCGTCCAACCTAACGTGACCGACCTACATGTGGGGTGCCTGGATCCAGTCGAAGAAGGTGCCGTTGGTGACGGACTTCATCATCGCGGGGCAGTACAGCTTGACCGCCATGCCCGCGAAGAAAGCGGCCATCTGCGGTGGGACACCGCCGCCCTGGACTCGCGCCACCGCTGCGCCGAACGATTTGCCCGGCCCGACCAGCTGCGGGCACACCGATTTGGCCAGTTGGGTGGCGGCCTCGGCGTTGTCGTAGTGGATGCCGGCCTGGTTGAGGGCGGCGATGAATGCGTCGTCGACGGGGTCGGCATGCGCCGGCGCCGCCAGTGCGGTTGCCCCGGCGACGAACGCGGCGGCAGTCACTACCCGGATTACTCCAATCACTGATGGAACCCTTCTGCACCGTGGTCACAGCGGCAGCACGGTGGAGTGAAGAATTGCCACCTATGCGTTTCCTGTGTGGCCGTCTGCTTTGTGGTGTGACCGCCGGGGAACGGGAACAGTGATCTACCGACATGAGTTGACCTGAAGAGTCCGCGTCCATCGCTGGGAGGAGCCCGCATGTCCGAGAAGTCAGTAGCCGGTTTTTGGTTCGACCCGCTATGCCCGTGGTGTTGGATCACCTCGCGCTGGATTCTCGAGGTCGAGAAGGTGCGCGATATCGACGTCGACTTCCGGGTGATGAGCCTGGCCGTCCTCAACGAAGGCCGGGACCTGCCCGAGCAGTACCAGGAGATGATGAAGAAGGCGTGGGGCCCGGTCCGGGTCGCGATCGCCGCCGAGCAGGAGCACGGTCGGGAGGTCCTCTCGCCGCTGTACACCGCGATGGGCACCCGCATCCACAATCAGGACAACAAAGATTTCGATGTCGTCATCGCCGAGTCGCTGGCCGAGGTTGGGCTGCCCGCCGAACTCGCCGAGGCGGCCACCTCCGACAAATACGACGACGCCCTGCGCAAGAGCCATCACGAGGGCATGGATGCTGTCGGCGAGGACGTCGGCACGCCAACCATCCACATCAATGGGGTGGCGTTCTTCGGACCGGTGCTCTCCCGCATCCCGCGCGGCGAGGAAGCCGGCAAGCTGTGGGATGCCTCGGTGACGTTCGCGGCCTACCCACACTTCTGGGAGCTCAAGCGGACGAGGACTGAAGCCCCGCAATTCGACTGACGTTTCGGGCAGGTTTCCTCCGGTTGCGCGCCGGCTCGGTTCGGACAAGTTTTAGTCCATGACAGTGGCTGACCCGACCGAGCCGAGCGTGCAGACCGACGGTACCTACCGCGACAAGCTGGTGGCCGTCGAACCCGGTGGCAACGAGTTCATCGCGCACGAGGACCGGCACGGGCAGCCCCGACAGCTGTTCTGGACGTGGGCTTCACCGAATCTCGAGTTCGCGACGATCTTCGTCGGCGTGCTGGCGGTCGCCGTCTACGGCATGACGTTCTGGCAGGCCGTCGCGGGCATTGTGATTGGCACCGGCCTCGGCGCGATCGCTCACTACGTGCTGTCCGCCCGCGGGCCGCTGCACGGTGTGCCGCAGATGGTGTTGGGCCGGTTGCCTTTTGGCTTCCGGGGCAATGCGGTGCCCGCGGTGCTGATGTCGGTGACCGCCGGTGTGGGGTGGTTCGCCACCAACAGTGTCAGTGGCGCGTTCGCCCTGTCCACGCTGTTCGGGATCGGTCCGCTGCCCGCGCTGGTGATCGTCGTGCTGATCCAGACCGGGTTCGCATTCTTCGGCCACAACCTGGTTCAGGCCTTCGAGCGGTGGTCGTTCCCGGTGCTCGCGGTGATCTTCGCAGCGGCATCGGTGGTGATCCTCAGCCAGGCGCACTTCGGCGCTCCCGCGGTCGACGGCGGGGTCGGGGGTATGGGCGGGTTCCTGCTGACCGTGGGTACCGCGTTCGGGTATGCCGCAGGCTGGACGCCCTACGCCGCGGACTACACCCGATACCTGCCTGCCACCGTCTCGAGAACCCGCACCGGATTGTTCGCCTCGCTGGGTCTGTTCCTGTCGTGCGTGATCCTCGAGATCGTCGGCGCCGCATCGGTGACGGTCGGCTCGTCGACCTCCGACAACCCGACCGAGGCCTTCACCAGTGAACTGGCCTCGCCGCTGGCGAAAGCCACACTGCTGGCCATCGCGATCGGCGCGATCGCCGCCAACTGCATCAACATCTACTCCGGGGCAATGGCTTTCGTGACCATCGGCGTCAAGCTCCCGCACCATGTCGCTCGGGCACTGGTCACGGTGTTCTTCGGTGTCGCCGGCTTCGGAATCGCCTGGTGGGCGCTGGCCGACGCGGCCGCCAGCTACGAAGCGTTCCTGTTGATCATCGCCTATTGGATCGGGCCGTGGCTGGGTGTGGTGTTCGCCGACCAGTACCTGCGCCGCGGTCAGTCGATCGCAGGATTCCTCTACGACCGCGGCTACACCAACTGGGGTGGATTCGCCTCGTTCGCAGCCGGTCTGGTGCTGTCGGTGCTGCTGTTCTCCAACCAGGAGAAGTTCGTCGGCTTCATCGCCAGGGCGGTGCCGCAGCTCGGCGACATCACGTTCTTCGTGGGCTTCCTGATCGCCGGGGCGAGCTATCTTGTGCTATGCCGACCGAAGATCGCGGCGGAGCGCCTCGCGGTATGACACCCGAAGCGATGCTCGACGTCGCCTACGAAGAGGCCCGAAAAGGCTTGTCCGAAGGCGGCATTCCGATCGGAGCCGCGCTGTTCACCACCGACGGCGTGCTGCTGGGCAGCGGCCACAACCGGCGTGTGCAACAGGACGACCCGTCGGTACACGCAGAGACCGATGCCTTTCGCGCCGCAGGTCGCCAGCGGAACTACCGCTCGACGATCATGGTCACCACGCTCTCGCCGTGCTGGTACTGCAGTGGCCTGGTGCGCCAGTTCAACATCGGTGCGGTGGTGATCGGCGAGAGCCGCACCTTCGTCGGCGGTCACGACTGGCTGGCCGAGTTCGGCGTCGATGTGACGGTGCTCGACGACGAACGCTGTGCGGCGATGATGGCCGACTTCATCGCCGCGAACCCGGAACTGTGGAACGAGGATATCGGCCGATGATCGCAACCGTGGACCTCTCCCGCTGGTACGCCGGGGGAGCGCAGGCCGACGCCGTCGCCGCCGAGCTGGACGAGGGCCTGCAGCAGGCCGGCTTCATCCTGGTCACCGGCCACGGCGTCGACCCCGGCCTGGCGGCAGGCGTGCGGGCGGCGTCACGCGAGTTCTTCAGCCTGCCCGAGGAGGTCAAGCGACGGTATTCGGTGCCGGTCGGTGGTCACGGCTGGATCGCACCCGGTGCCGAGGCCAACGCTTACGCCGAAGGCACCGAGACGCCGCCCGACCTCAAGGAGAGCTACAGCCTCGGTGCCGAAACCGCCGTCGGCGATCCCGAGGTCGACCGCATCTGGTTCGCGCCCAACGTCTGGCCTGCTGAAGTGGCCGATCTCCAGCCGCTGGTCACCGAATACACCGCGGCCGTGCATCGGCTGGCCGACGATCTGCTGGCGTTGATGGCGCATGCGCTCGGGCTTGCAGAGAACCCCTTCGCCGCGATGGCGGACCGGCCGACCTGGACCATGAACATCAACCACTATCCGCCGGTCAGCGTGGTGGGGGAGCCCGAACCCGGCCAGTTCCGGATCGGGCCGCACACCGACTTCGGCACCGTGACGATCCTGGACCGTGAACCTGGAGCCGGTGGGCTGCAAGTCTTTTCCGAATCCGACGGCTGGACCGACGCCCCGTACGACCCGGCGGCGCTGACGGTCAACATCGGTGACCTGCTCGAGTACTGGAGCGGGCGGCGCTGGCCGTCCGGGCGGCACCGGGTCCTGCCCCCGCAGCCGCACGCCCCCGAGGAGGACCTGATCTCGTTGATCTACTTCTACGAGGCCAACCACGACGCCCTGGTCACCCCATTGGCACCACCGGTCGGGCGCGTGGCCGGGCTGACACCGGTGACGTCGTCGGCGTTCATCAAGGAGCGGCTGGACGCCATCACTGTGGGCTGATCCGGCGCCGAAGTAAGGTATCGGCCATGCGCGTCTACCTCGGCTCGGACCATGCCGGATACGAACTCAAGCAAGCCGTCATCGAGCACCTGAAAAAGACTGGTCACGAGCCGATCGACTGCGGCGCCTACACCTACGACGCAGAGGACGACTACCCGGCGTTCTGCATCGCCGCCGCGCAACGCACGGTCGCCGACCCCGACAGCCTCGGCATCGTGCTGGGCGGCTCGGGCAACGGCGAGCAGATTGCGGCCAACAAGGTGCCCGGCGCCCGCTGTGCGCTGGCGTGGAGCACCGAGACTGCGTCGCTGGCTCGTGAGCACAACAACGCTCAGCTGATCGGCATCGGCGGCCGCATGCACACCGAGGAAGAGGCACTGGCGATCGTCGACGCGTTCCTGTCCACCCCGTGGTCGAAAGCCGAACGGCACCAACGTCGTATCGACATTCTCGCCGAGTACGAGCGAACCCACGTCGCACCGCCGGTGCCCGGCGCCCCGGCCTGACCGGTGCCCGAAGGGCATACCCTTCACCGGCTCGCGAGGTTGCATCAGCGCCGATTCGCCGGCGCACCCGCGGTGGTGTCGAGTCCGCAAGGCCGCTTCACCGACGCCACGGTCGTTTCGGGGCGGGTGTTCACCCGGGCTTCGGTGTGGGGCAAGCACCTTTTCCACCACTACGACGGCGGCCCGATCGTGCACGTCCACCTGGGCCTCTACGGGACCTTCACCGAGGCGCCGGTGCCGATGCCGCTGCCGGTCGGGCAGGTGCGCATGCGGGTCGTCGGCACCGAGTGGGGGACCGATCTGCGCGGCCCGACCGCGTGTGAGGTGATCGACGAGGCGCAGGTGTCGGCCATCGTGGCCCGGCTGGGGCCCGACCCATTGCGTCGCGACGCCGACCCCGGATTGGCCTGGGAACGAATCACCAAGTCCCGCAGATCGATCGGCGCGTTGTTGATGGACCAGAGTGTGATCGCCGGGGTGGGCAACGTGTACCGCAGCGAACTGCTCTTCCGACACCACATCGACCCGTACCGGTTGGGCCGTGACGTCTCCGAGACTGAGTTCGCCGACGCCTGGACCGATCTGGTCGCCTTGATGAAGGTCGGGGTGCGGCGCGGCAAGATCGTGGTGGTACGGCCCGAGCATGATCACGGGCCACCGTCGTACGCGCCGAACCGGCCGCGCACCTACGTCTACCGGCGCGCCGGCGAACCGTGCCGGGTGTGCGGCACCCCGATTCGGACGGCCGAACTGGAAGGGCGCAACGTGTTTTGGTGCCCCACCTGCCAGGTGTGATGAGCGCCGCGGGACGGCACCCGCGAGAATGCTTGCATGGAGCTGATTCTGGTCGTCGTCGGCGCGATCGTCGTCGCCGCTATCGCCAACAAGCGAGGTCTTGAGCCCGCGCTCATGATCGTCGTCGTCGGCATCGCCGCGTCGTTCCTGCCCGGCTTCCAAGCCTTGGAACTGGATTCTCATGTGCTGCTGACGGTGGTGCTGCCGCCGCTGCTGTATTCCGCGGCGTTGGACTTCTCGTTCCCCACTTTCATGCGCAATATCAAGCCGATCCTGGGCCTGGGTGTCGGCTTGGTGGTGGTCACCGCGTTCGTGGTGGCCGCGGTGTCGTCCTGGCTGGTCGTGGTGCCGCTGACGTTCCTCACGGCGTTGGTGCTGGGCGCGATCGTCGCACCGCCGGACGCGGTCACCGCGGTGGCGGTGGGCCGCAAGCTCGGCCTTCCCAAGCGCGTGATGGCGATCCTGACCGGCGAGAGCCTGATCAACGACGCCGCCGCGCTGACGCTGTTCTCGATCGCCGTCGCCCAGGTCGCGGGCACCCACACGTTCATCGCCAATCCATTTCTGCTGTTCGGTTACAGCGCGCTGCTCGGACCGCTGGTGGGCGCCGCGCTGGGCTACGTGACGTTGTGGATCCGGGAGCGGCTGAACAACCCGAGCCTGGAAACCATCCAAGGACTGGTGGTGCCGTTCGCCGCGTTCATCGCCGCCGAGCGATTCCACGCCTCCGGTGTGCTCGCGGTTGTGGTCGCCGGGTTCGTCGTGGGCAGCGGAACGCTGAGCGCCGGCTACCAGACCCGGCTGCAGGAACGCTACGTCTGGCACTCTGTCGACGTTCTGCTGGAGGCCTTCGTGTTCGCCTACATCGGCCTGCACCTGCGGTTCGTGCTCGAAGATCTGCGCGACGCCCACGAGTCGCTGGGCGAGGTGGCCGTCGCCTCGGCGGTGGTGCTGCTGATCGTGCTGGTGATCCGCCCCCTGTCGGTGTTCGTGATGTTCGGCCGCGGTGTGCTGTCCCGCCACGTCGACCGCCGGTTCTCGGTGCCGGTCCCGGAGAGTGGCCGCGGGGCGCTAGGGGGTCGCCCACGAAAGCGACCAAAGGGCAAGTGGCGCTCCATGATCGACCACACCGCGCTGACCTGGCAGGAGAATGTGGTGGTGTCGTGGACGGGGATGCGCGGGGTGGTCACCCTGGCCGCCGCGGCCGGCATTCCGGCCACCACGGCCAGCGGCGAGCCGTTCCCCGAGCGGGCGTCCATTCAGGCGATCGCGTTTGTTGTCGCTGTCGGGACGCTGTTGCTGCAGGGCTGGACGCTGCCGCCACTGATCCGCCGCCTGCATCTGTCTTCGCAGGAGACCGACCGGGTCTACGACTCGCTGGAAACGGACAAAGCCGAGAACATCGTGCATACCGCCGCCGACCAGGTGCTTGCCGAATTCCAGGCCAACCCGCCACACGGCCTCGACACCTCGGTGCTGACCGAAATCCGGGACCGGATCGCCCGGCACTCCAAGGACGCCGACGAGATGCCGGACCCCGAAGCGCACGAGTTGCGCGCCGAGGTGTTCGCCCGCCTGTATCGGGACGTGTTGGCCGCTCAGCGTGCTGCGCTGATCAGCGAACGCGACGCAGGCAACATCGACGACGAGGCCGTGCGCGCCATGCTCGGCCGGCTCGACCTGCAGGAGGCCAGCGTGACCGCGCGGCTGGACAGCCGACTCTAGAAGTCGCCGAACCCTCCGCCGAAGTCACCCCAGCCGCCGCTGTCACCGAGGCCGCCGCCGTCGCCCCAGCCACCACCGTCGCCGGCCCAACCACCGCCGTCGCCGCCGCCCCAACCACCGTCCTGGCCTGCCGCGTCGAAACCTTGGTCAAAGCCCTGGTCGTAGCCCTGGTCGAAGCCGGAGCCGAAGCCGTTCTCGAAGCCCGCGGCGCCGTAGTCGACGCCGTGCATCCCGGAGAACAACGCGTCGAACAGCAGCACCGAGCCCACGCCCCAGGCGCCGGCGACCAAAGCCGTCTTCCACCAGGGCTCGGAGTACCAGCCGGCCGGCACCGGACGGCCCGCGACCCGGCCGCCGGGGTAGTAGTTCGGGGTGCGCTGGCTCGGCGTCGGGGAGGCCTCGATTTCCCGCCCCTCGAACTGCACCTTGCGGTCCTCGGTCACCGCGCCCGCCGACTGCTGGCCCGCCATGGTCTCCAGCTCCGGGCCGGGATCCATGCCCATCGCGGTGCGCGCGGCTCGCACGTAGTACAGACCCTCGATCGCGCTTTCCTTGGCCAGCATCGCCTGCTTGGCGGTGGTTGCCTGGTCGATCTGCGACGACGCCGCAGTGAATCGCTCGGACGCGTCGGCCAGCGCCTGGGTGGCGGCCTCGTTGGTGCCGGACAGGTTGAGCACCTGGCCGCCGAGGCGCTCGATCACCCGGCGCGCGTCGGCCTTGGCGTCGGCCAATGAGGCGGCGTTGCGATTGCCGGTGGCCCGCGACGAACTCACCACCGCCAGGGCGATCACCGCGACGACAACCAGGATGAGTACAACGAGCACACCATTCATGGCGTCCACAGTACCGATCCTGTGAGAATGCTTCGGCGGACGAGACTTTGCTTGTCAGACCACGCCGAGAGCTCGGTAGACCTCGTCGCTCAGCGCGGTGCTACGCGGGTCCGCATTGCACTTGGTGGCGTCGAAGTAATTCATCACGTAGGCGTAGCCGATGCGGTGTTCGAGGTCGACGAACCCGTAGGAGCCACCGGATCCGCCGTGGCCGAAGCTACGCCGGTTCGGCCCGGCAACGCCACGCTGGTTGAGCATGTAGCCCAGCCCCCAGCCGTGATCGGCGACGCGGGGGCCGAGTACGACGTCGGGGTCGAAGCCGCCCTGCGAGACGCGCACTGTTTCGAGGTGGTCGCGGGACAGCAACTTCTCCTGCGCCAGGCCGTTGTAGAAGGTGGCGAGGCCCAGTGCCGAGACGTGGCCGTTGGTGCTCGGGAACTCGCTGCTGCGCCACCGCCCGATCTCGTTGGAGCCGAGTTCGTCGTCGGGCACGAAGCCCATCGCGACCGCCATCCCCGCCATCGGATGTTCGGCGAGCGACGTCGGATATCCCGGTGCCTGGCCGCCCGCCAGGACGTCACGGATGTGCGGCTTGTTGACCATCTCGGCGCACCGGTGGTGTTCGGCGGCAGGCAAACCGATATGGACGTCGATGCCCATCGGTTCGGCGATCTCGGTCCGCAGGTAGTGGCCGACCGTGCGGCCGGTGACGCGGCGGATCACCTCGCCGAGGATGAAGCCGAAACTCACCATGTGGTAGCCCTGTGCGGTCCCCGGCGGCCACCACGGTTCGGCGGCGGCCAGATCGGCGCACACCCGCTGCCAGTCGGTGGTGTCCCGCCAGTGCATGCGATTGCGCGGACCGATCACCCCGGAGCGGTGGCCGAGCACCGACGCGATTGTGATGTCCTGCTTGCCGTTCTGCGCGAATTCCGGCCAGTACCGGGCGACCGGCGCGTAGAGGTCGATCTCGCCGCGGTCGGCCAGCAGGTGCACACAGGTGCTGGTCAGGCCCTTGGTGCCGGAGAAGACGCTGGCCAGGGTGTCCTGTTGCCACCGTCTGCGCCTGCGGGCGTCGGCGTAACCGCCCCACAGGTTGACCACCAGATCGCCGTCGACCCACACCGCGACGGCAGCGCCGACCTCGTGACCATGGGTGAAATTCTTCTCGAAGGCATCGTGGACAGCGCCGAATCCCGTGGCGCATGCACCGCCGATGGGAATCTGGTCGCTCAACTCGCTAGCTCCTGCCCGGGGGTATCCGACTGAATCTACGGAGGTCACCGTAGCCAGCAAAGTTGTGAGAAGGATTGGAGCGAAATCGAAACCACGTCGTAATTAGCGCCCACGCCCATTTTGTTCACCCGGAATTTCCCGCCGCTTCCCTCCACCACGGCCTCGGTGCGTCACGATCCTGGGGTGGAGATCCCCGACACCGGAATTCCGCCCGAGCTGGCCGCCCGCATGACGATGGCCGAGCAGTACGACTGGCACCGGAGTTACCTGCGCCGTCATCCGGTCTCGCGGCGCAGCTTCCTGCGCGGTTCGGCGGCCGCGGCGGCGGTCGCCGCGCTCGGAGTCTCGCCGTTCGGAAGCCGGGCCTACGCGGTCGACGCGCCGCTGGCGGTCGCCGGCCGACGGGTGGGATACGGCCCCGACGCCGCTAGTCAGCTCCGGCTGGCCGCCCAGCTGTCACGGAACCCGGGGGCCACCAAGGTCTTCGTCGACCATGGCCCGACACCCACGCTGGGCGCGACGGTCGAGGCGGAGGTGCGCAACCTGGTCACCCAGATCCCGGACAGCAGCGGCGGGGTGCTGTCGGCCGAGCAGTTCTACGTCCACGCGCCGATGGACGGTCTGCCCGGGCGCACGCCGCACTTCTACCGGTGGCGCACCGACGATGGATTCCTCGGCGATGTGCGGTCGGCCGCGACCGCCATGCCCAGCGCCCGAACCGAGGTGGGCGCGTTCCGGTTCACGATGATGGGGGACCAGGGGACCGACGAAACCCCTTCACTGCCACCCGGGCTCACCCGCGGTGACTACGACGACAGCTATTACAAAGCCGACAACGAGCCGTCGGTGTCGCATACCGGCAACGTGCTGAACCAGATCGTGGCCGCGCGGCCGGAGTTCCACGTGCTCGCCGGTGACATCGCCTACGCCGACCCGTCCGGGGCCGGCAAGCCGGCGCAGTTCGTCCGAAAGGGCAATGCCCCCAAGGGTTTCGACAAGTACAACCCGTATGTCTGGGATGTGTATCTGAACTCGATCGAGGCCAGTGCCTCGACGACGCCATGGATGTTCGCCACGGGCAACCACGACATGGAGGCGGCCTACCCGGAGCACGGCTACGGCGGACATCTGGCCCGCCTGGACTTCCCGGGTAACGGCCCCGCCGGCTGCCCGTCGGTGTACTCGTTCACCTACGGTAATGTCGCGGTGCTCTCGCTGGACGCCAACGATGTCAGCTACGAGATCACCGCCAACACCGGATACTCGGGAGGCCGCCAAAACGACTGGGCGGAACGGGCATTGGCGGCTCACCGGGCGAGCCGCGATATCGATTTCATCGTCTGCTTCTTCCACCACTGCGCGTACTCCACCACCGAGGCGCACGCCAGCGACGGCGGGGTGCGGGCAGCCTGGGTGCCGTTATTCGACCGCTACCAGGTTGATCTGGTGTTGCAGGGCCACAACCACGTCTTCGAGCGCTCGGACCCGATTCGCGGCGGTGTGCCCACCCGGACTGCGGAAGACAACGCCGTGGTCTACCCGGAAACCGACGGCACCGTCTACTACACCGTGGGTTCGGCGGGCCGGCCACGCTACAGCTTCCAGCCCGGCGAGCAGGAGAGCTACCGCGGCCATGAGGTGCCGGATACCTTCGTCGACAACAGCTACGTCTGGACGGCCGACGGTGACAAGCAGGCCGAGGCGGTCGGCTGGTCGCGGGTGCGGTATCGCAACTACGCCTTCATCCGGGTCGACGTGCGGCCAGGCAACGTCATGAGCGAGATGGACGTGACCGCCGTCAACGAATACGGCAGGGAGTTCGACAAGCTCACCTACCGCCGTCGGGTCGGCTGAGTACCCACCTCGGCTAGCGTGGCGGATCCCCCTTCCACATAAAGCTGTTGACGAACTTGCCCAGATCCTGGGCGAGTTCGAGGTTCGCCCCGGACGGCACGCCCGGCCCGTCGCCCGGCGCGAACTTGTGGTACGGGCCGATCGCGACGCCGATCAGGGCGAGGTCATTCTTGACCGCCGCCAACACGACGATCCGGGTGCGGGATCCCGAATTGCTTCCTTGCGGATAGACATCGAGGACTTCGCCGTAACCGAGTTGGTAACCGACGGTCGCATTGGGGAGGACGTAGGCCACGGTCGCGTCGGGTTGCTTCTCCTGCAGCAGCCCGTCTATCACCTCTTCGGCCGGACGTCCTTGCGCAGGAACCCCGAAGAGCTCCATGGTGCCTCCGTCGCCGCCGGTGTAAACCGCCGAGACGCCGTCATCATGCGTCGTGATGGTGTAGGCCGAACCCGGGGCAGGGTAGGACACCGAGAAGCTGCCGTCGGCAGCCACATAACGCGGGTTGGCCTGCACCGGATTTCCGGTCGGCGGACTTCCGCAGTCAGGAGGGCAGGAGTAGCGAGCCGTCGGTCGGACGGACAGGGACCATGCGGCCGTCGACAACCCGACCATGACGGCCAGACTAGCCGCCACGAGCAGCAGCAGTCGGCGCACGGAGGTGCCCCGCACCGCTTGTGCCGAGTACGCTCCCGACAACACCGAATAGCCGGCGTACAGCTCGCGGTCCGGCGCCATCGCGGGCGCGCTCATCCGTCCACCGCTTCCATGCTGGGCTGGGGTCTGACTCGGCGCCGCGCTTCACGCGAGGTTCGGGGAGAGGCAAGGCAACTGACTCCACATGCGTTGCAGAAGCGTGCATCGGGTACGACGTGCTCACACCACTGGCACAAGATCGGCAGATCCGGATACGCGGTGACGTGCTCACGCAACATCATGGTCTGCAGGCATACCCGCAGCGCGACTATCGCCACGGCCGCGAACACAACGTGAACCGCGAACTGCTGGTACACCGGCAGTCGATAGGCCTGCGCGAGCCCCACGCAGGCATAGGCCGCAGAGCCGATCAGCAAGCCGATTCCACCGAGCAGCAACGCATTATGGCGACGACGCCCGGTGTACCACAGCGCCGCACCGACCAGCCCGGCCAGTGACAAGCCCGTCAAGGGCTCGGTGACTCCGCGCACTCCCGCTTCAAGCAGCATCGCCGAGACCGGTTGTTCGCCTCGCACCGATGTCTGGCCGACCTGAGGCACCATCCGGACGATATTGGTGGCCACTGTGAACATCGTCGCACCGATCAACCCAATGACGAAGCCGTGCAACGACTCGGCGACGGGGGGGCGGATCAGCCGGATCAGGACGGCGGGAATCTGGATCGAGAGCAGCGCCCCGAAAGGGATCACCACCGCATCGGCGATGAGACGCATCGTCGGGACTTCAGCACCCAGGCCGAGGCTGTAGGACTCGGCCACGATAGAACGGGTCAGCACAGCCCATGCGACTCCGACGCACGCGCCCAGTACCGCGGTCAGCACCCACAGCCACGCGGGCAAGTCGCCCAGCAGTCCCGTCTCGTGCAGGTAGAGTCCGACCAGAATGGGCGGAGCGAAGATCGCCACCGCGATCATCGGGATGTACCACTGCGCCAGGCTCAGCGAGATCAGTAGCAGTGCAACCAGTCCCAAGCTCAACCGGAACGCTCCGCGTGAACGCTGCGGCAGGTGCGGGAACAAGGTGCTGACCACCGACGGTTGCAGGACATGTTCACCGGGCGCGGCGGCGTAGTCACGGATGCGAAACCACGCCGGGCCGTCGCCGGCGGTCGGTGACAGCGACGCCCCACACTCCGTACAGAACCTACCCGCCGGGACATCGTTGCGGCACAACGGACATGGCATGGTGGCCAGGGGATGTGCGCCGTGA
This sequence comes from Actinomycetes bacterium, assembly GCA_023416315.1. Lineage (GTDB taxonomy): Bacteria > Actinomycetota > Actinomycetes > Mycobacteriales > Mycobacteriaceae > Mycobacterium. The sequence goes on from JAEZIA010000203.1 coordinate 23,985, forward strand.
TGGTCGTCGGTCACCGCGGGCTCCGTTGTGCGTCGAGGATGTTTTGGGCGAGGTTGTAGACGTCCGGACTGCCGAGTCCGGTAACCATGTCATAGCCCGGCACCGCCACCGCGATGGCGTTGGTGCCGAGGGTGATGTCATGGAAGCCGGGTCGCGCCGCCCCGGCTGCGATGCGGTAGAGCAGCGGGTTGATGTCGCCGAGTCGTCGACCGCCGTGGTCCAGCAGATACTGAGTGATGACCGCCGCGATACCGGCCCAAATCGGAGCGGCCTGGGACGTCCCGCCGCCGACCACCAATTGTTGATTGGACACGATGACCGCTCCGGTGGAGCTGTCCGCGACGGCTGCCACATCAGGGGTCAGGCGCCGCACGTTGTTGCTCACGCTCGACACCCCGGACTGCCAGGGCGGCCGATCGAAGAGACTGGACACCCCACCGCCGCTGCCCTGCGTCAAAGGCCCATCGCTCCATGCATGTTCGGCGAGCCAGCGGTACTGCTCGTCGGTCGACAACGTGGTGCCCCCGACGTTGGTCACCTCTGGTAGCGATGCCACCGCATCGAGTCCCACGTCCGCCGGGCCGGGCGGCGCGGACCAGTCGTGGCCTCGCTTGCATTCCAAGCCGGCCAGGTCACCGCTCGCATCGAACACCGTCGTCCCGTGCAGTGCCGCAGTGGAGATAGCGGCCCGGATCGGTGCCAAATCGGCGGCGGTGATCATGCGGTCGCACCCCCAGCCGATCGACAGACTCCATATCGCGCCTGGGTACTCACGATCGACGGACTCCATCAGCTCCGCAATCTTGACGTAGGTGCCGCCGCCGTCAACCGTCGTGCGGGCGTTGACCAGAACCTTGCGTGCGTCGGGCGCCACCGCGTGCGCCACCTGCAGGTCCATCGTTGCCTCACCGGATCGTTGCTCCGGCATGGGACCCACGAGTTCAGGGGTGAACTTGGGCAACAGATAGGTCTGACTGAACATGTCGAGGTCAGCCTGATTGAACCCGTCGAACGCGAACACTACGATCGTTGTGCCCTTACCGGTGTAACCCATGTCCGTCAGCGGTTGCACGTTGTAGGTCGTCCGTAGTGAGTCCGGCGGCAACGCGTGGTCCGGCACATCCAACGGTCGAAATGCCGGGCCGTTCCCATAGATTGGCGTGAAGCTCAGGATGCGGCCAAATCCTGCCACGCTGTCGGCGAGGGCAGCCGGCACGGTGGGCTGTTGGGGCGAGGCGTAGAAGATCTGCCCGGCCTCATGGCGGTAGTTGTGGATCGGCACCCCGACGGACGCGGCAACCGCATTCGCTTTGCCGCTGACGACCGCCCAGCGGTCGCCGGGGCGCCACCGCACCGCCAGCCCCTTGTCGTGCGCCCAGCGGTGGAGCGCATCAGGAGGTTGCGGCCCCCGCAGCTCGACGGTGAGGTCGACGCGGTCGCGCGACGCGCCGAGGTCCGTTGCGGCCGCGAGGAGTCTCGCGAAGGGGCCGGAGATCGGTTGCGTCAGCGACAGATCGGGTCGACCCGCGACCGCTACCAGAGTCAGAGCGGCTACCGCCGCCAGAGCCAGTGCAGCAGACTTCTTCGCTGGCAGGCGCCGAGGGTGACCCCGCTGACCGCGCCGTGCGTGATAGGACTGCGCCGACGTCGATGGCGGTGGTCTCATAGATGTTCGTCGTCCCCGATAACGCGTTGTGAGCCTGACCGTTGTGCGCTTGCACTGTAATGCGGGTAGCGCAGATATGCATAGCAACGCGAAAGAAAGTTTGCTCAATGTCAGCGAGCGGCGGTCCGATTTGCTCTGTCAGAAGATATCGAAGTGCATCGAGCCGAGCCGGTCCCAACCGCCGTAGTCGATGTAGACCGGGCCTAGCTGGAAGGGGATGTTGCCGGTGTTGGGCCGCGACTGTGGGGCACTCGGCGGGTTGTAGATGGTCGGGCTGTTCGAGGCGCCGACTCCCAAAACGGCGGCCAGGCCCGACAACTGCGCAAACGTTAGGTTGGGTAACCGTTTCCGTCAGGCGGAATGTAGTTAGCTGGCGGGCTCAAGCCTGCCCGGCGAGCGCCGCCGGCTCGCGCGCCATGACCTCCTTGGCAGCGCGCTCACCCGAGCGCACCGCGCCGTCGACCCAGCCGTGCATGACGCCCGATGTTTCGGTGCCCGCCCAGTGGATTCGGCCGCAGGGTTCGGTGATGGCGGGTCCGAATTCGGTCAGCACGCCCGGCGGGCAATGGCTGAGCATCCCTCCGCCCGAATATCTTTCGATGCTCCAGTCCTGATCGAGGTAGGCCAGCGGGGTCGCCGCCTGCTGCCCGAAGCGCTCCACCAGGTTGGCCAGTACCTCTTTCCTGCGTTCGTCGGCGCCCATCTTGGTGTACCGGCGGGCTTCGACACCTTCAGTGATCACGCACATCACCCCGGGGCGTGGTGCGTCGGTGGATGCGTCGATGGTCAGCGTGGCCAGCGTGCCCGGCGCGAAGGTCTGGCCGGTGAGCCCGTTGCTACGCCAGAACGGTTCGTCGTACACGATGTTGATCTTCACGACGGCGCCACTGGGGATGCGCTGATGCAGGAACGCGCGGTCCACCGGCAGCATCGGCTCGTAGCGGATGTGGCTGGCGATCGCGATCGGCACCGCCACGATCACCCGTCGTGCCCGCACAGTCGTACCGTCCGCCTCGACGGTGACCCCATCGTCGTCCTGAATGATGCGGCGCACGGGCTGGTTCAGGTGTACCGAGTCGCCGAGCTCGGCGGCCATCTTGCCGGACACCGCACCCATGCCGCCGATGATGCGGGAGTCCTGGGACCCGTCCTTGATACCGAGCACGAACGACGGGCCGCCGCCGGAGGCCAGCTGCCGGAGCACGAACAGCATGGACACTTCCGCGGCTGCCGATGTGTACAGACCGGCAATCGCCGCTTCCAGCAACGTGTGTGCGGGCTTGGACAGTGTCCGGTCGTTGAGCCAGGAGGCTAAGGTGATGCGGTCGAGCTTGTCGGCGTTCTTGGCCTCCCACGGCGCCTCGAGCGGAATCGTCTTGCACAGCCGGGTCAGATCGAGAAAGACCGCACCCATGTTCAGCGCCGCCCACGGGCTCATCGTCAGCGGGATGGTGCCCTCGTAGCGGTAGTGCTTGCCCTCGACGACCATCATGGCTTCGCCGTCGATGTACTGCTTGTAGCTGCCGACGCCGAACTCCTTCATCAGGCCGTAGATTGCGTCCTGACCGGGACCGATCCAGGCTCCGCCGCGGTCGATCCAAATGCCCTCGGGGCCTTCGACGGTGTAGGTGCGGCCACCGATCCGGTCGCGCGCTTCCAGAAGGGCCACCGACCGGCCCGCTTGTTTGAGTCGCAATGCGGCAGTCAGTCCGGCGAAACCCGCGCCGACCACGCAGAAATCCACATCAGCCATGGCTCATGGTGCGCCTCGCTGTGCATCCTGTGGGCGTTTTGGCAAAGTGTTAACCTCGCGCCGCACGGCCCCGGGAGGACGATGAGCACCGACAACGCTGTACGCACCGCAGTGGTGTTCGTGCATGGTCTGCTCGAACGACGGCCGACGGATGTCCTCGACGATTTCGCGAAGACGGCGCTGGCGCCGAACGGGGGCCGCTGGGAGTACCAGCCGCAGCCGCTGGAGGTCACCGATTCCTATGAAGCACGCCGCTATAGCGCGGCGGACGTCGACCTCTACGAGTACGACTGGTCGTTCCTGATGACGAGCGGACGGTACGTGGGATTCGTGCCGGCCTTCGCCCGGTTGTTTCTGCGCAGGCCCCGCCACGTGCCGGACCAGTTGTTCGGGATCTGGCGGGCACTCTGGCTGGTGCTGCTGGTCCCGGTCGCCGTGGTGGTCGTGCTGTTTGTATTGGGTGGCTACTTTCTGCACACCGGGGTGGCTGGCTGGATCATCGGCGTCGCCACCAGCGTGGTGGTCCTGACCGTCGCGCTGGCCGTGTTTCGCCTCCTCCCACGAGCGTTGACCCGCAGCTTTCTCACCACCGGATTCGTCAATGTTGCCCGTTACTTCGATCTGGTCGCCCCGGAGTCGTACGCGGCACGGCGAGCGATCCGCGGCGGTCTCATCGACCTTCTGTTCACCCTGCAGCAGGGCCGCTACGCGCGGATCGTCGTTGTGGGGCATGGTCTCGGCGGCTATATCGCCTACGACGCGCTGACCACACTGTGGGCGGAAACCCACGAACTGCGCGCTGCGCCAGGTCCCGTCCTGCGCTCGCTGACCGAGTCGGACGTGAGTGCCTCGGTGGAGGACTTCCAAGAACGGCAGTATGCCCTGTGGCAGGATCTGCGTAGACAGGGAAACCCGTGGCGGATAACCGATTTCGTGACGATCGGGACGCCGATGGCACTGGCCGACGTGTTCGTGGCCCGCCCGCCGATTCTCGGTGCATGCAGGCGGGTCGATCAGCGGCACGCCTTGTTCGACTTGATGGTCCGGCGCGGGGTGGTGTCCTGCTGCCCACCGCGGACCGAGGAATTGGACGGCTTGTCACCGTTCGCGGTGACCCGCTGGACCAACATCTGGTTTCCCGTGCGGCGCGGCAGCATTCGCGGCG
>JAEZIA010000239.1 GCA_023416315.1 Actinomycetes bacterium
CGCGTCCCACTATTGAACCTTGACGGGTTTCGGGTCTGACTGTCAACAGTGGCGCGACCGTTCTGGAATTTCACCAGATTCCTCGACCCGTCTCTTACCTCGAGAATCGTATACCGGGGTGGTTCTAACCCGCGCCGTAACCCAGTTGCTGTGCGGTGTACTTGGCAGCGTCGGTGACCGGGACGGCCTGCACGGCAGTGCCGTAGGCGCAGATCTCGGTCCAGACATCACCGAGTTCGGTGGTGTCGAAACGCATCCCGATGATCGCGTTGCCGCCGCGGTTGCGCGCCTCGCTCATCAACCGGTTCATCGCCTCGTTGCGGCTATCGGCGAGGTTCTTGGTCATGCCCTGGAGTTCGCCGCCGAACATGCTCTTGAAGCCCGCACCCATCTGGGCGAAGGCGTTGCGCGATCGCACGGTGAGACCGAACACCTCACCGCAAACCCGTTGGATCTCCCAGCCCGGGATGTCATTGGTGGTGACCACAAGCATGAGCGCAGCGTAGCCCGCCGGGCAGCGCCACGCCCCCGATCAGAACCACGGCCCGTCGTAAGGTCGTCCGCCTTCGCCGCGGGCGAGATAGGCGTCGGACTCATCCGACGGAATCGAGGACTGAGTCTTGGAATCGCCGGTCAAGATCAGCGACCAACCGTGCGCCAACTGTGCGGCCGGCCGCAGCGACCAGCTCGGTGACGCCACGTCGCCGGTCAGAAAATCAATGACCGGACTGTCGGCGTCTTTCTTCTCCAGATAGAGGTAGTGGTCGGCGATATAGGCATTCTCGATGTTGAGCCCGTCGAGCTGCTTGGCGTCGAGTGTGAAGACCGACTTTCCCGTCTTGAGATCAAGTATCGACAGGAAGTAACCCGGGTCGGAAAGGTTTCCCTGGTAAAGGAAATAGTCGCCATACGTTTGATCCAGCGCCGCCGCCGGTGTCCCACGCCACGCCAGCTTGTCGCCCGAGTGCATGAGCTCGTCGGCCACAAGGTACGGGGCGACGACATCGCTGAGAGCGTTCGTGCGCATATCGAAGAACCGGGCGCCGTCTTCGGCGGCGCTCTCCACCAGAAAGCCCGTCGGGGTCGTCACCATATCGCCCCAATTCGGGAAGAGTCCGACCTCCTGTCCGGTAGCTCCGTTGATGAAGTGCAGATCGCGTCGGCGATCCGAGGCGGTCTGCACGACGGCATAGCCGTCATAGTTGAAGCCGACGATCCAGCGATCGGATGGAAACCCGGGGACCTCGTGGGCGGTGAGGTCGAGCGTCTGCGGATTGAAGAAGGCGACCTCGTCGACAGACGCATTCGAGTCGATCCGGTACGCGACGAACGCGCCGTCACCGGGGTGCAGATTCCAGGAACGGTCCTGCTCGAACGGGAAAGGCTTCACGACGGCCGGAGCATTTCCTGACGGGTCAAGCGAATACAGACGCACTACCTCGGATTCAGGGGTGAGGCCTCGCGAGGGTGTCTTGGTGTGCACGAGGTAGACGACGCGCTGACCACCGTCCGCCGCCGAGGTAACCGTGCACACGTAGTCCAGCAGTTCGTCGCCCGCGTCGAGCGTGGGCCGGGGAAGCGTGACGTTGACGCCTTGGGCGGTGTCAAAGACTTTCCCCGCATCGAACCGGTCGCTGGATCCCTGTGCGTCACAGCCCGAATACACGGTCCAGAGGTTTCGCGACAGCAGGCCCCGCCCGTCCGGCAGATCGGCCCGCGTCGGCAACGCCTGCGCCTGTGCCGAGCTGGTCGGGCTTGCCGACGTGGTCGACGGCGGCGACGAGGGGCCCGCGGAGACGTTCGATCGCGGTGACGCCGAGCATGCAGCCATGACCAGCAGAACGGCCGGAACCGCCACTACCCTCTGAAACCTTTGCGCGCGTAAGTATTTCATCCGTGGTCTTCCTGAGGAGGTGGGCGTTTCCGGGCGAATCCACCCATCGTGAGGCGTCGAACCCGTCGCCGTCAGGATTGGAACACAACGTCGCTTTACCGCGCACGACGTTGTTGTCCGCCGAACGTCTGACACCCGCACCGTGGGGGCAGCACCGGGTCAGCGCGCGCACGGAAAAGGCCCCCGACGAATCGGGGGCCTTTCCGGTGAGGCTATTCGCTGGCGGTGCCCGCGTTGGCCAGGTCGGCCTCGGCGGTCTCGGGACGCTTGGGGCCACCTGTAAAGGTGAACCGCGCGTCCTCGCCCTGACCGGTGCCGTCCCAGTTCTCGACGTCGACGGTGACCAGCTGGCCGGGACCAACCTCCTCGAAGAGGATCTTCTCGCTCAAGGCGTCCTCGATCTCGCGCTGAATGGTCCGCCGCAGCGGCCGGGCACCCAGCACCGGGTCGAAGCCACGCTTGGCCAGCAACGCCTTCGCGTTGTCGGTCAGCTCCATCTCCATGTCCTTGGTCTTGAGCTGCTTGGACACCCGGCCCACCATCAGGTCGACCATCTGGATGATCTCGTCCTGAGTCAGCTGGTGGAAGACGATGATGTCGTCGATGCGGTTGAGGAACTCCGGGCGGAAGTGCTTCTTCAGCTCGTCGTTGACCTTCTGCTTCATCCGCTCGTAGTTGTTCTCACCGCCACCCTGGGTGAAGCCCAGACCGACCGCCTTGGAGATGTCGGACGTGCCCAGGTTCGAGGTGAAGATCAGCACGGTGTTCTTGAAGTCGACCGTGCGGCCCTGACCGTCGGTGAGCCGGCCGTCCTCGAGGACCTGCAACAGGGTGTTGTAGATCTCCTGGTGGGCCTTCTCGATCTCGTCGAACAGCACCACCGAGAACGGCTTGCGCCGCACCTTCTCGGTGAGCTGGCCACCCTCCTCGTACCCGACGTATCCGGGCGGGGCACCGAATAGCCGCGACGCGGTGAAGCGGTCGTGGAACTCGCCCATGTCGATCTGGATCAGCGCGTCGTCGTCGCCGAACAGGAACTCCGCCAGCGCCTTGGACAGCTCGGTCTTACCGACACCGGACGGGCCGGCGAAGATGAACGAGCCGGACGGCCGCTTGGGGTCCTTCAGACCGGCACGGGTACGCCGGATTGCCTTCGAGACAGCCTTGACGGCGTCCTCCTGGCCGATGATCCGCTTGTGCAGCTCATCCTCCATGCGCAGCAGCCGAGTGGTTTCCTCCTCGGTCAGCTTGAAGACCGGGATACCGGTCCAGTTGCCGAGCACCTCGGCGATCTGCTCATCGTCGACCTCGGCCACGACATCGAGATCACCTGAACGCCACTGCTTTTCACGCTCGGCACGCTGGGCAACCAGCTGCTTCTCGCGATCCCGCAGCGCGGCGGCCTTCTCGAAGTCCTGCGCGTCGATCGCGGACTCCTTCTCCCGGCGCGCGTCGGCGATCTTCTCGTCGAACTCGCGCAGGTCTGGCGGAGCGGTCATCCGGCGGATCCGCATGCGGGCGCCGGCCTCGTCGATCAGGTCGATCGCCTTGTCCGGAAGGAACCGGTCGTTGATGTAGCGATCGGCCAGGGTGGCCGCCGCGACCATCGCGGAGTCGGTGATCGACACCCGGTGGTGCGCCTCATAGCGGTCGCGCAGACCCTTGAGGATCTCGATGGTGTGCGCCACCGTCGGCTCACCCACCTGCACCGGCTGGAACCGGCGCTCGAGGGCGGCGTCCTTCTCGATGTACTTGCGGTACTCGTCGAGCGTGGTGGCGCCGATCGTCTGCAGCTCGCCACGAGCCAGCTTCGGCTTCAGGATCGAGGCCGCGTCGATCGCGCCTTCGGCGGCACCCGCACCGACGAGCGTGTGCAGCTCGTCGATGAACAGGATGATGTCGCCGCGGGTGTTGATTTCCTTGAGCACCTTCTTGAGGCGTTCCTCGAAATCACCACGGTAGCGGCTGCCTGCCACCAGCGACCCGAGGTCGAGGGTGTAGAGCTGCTTGTCCTTCAGCGTCTCGGGGACCTCGCCGTGCACGATCGCCTGGGCCAGGCCCTCCACGACGGCGGTCTTGCCGACGCCGGGCTCGCCGATCAGCACGGGGTTGTTCTTGGTGCGCCGGCTCAGCACCTGCATCACCCGCTCGATTTCCTTCTCGCGGCCGATGACGGGGTCGAGCTTGCCCTCCATGGCGGCCGCGGTGAGGTTGCGGCCGAACTGATCGAGGACCAGCGACGTCGACGGGTTGCCGGACTCGCCACCGCGGCCGCCGGTACCGGCTTCCGCGGTCTCCTTGCCCTGATAACCGCTCAGCAGCTGGATGACCTGCTGGCGCACCCGGGTCAGCTCGGCGCCGAGCTTCACCAGCACCTGGGCGGCGACGCCCTCGCCCTCACGGATCAGGCCGAGCAGAATGTGCTCGGTGCCGATGTAGTTGTGGCCGAGCTGCAGCGCCTCGCGCAGGCTCAGCTCAAGCACCTTCTTGGCGCGCGGGGTGAAGGGGATATGACCGGACGGGGCCTGCTGACCCTGACCGATGATCTCTTCGACCTGGCTGCGGACACCTTCGAGCGAGATGCCCAGCGACTCCAGCGACTTGGCGGCTACGCCTTCACCCTCATGAATAAGTCCCAACAGGATGTGCTCGGTGCCGATGTAGTTGTGGTTGAGCATCCGGGCTTCTTCTTGAGCCAGGACGACGACCCTGCGTGCACGGTCGGTGAATCTCTCGAACATCCTCGGTTACCTGCTCTCCATCACGATTAGGTACAGCGGTAGTCACCACGTACCTGTCGTCCACTCTAATGGGCGGTCCCAGAAGGCGTCCTCCCTTACCACCCTTACCGCGTTCCTGGCGGTGCGGACCTAGCACACCAACGCGGGAGCACCGCGAATCGTTTCCGGTAATCACCCCTCGGCGCTTCGCCGCAAGCGAACGCCACGGCTTGGCCGGCGCGACGGGTGCCGAGCAGGTTAGCTGCGGGCCTAGGTTGCGGCGTGGAAGGCGTCGATGATGTCGGCCGGGATGCGTCCCCGCGTCGACACCTTGTGGCCGTTGCGGCGCGCCCACTCCCGGATCGCGGCGCTCTGCTCCCGATCGATACTGGCGCGACCCCGACCAGCCGGACCCGAACGACCGCGACGACGACCACCGACCCGACGGCTTGCCTCGACCCAGGGCTTCAGATCGTTACGCAGTTTCTGAGCGTTTTTCGACGAAAGGTCGATCTCATAGCTCACACCGTCGAGCGAGAATTCGACCGTTTCATCTGCTGCGCCCGCGCCGTCGAAATCGTCGACGAGAGTGACGGTCACTTTCTTGGCCATTGCCTCACTGAATCCTTCTGCCTGCGCTCAACAACTCATAGTCGAACGTCTCCCCCATGCGCACCAATGTGCCACAGCGGTCCAAATCATTCAACGTCGATTGAATCGGCGCACTTCAGCCATGTCGGCGAACAATCGGGAACAAAACTGTTTCCCTAATTGACAGCCCGGTGAGCGCCATCAGCAAGCGGTCGATGCCCATTCCGGTTCCCGTGGTCGGCGGCATCGCGTACTCCATTGCCGCCAGGAAATCCTCGTCGAGAACCATTGCCTCATCATCGCCCGCGGCCGCCGCCCTGGCTTGAGCCTCGAATCTTTCGCGCTGCACGATCGGGTCGACGAGTTCGGAATAACCGGTCGCCAACTCGAACCCGCGCACGTACAGATCCCACTTCTCCGTCACGCCAGGGATGCTGCGGTGCTGGCGCGTCAACGGCGATGTCTCAACCGGGAAATCCTTGACAAAAGCAGGGGCCCACAGGGTGTTACCGACGGTGTGCTCCCACAGTTCTTCGACCAACTTGCCGTGCCCGTAGCCGCGATCCTTGGGGATCTCGACCTCGAGCCGGTCGGCGATCGCAAGTAGGTGATCCAGCGGCGTCTCGGGCGTGATCTCTTCTCCGAGCGCCTCCGACAGCGACGGGTACATTTGTATCGACGGCCATTCACCGTCGAGGTCATAGATTGAGCCGTCGGGCAAAGGCACTTGACGCGTCCCGATCGCCTCGTCGGCAACTTCCTGAATTAGTTCACGGGTGACGATCGCCGAATCGTCATACGTTCCCCACGCCTGATAAGTCTCAAGCATCGCGAATTCTGGAGAATGTGTGGAATCCGCACCTTCGTTGCGGAAGTTCCGATTGAGCTCGAATACCTTCTCCAGGCCGCCGACCACACATCGCTTCAGGAACAACTCAGGGGCGATTCGAAGATACAGATCGGCGTCGAGCGCATTGGAATGCGTGATGAACGGTCGGGCCGCGGCACCACCGGCCAGCGTCTGCAGCATCGGCGTCTCAACCTCGAGGAAGCCGCGCCGTTCCAGGGCGTTGCGCACCGCCCGCACGACCGCAATGCGCTGGCGGGCCACCGTGCGGGCCTGCGGGCGCACGATCAGGTCGACGTAGCGCTGACGGACACGCGATTCTTCGCTCATCTCCTTGTGCGCCACCGGCAGCGGACGCAACGCCTTACTGGCCATCTGCCAGGAATCGGCCAATACCGACAGTTCGCCGCGCCGGGAACTGATCACTTCGCCGTGGACGAACACGATGTCGCCGAGGTCGACCTCGGACTTCCAGTTCTCCAGCTCCTCTTCGCCCACGCCGGCGAGGCTGATCATCGCCTGCAGCTGGGTGCCGTCGCCCTCCTGCAGGGTGGCAAAGCACAGCTTGCCCGAGTTTCTCGCGAACACCACCCGGCCGGTGACGCCCACGATGTCGCCGGTGGCGGTGTCGGCGGCCAGGTCGGGGTAGGCGGCCCGGATCTCGGCCAACGAATGGGTACGCGGCACCGAGACGGGGTAGGGGTCCTTGCCCTCGGCCAGCATGGCCGCACGCTTGCCCTGACGAATGCGGAACTGCTCGGGGACGTCAGCGCCCGTGTGGTCAGTATCCGGGGTATCAGCAGAGCTCACGACGTGCCAGCTTAAATGAGGTCATGGGGTCCCTCATAAACGCGGCCGCGGTGGCCGGCCTGGCCGAAGAACGCCTGGACTGGCGATTCAAGGGTCTGCCTGCCGCCTGGTCGGGCCGCACCGCGGCGCAGATCTGTGCCGAGACCCCCGATCTGTTCGACGCCGGGCCTCATGCGCCGGTGTGTGTTCTCCATGACGGGGCGCTGCGCCACAACCTGGCCACGATGGCCGGCTGGTGCGTCCGGCACGGCGTCGAGCTGGCGCCGCACGGCAAGACGCACATGGCGCCGCAGCTGGTCGCCAGACAGTTCGCGGCAGGTGCGTGCGCGGTGACGGTGGCGACCATCGGCCAGCTGCGCACCTACCGGGCGTTCGGGGTGCGCGAGGTGATCCTGGCCAACGAGCTGGTCGACGCCGCGGGGCTGGCCTGGCTGGCCGCCGAGCTCGATGCCGATCCCTCGTTTCACGTGATCTGCTGGGTGGACTCCGTGCGCGGGGTGGCGCTGATGACGGAAGCGTTGCAGGCGGCGGGCGCCCGGCGGCAGGTCGACGTGTGCGTGGAGCTCGGTGCGGCGGGCACCCGTACCGGCTGCCGCTCCGACGCCGAGGCCGCCGCAGTGGCCGACGCCGCCGTGGCCAGCGCAGCGCTGCGCCTGGTCGGGGTTGCCGGTTATGAGGCCGCACTGGGCCACGACGTGTCAGCTTCGGGTGTCGAGCGGGTGCAGGCGTATCTGACGTGGGTGCGCGCGGTGGCGAGCCGGTTGGCACCGCTGTGCGAGGTGGCTGAGATGGTCGTGACCGCCGGCGGCAGTACCCATTTCGATCTGGTGGCGCAGACGTTGACCGGCCCGTGGCGCACGATCTTGCGCAGCGGGGCTTATCTGACCAGCGACGACGGACTGTACTTGCTGACGTCGCCGCTGACTCGGCCGGGCGTCGAGCCGGGTGGATTCGTGCCGGCGATGCAGGTGTGGGCGCAGGTGTGCTCGCGGCCCGAGCCGGGGCTGGCACTGCTGACGATGGGCCGTCGCGACGTGTCCTTTGATCAGGATCTTCCTGTACCGCAACAGATTCGGATCGGATCAGACTGGGCGGACCTGGCAGGCTGTGAGGTGGTCAAGCTCAACGACCAGCACGCGTTCCTGCGGTTGCCGCCGGCGGCGGCCGTGGAAGTCGGCAGCTGGGTCGCGTTCGGGATCTCCCACCCGTGCACGGTGTTCGACAAGTGGCAGCTGATCCCGGTGCTCGACGAACGCGGCCGGGTGATCGAGCTGGTGCGCACATTCTTCTGAGCGCGCTTAGCCTTGGCGGATGCTCACTGAATTGGTGGACCTACCCGGTGGCTCGTATCGCATGGGGTCGATCGACTTCTATCCCGAGGAGGCGCCCGTACACACCGTGTCGGTCGCCCCCTTCGCGATCGAACGACATCCGGTTACCAACGCGCAATTCGCCGAATTTGTCTCAAGCACCGGCTATTCCACCGTCGCCGAGCGCCCCCTGGACCCCGCGGCTTTTCCCAGCGTCCCTGCCGACGAGCTGGTCTCCGGTGCACTGGTGTTCCGACAAACAAGCGGCCCGGTGAATCTGCGTGACTGGCGTCAGTGGTGGGAGTGGGTGCCCGGCGCCTGCTGGCGGCACCCACACGGCCCGGGGTCTTCGATCGACGACCGGCCCGATCACCCGGTAGTGCAGGTCGCCTACCCGGATGCCGCAGCGTATGCCGCCTGGGCAGGACGCCGGTTACCCAGCGAGGCGCAGTGGGAGTACGCCGCTCGTGCCGGTGCACAGACCACGTACGAATGGGGCGACGACGTGCGTCCCGGCGGTCAGCTGATGGCCAACACCTGGCAGGGCGCATTTCCGTATCGCAATGACGGAGCACTCGGCTGGCAGGGCACATCGCCGGTCGGTCTGTTCCCGCCGAACGGATTCGGACTGCTCGACATGATCGGCAACGTGTGGGAATGGACCACCACGCCGTATACCCGCCACCATCAGCCGGACCGCCCCGCCGAGGGCTGCTGCCCCGCTCCGGCACCAGAGGGCGACCCGCGTATTCATCAGGTACTCAAGGGCGGATCGCATCTATGTGCGCCCGAGTACTGCCACCGCTACCGGCCCGCGGCACGCTCATCCCAATCGCAGGACAGTGCCACCACCCACATCGGCTTTCGCTGCATCGGCTGAATGGCGGGCGGTGGCGAAACAAAGCCACCAACGCCGGGTCATAGCCGCTGGCCTGAGCATTTTCAGAGAATCGGGTGGCGTAACATTTCCAACACCGCCACCTCGCCCTCCGGATGGCACAGTGAGTGCATGCCACGGCGCCCGAAGATCCCACCGAAGGACTTTCCTCGTCCGCCGGTGCGCGAGTACGCCGGCACCCGGGCCGACGCGGCGAGGTGGGTTCGCGATGTGTTGCGCAGCCAGATCCTCGAAGGGGCCTACGGCGGGCTCGCGGCCGCACGCCCCGCGCTGCCCCCGGAATCGGAGCTCGCCGTCGAACTCGGTGTGAGCCGCAACGCAATTCGTGAAGCGTTGGAACTACTCCGAGGCGAAGGACTCATCACCCGGGTGCAGGGCTCAGGGACGTTCGTCACCGGAGCGAAGCTGCGTCAGCATCTCGATCGGCTGGAAGGGTTGGCGGAATCGCTTGCCGGACACCAGCTGCCGGTGGACAACGTCGTACTCTCGGTGCGAGAGTCCACCGCGACTCCGTTCGTCGCCGCGAAACTGCAGCTGCCGGAGAACGCACCGATCCTGTTCATCGAGAGGCTGCGCTCGGTGGGCGGACTCCCCCTGTCCCTGGACACCACGTCGTTGCGAATCGGCGCCATCCCAGTCGACGCCGAACTCACCCAGCAGGATGTCTTCGCTCTTATCGAACAGGAGCTCGGAGTCCGCCTCGGTTGGGCGGAGATCACCGTCGAATCCGTTGCGGCGGACGCCAAGACCGCCGAACTACTCAAAATCCGAACCGGTGCACCGCTGTTGTTGCTCCACCGGCTCACTCACCTCGAGGACGGCACCCCGTTCGACCTCGAGACCGTGCGGTACCGCGGCGACCGGTGTTCATTGGTGACCACCGCCGCCCGCGGAACCGCTCCCCCACCCTGACGTCCAAGGCTCGTCAATTCTTCGCCCGGCAGGGATTCAACCGCAACAAACAGAGAGGTCACTTCGTCATGCCCACACAACCCAACATCGTCTATTTTCACGTCGACAACCTCGGAATGGGTGAACTCGGTTGCTACGGCGGCGGGATCCTGCGCGGGGCAGACACCGTCAGGGCGGACGCCTTCGCCGCCGAGTCGCTCAAACTGTCCCACTTCGTCGTCGAGCCACAGTGCACCCCGACCCGGTCGGCGTTGATGACCGGGCGGTATCCGATCCGGTCCGGCAACCACACGATCGCGCTCGGCGGCAACGGCGGCGGCATCGTCGCGTGGGAACGCACCATGGGCGATATCCTTTCCGAGGCAGGTTATGCCACAGCATGTTTCGGGAAGTGGCACATCGGCGCCGAAGACGGCCGCTGGCCGACAGACCATGGATTCGACGAGTGGTACGGACCGGCACGCACCTACGACGAATGCCTGTGGCCCGACGACCCCTGGTACAACGCCGATCGCGACGGTTACTCCTACATGTACGACGGCACGAAAGCCGCCGGTGTCAAGGCCACCGACCAGCAGCTGACGGTCAAGCTCAAAGGCGAGATGGACGGCGAATACGACCGCCGCGCAAAGGCGTTTATGAAGCGCAGTGTCGATGCCGACAAACCCTTCTACCTCTATCACAACCATTCGCTTATGCATTTCCCGATGGAGGTGCGCCCGGAGTTCAAAGGCAAGAGCACCAACGGCGCTTGGGGCGATTCGCTATTGATGCTCGATCACGACTTCGGCAGCATCCTTGACGCGCTCACCGAACTCGGTATCGAGGACAACACCATCGTGGTCTTCGCCGGAGACAACGGAGCCGAAGATCACCTGGCCGGCCGCGGTACCGCGGGCTTCTTCGACGGGTCCTACTTCAGCTCGGCCGAAGGTGGGATCCGCACGCCGTGCCTGATCCGCTGGCCGGGCAAGGTGACACCGCGGGAAAGCAACGAGATGGTGCACGTCACCGATATGTTCCCGACGCTGCTGCGCTGGGCGGGCTGCGACATTCCCGATGACCGCATCATCGACGGCATCGATCAGCGCGAATTCTTCGCCGGTGCCGAGGAATCCCAGCGCGAAGGCTGCATGGTCTGGCTCAACGAGGAACTCCACGCCGTGAAGTGGTCGCAGTTCAAGATCAACTTCAAGCGTCAACAGCATTTCCACGACCCCGAGATCCCACTCGGATTCGCTCGCATCACGAATCTGCTGGAGGACCCAAAAGAACGCGAAGCGGTCAACCAGACCTGGGTTCGATGGTGGGTCATGCAGCACGCCTACCGGTTCATCCAGGAATTCGACGAAAGCGTCAAGACCGAGGAACTCATCCCCGCAGGCGCCCCAATCGACTTCGTACCGAGCCGTCCACAGTAGTCAACCAAACAGCGAGGGCCGCTTGTGAATACCTCCGGATACGGTGCCGACTCCATCACAATCCTGGAAGGCCTCGACGTCGTTCGCAAGCGCCCCGGCATGTACATCGGGTCGACTGGTGAGCGCGGTCTGCACCACCTGGTCTGGGAGGTCGTCGACAACGCCGTTGACGAGGCGATGGCCGGGCACGCCAGTCACGTCGACGTGACCCTGCTCGCCGATGGCGCGGTACAGGTAGCCGATGACGGCCGGGGGGGGGCCGGGGGGGGCGCCCCCCCCCGGGGGGCCCCCGGCGGGCGGG
>JAEZIA010000321.1 GCA_023416315.1 Actinomycetes bacterium
CGCAGCGACAAGCAGCAGGACAACGGACTGCTGCTGGCGATGGTCGACACCGTGACCGTGAACCGCAGCACCGCGATGGCGGTCTCCGACGAGACCCACCCTGGCGGGTCGGTGCAGAAGCCGCGCACGATCGAGGACAGCAAGCCGCCGACGAACATCGCACTGCCGCACGAGGGCCTGGCCTACCGGTTCCCATTCGACACCGAGAAGAAGACGTATCCGGTCTTCGACCCGATCGCGCAGAAGGCGTTCGACGCCAACTACGACGGCCAGGAGGACGTCAACGGGCTGACCACCTACCGGTTCACCCAGAACGTCGGCTACGACGCCGACGGCAAGCTGGTCGACCCGATCCGGTACGCGTCGCTCTACGACGACAACGAGGACGGCGAAGTCACCGCGCGCGCGGAGCTCTGGGGTCTGCCCGGACCGCCCGAGGAACCGATCACGATGACCCGCTTCTACGCCGCCCAGCGCACGTTCTGGGTGGATCCGGTGACCGGCGTCATCGTCAAAAGCGAGGAACACGCCAACCACTTCTACGCCCGCGATCCGGTGCGCCCCGAGATGGAGCTCGCCGACTACAAGGTGACCTCCACCGAGCAGACGATCGAGTCCCGGGTGGCCTCCGCACGCGACGAGCGTGACCGGGTGGGCCTGTGGTCACGGGTGTTGCCGATCAGCTTCACCGCGGCCGGCCTGGTGGCCCTGGTCGGCGGCGTGCTGCTTGGCACGTTCAGCGTGCGCGCCGAATCGGCGCTGATCGATCCCGGCCTGGACACTGCCGACCACGGCTTCTTCGGCAAGGACGAAACCGGGCCGATGCCTGCCGCCGAAGCGGCCACCGAGAAGTTGCCCGCGGCCAGACCCGATCTGGAGCCTCCACCGCCACAGCGGTGAGCTCGGCATGACCCAGGCACGCCGGGCAGTCCGGTGGGTGGTGCCGGGCTATGCGCTTCTGTTGGCTCTGGCGATCACCGCGCCGCTGTTGGCGCCGGGGTATCTGCTGGTGCGCGATGCGGTGTCGACACCGCGGTCATATCTCTCCGATGCCGCACTGGGGTTGTCCGAGGCGGCGCCGCGCGCGCTGCCGCAGGACTTTCTACTCGCCGTCCTCTCGCCGGTGCTCGACGGCGGTGTGCTGGTCAAGGCGCTGTTGATCGCGGGGCTGGTCCTGGCCGGCTGGGGTGCCGGTCGGCTGGCCGCCGCGTTGGTGCCCGACGCCGGGCTGCCCGGTCAACTGGTAGCGGCCACGGTTGCGGTGTGGAATCCGTACGTCGCCGAGCGGCTGCTGCAGGGGCACTGGAGCTTGCTGGTCGGGTACGGCTGCCTGCCTTGGGTGGCGGTCGCGGTGATCCGGCTGCGGGCCGGCGCAATGATGTGTCGCTGGGCGGCGGTGGTGTTCTGGATCGCGCTGGCCGGGCTGACGCCGACCGGGCTGCTGCTGGCCGTCGTGGTGGCGTTGACCGCGGTCGCGGTCCCCGGTGACGGGGTGTCCCGGCCGCGGTGTGCGGCCGGGGTGCTGGCGGCCGCGGCGCTGGCGGCGTCACCGTGGCTGATGGCGGCGGTATTGGGGGACGGGTTGGGGTCCTCGCCCTCGGCCGGGGTGATGGCGTTCGCGGCACGGGCCGAGCCGGGCCTCGGCACCCTCGGCAGCCTGGCCGGCCTCGGCGGGATCTGGAACGCCGAGGCGGTTCCCGGGTCGCGCACCACGCTGGTGGCGCTGCTGGCCACCGCGGTGCTGCTGGCCGTGGTGGCGGTCGGCCTGCCGACAGTCTTGCGACGCCGCTCGGTGGTGCCGCTGCTGATCCTGGCCGCGGTCGGTGTGCTGCTGCCCGCTGTGGCGGCCACCGCGCCGGGGCTGGCGCTGTTGCGGGCCGTGGTCGAGTCCGCCCCCGCTCTGGGCATTCTGCGCGACGGACAGAAGTGGGTGGCACTGGCCATGCCCGGTTATGCCGTCGCCGGCGCGGGGGCGGTGGTCACACTGCGCGGGCGGTTACGCCCGGCGGTCACCGCTGGGGTGGCCGTCGTCGCGCTGATCGCCGTGTTGCCCGACCTGGCTTTCGGCGCGTGGGGCAAGGTCACCTCGGTGCGCTATCCGCAGGCGTGGCCCGCGGTGGCGGCGATCATCAACGCCGAGCCTGCCGCGGTGGCCGTGCTGCCCACCGACAGCATGCGGCAGTTCCCGTGGGCCGGTCCGGCCCCGGTGCTCGACCCGCTGCCGCGCTGGGTCCGCGCCGACGTGCTGTCCACGGGGGACCTGACCATCTCCGGGCAGGACGTTCCCGGTGAGGGCGGCCACGCCCGAGATGTGCAGCGGCTGCTGGTGGCCGGCGCTCCCCCGGAAGCGCTGGCCGGCGCCGGCGTCGGCTGGGTCGTCGTGGAGTCGGGCAGCGCCGGGACGACGGGCAACGCGCAGCAGACGCTGCAGAGGCTGCCGGTGGCGTACCGCGACGGCGAGCTCACGCTCTATCGCGTCGGCGGGACGAGTCAGGGTGCGCCGCAAGGACAGCGGGCCGCGGTGGTGGCCGCCCATGTGGTGTGGCTGGTGATGCTGGCCGGCGCCGGGATATCGGCTCTGGTGGGCCGGCGGCGCAAAAATGTACCATCTGGTACATGATTAGTTCGTGCAGTGTCGATATCGACGCACCTGCCGATCTGGTCTGGGAGGTGTTCGCCGACGTCGAGCACTGGCCGGACTGGACCGCCTCGGTCACCGAACTCCGCGGGCTCGACGGACCGCAGCTTTCCGTGGGCCGGCGCTTCGAGATCAAGCAACCGCGGATGCCACGGCTGGTGTGGACGGTCACCGACGTCGAGCCAGGCAGCTCCTGGACGTGGGTGCAGCGCTCGCCCGGCGGCGTGACCTCGGCACGGCACGAGGTGGTGCCGGTCGCGACCGGCGGCACGGTGGTGCGCCAAGAACTCGCGCAGCGCGGGATCGTGGGTGCGCTGGTGGGTCTGATGATGCGACAGCTGACGCGGCGCTACCTCGCGATGGAGGCCCAGGGATTGAAGGCGCGCAGCGAGACGCTGCGGAAGCGTCGTGGCTCGAACGCCTGACCACCGCCGACGCCAGGAGTTGCTCGACGCGCTGGTCACCGAATGCGCCGAGAACGGTGTCGGCGGGCGCGCGCTGCGCGAGCTGGCCGATGCGGTTGGCACCAGCCACCGAATGCTGTTGCACCACTTCGGTTCCCGCGACGAGTTGCTGTTGGCGGTCGTCGACGAGGTGGAGCGGCGACAGATGGAGCTCCTGGGCGAGCTGACCAAGGACGGTACCGGCTTCGCCGCGATGTGGGCGCACCTGCGCAGGCCCGAGCTACGCGCGCTCGAGCGGTTGTTCTTCGAGTGCTATGCCCGTGGGGCACAAGGCGAGTCGCCGTTCACGACGATGCTGCCCGGCGCCGTCGACCGCTGGCTCGCCCACGTGCAAACGATCGCCGGCGGTGTGACCGATCCCGGTCTCGCGCGCCTCGGGCTCGCGGTCATGCGCGGTCTGCTGCTCGATCTGGCAGGCACCGATGACGACGCGGGCGTCGACGCCGCGGCCGCATACTTCGCCGAACTGATCGGTGAGCGGGAGACCGTCAGATCACGCCGCTGACTCGGGTGCCGGCGTGCACCGACTCCAGGACCATGCGCATCGCGTCGGCGCTCTGCTGCCAGGAGAAGTCCCGGCTGCGGGCCTTGGCCTTGGCGCCGAGTTCATCGCGCAGAACATGATCGCCAAGCAGCCGTTCCAGGCGGTCCACCAAGTCGTCCTGGTCGTCGACCAGCACGCCCGTCACCCCGTCGATCACCGAGTCGGTGAGCCCGCCGGATGACCGGTAGCCGATGGTCGGCACACCGTGCTGGGCGGCCTCGATGACCGCCAGGCCCCAGCCTTCTTTGCGCGACGGCAGCACGTGCACCCAAGACCGTTGCACCACAGCGTGTTTGGTCTGGTGGTCGACATGCCCGTGGAAGGTGACGGCATCGGAGATGCCGAGACGCTGGGCCCGCTCGACGAGTCGGTCATGCCACCAGCCGCCGCCCACGATGTCGAGGTGCAGGCCCTCGACGCGAGGCCGCAGCGCGGCCACGGCGTCCAGCGCGTCCTCGATCTGCTTGTGCGGGACCAGCCGGGACAGCACAACCACCCGCGGTGTCGGCGATCGCTGCGCGGTCAGCGTTTCCGGCGGCGCGTCGTCGAGACCGTTGCGCACGACCGCGATCCGCGCGGTGTCGACGCCAAGATCGGCCAGGTCCCGAGCCGACGGCAGCGACACGGTGACGTACTGGTTGTGCCGGTGCATCCGCGGCGACAGCCAGGACTCGACCAGCCAGCCGAGCCGGCCGAAGAACCGGCCTGCCACCGGCCACTGTTCGCGGTGGCAGTGGTGGACCAGCACCGCGACGCGGCGACCGAACGCCAACCGGGCCAGGAATGGCACCCCGTTCTGGGTGTCGATCACGACGTCGGGACGCACGTGCCGCAGCGGCCCGAGCCCGAACCGGGCGGCCACCATCGCCAGTCCGGCCAGGATGTAGACGCTGTAGGGGCCACCACCGCGGCTGACGCGCACGCCGTCGACCAGCTCGCGGCGGGGGGCGCCGGGATAGCGGGCGGTGCGCAGGGTGACGTCGATGCCCGACTCGGCCAGCAGCGCGCCGATGCGCTGGACATAGGTTTCGCTGCCGCCCCCCTGCGGGTGGCCGGTATCCCGCCAGCACAAAAGCAGGACGGAGCGAACGGTCGTGGACATCGATCCCCAGCCTAGACCGGCATTAAGGTGGCTCCGATGGCCGTCACCGACCTGTTCGCCCGGCGCGCGACGCTGCGCCGTTCGGCACGGCTGCTGAGCGAGTTCCGCTACGAACAGTCCGATCCGGCACGCTTCTACGGCGCCCTGGCCGCCGACACCGCGGACATGGTCACCGACCTGTGGCAGGCCAGCACCGCCAGCCGACCGGCTGGCCACACCGTCGTCGACGTCGGCGGCGGGCCGGGCTACTTCGCCACCGCATTCACCGCCGCAGGCTGGGACTACGTCGGCGTCGAACCGGATCCGAGCGAGATGCACGCCGCCGATCAGGTGCGCCGGGGCGGCCCCGGTTCGTTCGTCCGGGCGTCGGGCATGGCGCTGCCGTTCGCCGACGCCAGCGTGGACGTCTGCCTGTCCTCCAACGTCGCCGAGCATGTGCCGAGGCCGTGGCAACTCGGCGAGGAGATGCTGCGGGTCACCCGGCCCGGCGGGCTGGCGATCCTGTCCTACACCGTCTGGCTGGGCCCGTTCGGCGGTCACGAGATGGGTCTCACGCATTACC
>JAEZIA010000336.1 GCA_023416315.1 Actinomycetes bacterium
AGAAGCCGGGCGCCCCGCTGCTGACGATGGACCGCACCGCGTTCGACGATTCCGGCCGTGCGGTCGAATACGGGACACACTGCTATCGCGCCGCCCGCTACTACTTCGACACCACGCTTGTCGACCGCTGACGTGTAATTCCCGGCGAATGTGGCGAACGGCCTTTGCGTAGCCGCCGAACCGCGCACCGCGAACAATTGCAGCCTTCCGCACTTTCGGCAAATACCATCAAGATCAATTGTGAAATGCCGCCGCTGCCTTGTGAATTCGAATTATTTGATTTGATCGTCTAACTCGCTGACCCGTGTGACAATTTCCCTTTCCGGCTGCGTCTGAAAACGGCGGGGGGACAGTGAAACACAGTCATCCGTTCCGTGCGCTATGGGCGTTGATGGTCGGCCTGTTCCTCATCGTCGTCGACTCGACGGTCGTGGCGGTGGCCAACCCCGCGCTCAAGGACGAGTACGACACCGACTACGGCTCAGTGTTCTGGGTGACCAGTGGCTACCTGCTGGCCTTCGCCGCACTGCTTCTGGTCGGCGGCAGACTCGGTGACCGGTTCGGGCCGAAGTACGTCTACGTGATCGGCTTGGCGATCTTCAGCGCTGCGTCGGTGTGGTGTGGTCTGTCGGAGTCGATCGGGATGCTGACGCTGGCCCGCGTCGTGCAAGGCGCCGGCGCCGCACTGCTTGCCCCACAGATCTTCACCACGATCACCCGCATGTTCCCGCCCGAGCGGCGCGGCGTGGCGATGAGCGTATGGGGCGCCACCACCGGGATGGGTCTGTTCGCCGGCCCGATTCTCGGCGGTGTGCTGCTCGACCAGATCGGGTGGCGGTGGATCTTTTTCGGCAGTGCCCCCATCGGGGTGATCGGGTTGGTGCTCGCCGTGTGGCTGGTGCCTGCGCTGCCCGGCAGGCACTTGCATATGGACCCACTCGGTGTGCTCCTGTCGGGGGCGGGCATCTTCCTCATCGTGTTCGGCCTGCAGGAGAGTGAGCGCGAGAATTGGTCGCCGGCAACCTGGTTCGCGATCGCCGCTGGACTGACCTTGACGGCAGTCTTTTTCGGGTGGCAGGCCGTCAACCCGAGGGAGCCGCTGATTCCGCTTCGGCTGGTGATGGACCGGAATTTCCTGCTGTCCAATGGCGGCATCGCCACGGTGAGTTTCGCGTTCGTCGCGTTCGTCATTCCGCTGATGATCTTCCTGCAGGAAGCGCGCGGGTTGTCCGCCGTTGGCGCCGCGCTGCTCACCGCGCCGATGGCTGTGGCGACCGTCGTGCTGGCGCCGGTGGTCGGCAAGCTTGTCGACCGGGTTCACCCGCGCCCGATCGTGATCGCCGGCTTCGCGATGCTGACGGTCGCGCTGCTCTGGCTGGCCCTGGAAATGAGCAGAACGAGCGCGTCCGCGCCCATGTGGCGGTTGCTCCCACCGCTGGCGGGGGTGGGCGTGGCCGGCGCATTCACCTGGGAACCGCTGGCCGTCATCGCATCCCGAGCGCTGCCGCCCGAGCTGGCCGGTGCCGGATCGGCGCTGTGCAACACCGCCCGCCAGCTCGGTGCGGCGCTGTCCAGCGCCAGCGTCGCCGCGCTGTCGCAGTCGATGCTGCTGCCCGTCTGTGCTGCCGCGCTCGGTGGGCTGATCGCGATGTTCATCGTGACGCGAGAACGCGGCACCGCTGCGCCCGTTCTGCTCCGCGACGAGATGCGGGTGGCGTTGTGACCGCCCTCGCCGGTGCGCCGCGGTCGACCCTGCACGACGCCGAGTCGCTCACCGATGACGGCCTGCGCGACCTGCTGGCATACCCTGACGACCTCGAACAGCCGCTGTTGCGGGCCAACTTCATCGCGAGCATCGACGGGGCGGTGACGCTCGACGGGTCCGGGCGCAGGCTCGGCACGCCCACCGATCGGCGGGTGTTCAGCCGGTTGCGTGAGGTCGCCGACGTGGTTCTGGTGGGTGCGACGACGGCGAGGTCCAAACCGTACGAAGACCTCCGGCTGGATCCGGCCGCACAGGCGTGGCGGTTGGCGCGGGGGTTGGCGGCCGTCCTTCCGGTGGCGGTGGTGTCCAGCCGCGGTGTCGTCCCGCCTGCGGTGGTGAACAATACGGCGGCACCGCCGGTGGTGTTCGTATCCGCGAACGCCGACGTTGCGGCACGGCACGCTCTTGAACAGTCGCATGCCCGGGTGGTTGAGATTCCGGGCGGCCGGGTCGCGTCGGCGGCGATCCGCGCCGGACTCGCGGAGCTGGGCTTACATCGCGTGCTCGTCGAGGGCGGCCCGACACTGTTCTCACAGCTGGTGTCGGACAACGAGATCGACGAGTTGTGTCTGACTACGAGTCCCAAGCTGGTGGCCGGACCGGCGCGCCGGATCGCCGCGGCCGATCACCACGTCGAGATCGATATGCACCGCCGGGGCATTCTGGTCGGGGCAGACGGCACCGTGATCGTTCGATGGGCGCGCTACTGACGGTCCGGCATCGGTCCGGAAAACGCGTCCCGGAACGCGCGCAGTGCGGCCTCGCTGTCGCCGGCCGCCCACGCCTCCAAGCCGACGGTGCCGCGATAGTCCATGTCGTGCAACGCTCGAGCGATGGCGGGGTAGTGGATCTCGCCGGTGCCCGGTTCGCACCGTCCGGGAACATCGGCCACCTGAATCTCGCCGATCGCCGGGCCGCACCGTCGGACCAGTTCGATGAGGTTCCCCTCGCCGATCTGGGCGTGGTAGAGGTCGAGCATCATCTTGACGTTCGGGTGGTCGACACCCTCCACGAGCGCCAGGGTGTCCTTGGCGCGGGCCAGCGGAACGCCGGGGTGGTCGACGATCGTATTGAGGTTCTCCACGCAGAACGTGACGTCGGCGGCGGCGCCGAGTTCGCCGATGCGTTCCAGCGCCCGCTGCGCCGTCAGCCACATCTGACCGGTGGTGCGGTGACGCGGGCGGGCGGCCCGGCCGTCGATGAGTGCGGCGGTATGCAGGTTCAGCCGCGGCACCCCCAGTGTCTCAGCGGCTTTGACGCTGAGTTCCGCGGTGCGCACTACCTCGTCGGCGCCTGCCGGGTCGATCAGGTCGCCGCCAAGGTAGCCGGTCATCGACGAGAACCGCGCCCCGGTGTCGGCCAGCGCCGCGAGGTCCTTGTCGTGCCAGCTCCAGATTTCCACCGCGAAGCCGAGCCTGTCGATGCGCCGTACCCGCTCGACGACTGGCAGGTCGGTGAACACCATCTCAGCGCATACTGCCAGGTCAAAGCCGATCATCAGCGAACCCTACCATTTGACCTGCAGTCTGAATGTCCTGACAAAGTATTGACTTTCTGCTGTGAGCCGTATTACATCGAGGGCAGGCGTGTCGTACGCGATGTATCGCAGACAAGGAGTCGGCATGAAGTTCAATCGGCTAGCGGCCTTGGCAGGCGCGAGTGCGCTGGTGATCGGGCTCGCGGCCTGTTCTGCCACCGGTGGGAAACCGCAGAACAACGGCAGCGGTTCGGGCGGCGGCACCGTCGACACGCCACGCAAGACCGTCGCGATGATCACCCACGAGGTCCCCGGTGACTCGTTCTGGGATCTGGTGCGTAAGGGTGCCGAGACCGCGGCGAAGAAGGACAACATCGAACTTCGCTACTCCAACGATCCCGAGGCGCCGAATCAGGCCAACCTCGTGCAGTCGGCGATCGACAGTGGGGTCGACGGTATCGCGGTCACGCTCGCCAAGCCCGACGCGATGCAGGCCGCGGTCAAAGCCGCTGAGGCCAAGGGCATCCCGGTCGTCGCGTTCAACGCCGGGATGGACGCGTGGAAGGCGATGGGCGTCAAGGAGTACTTCGGCCAGGATGGTGCCATCGCCGGCCAAGGTGTCGGTGACCGGTTGCGCAGCGAGGGCGCGACCAAAGCGATCTGCGTCATCCAGGAGCAGGGCCACGTCGACCTGGAGGCCCGCTGCGCCGGCGTGAAGCAGACCTTCCCGGCCACCGAGGTCCTCAACGTCAACGGCAAGGACATGCCGTCGGTCGAGTCCACCATCACCGCCAAACTGCAGCAGGACCCGAGCATCGACTACATCGTCACGCTCGGTGCGCCGTTCGCGCTGACCGCGGTGCAGTCCAAGAGCAACGCGGGCAGTACCGCCAAGATCGGCACATTCGACACCAACGCTGCCCTCGTCGACGCGATCCAGAAGGGCGACGTGCAGTGGGCCGTCGACCAGCAGCCGTATCTACAGGGTTACCTCGCCGTCGACTCGCTGTGGCTGTACCTGAGCAACGGGAACGTCATCGGTGGTGGGCAGCCGACTTTGACCGGCCCGGCCTTTATCGATGGGTCGAACATCGCCGCGGTCGCGGAGTACGCCAAGGGAGGCACACGCTGATGAGCGCTTGCGCGAAGAGGGGACAACTCAGATGACTACCCAGGAGGCACTCGACGTCGCCGACCACAAGGTGGTCCGCGACGAACGCGTCAAGGAACGGAACAAGCTGCAGCGCCTGCTGATTCGCCCGGAGATGGGTGCCGGGATCGGTGCGATCGGAATCTTCGTCTTCTTCCTGATCGTGGCCGACCCGTTCCGGCAAGCCTCCTCGCTGGCCACCGTCCTCTACGCCAGCTCGACCATCGGGATCATGGCGTGTGGTGTCGCGGTGTTGATGATCGGTGGCGAGTTCGACCTGTCCACCGGTGTCGCGGTGACGTTCAGCTCGCTGGCGGCGTCGATGCTGTCCTACAACCTGCACCTCAATTTGTGGGCGGGCGCCGGACTCGCCCTGATCCTGGCGCTGGGCGTCGGTTTTCTGAACGGATTCCTGGTGATGCGGACCAAGATCCCGTCGTTCCTGATCACGCTGAGTACGTTCTTCATGCTCGCCGGCATCAACCTCGCCGTCACCAAACTCCTTGCGGGCCAGGTTGCCACGCAAAGCGTGAGCGATATGCAAGGCTGGGATTCCGCGCAGAAGGTGTTCGCGTCGTCGTTCACCGTGTTCGGTGTGAGCGTGCGCATCACCGTGGTCTGGTGGCTGGTGTTCACCGCGGCGGCCACCTGGGTGCTGTTCAAGACCAAGATCGGCAACTGGATCTTCGCGGTCGGTGGTGACGCCGACAGTGCTCGCGCGGTGGGTGTTCCGGTGACCAAGGTCAAGATCGGGCTGTTCATGTTCGTCGGCTTCTGCGCCTGGTTTGTCGGCATGCACCTGCTGTTCGCGTTCAACACCGTGCAGTCCGGCCAGGGTATCGGCAACGAGTTCTTCTACATCATCGCCGCGGTGATCGGCGGCTGCCTGCTGACGGGTGGCTATGGCACGGCGATCGGCGCCGCGATCGGCGCTTTCATCTTCGGCATGACCAACCAGGGCATCGTCTACGCCGGCTGGAACCCCGACTGGTTCAAGTTCTTCCTGGGCGCGATGCTGCTGTTCGCGGTGATCGCCAACAACGCCTTCCGCAACTACGCCGCCAAGAGGTGAGAGAGAAGTGACCGCGACCATGGACCGTCCGACCGAAGAAGCCCCGTCCGGCGGCGAGGTGCCGCTCGTCGAGCTCAAGGACGTGTGCAAGACCTACGGCAACATCACCGCGCTCAAGGACATTTCGCTGCGGGTTCACGCCGGCCAGGTGACCGGCATCCTCGGTGACAACGGCGCGGGCAAGTCGACACTGATCAAGATCATCGCGGGGCTACATCAGCCGACCGAGGGTGAGCTGCTGGTCGACGGTGAGCCGACGAAGTTCACCTCACCCGCCGACGCCCTCGCCAAGGGCATCGCAACGGTCTACCAGAACCTCGCCGTCGTCCCGCTGATGCCGGTGTGGCGAAACTTCTTCCTGGGTCAGGAGATTCGGAAGAAAAGCTTCCCGTGGGCACTGGATGCCAACGCGATGCGGGCGACCACGCTGACCGAGCTGGCCAAGATGGGAATCGATCTGCCCGACGTCGATGTCCCGATCGGCACGCTATCCGGCGGCCAGCGGCAGTGCGTGGCGATCGCGCGGGCGGTGTTCTTCGGTGCCCGCGTGCTGATCCTCGACGAGCCGACCGCTGCGCTCGGCGTCAAGCAGTCCGGCGTGGTACTCAAGTACATCACCGCCGCCAAAGAGGCCGGGTTCGGCGTCGTGTTCATCACGCACAACCCGCACCACGCGCACATGGTCGGCGACCATTTCGTGTTGCTCAACCGCGGCCGCCAGAAGCTGGACTGCACCTACGACGACATCACCCTGGAGCACCTCACCCAGCAGATGGCCGGCGGCGACGAGCTCGAGGCACTGTCCCACGAGCTCGGCCGCTGACTAACGCGGCGTCAGCGCGAACAGCCGCAACTCCCGGTCGGTGCGGGTGCGGTACGCCTGGTACATCGGGTAGGCCAGGAAGCGGGCAAGGCCGGCCTCACGCTCCGGGCCGGTCAGCAACGCCGCGGTCACCGGGATCTCGATGCCATTGATGGCCACGACGGCCTCCGGATTGGCGATCAGGTTCAGGCTCCACGCCGGGTGATGCTGCTGGCCGAAGTTGCTGCCGAGCACCAGCAGGCGCTCACCGTCACGCAGGTAGCTCAGTGCCGACAGCCGGGGCTGGCCGGACTTGCGGCCGGTCGTGGTCAGCAGCAGTTCGGGCATCGAGGTCGGGCCGAACAGGGTGTATTTGCCCTTGGTGGCGCGCAACACCCGGCGATCCAGCGGGACCAAGGCCTTGACCATGCGCGATCCGATCGCGGTCGAGGCGAGCGCGAACACCGGCTTGAACAGCGGCGAGATGTCTTCTCGCCCCCAGTGACCGTCGGGAAAGGTGTGCGGCATGTCTGCCATCGTGCCCGATCAGCGGCCGATGCAGAACCCGTTCAGCGCGGTGACATTCCGGCCGCGCGGTAGGCGGCATCGACGTAGTGCATGTTCGCCACGGCGTCCTCAACACCGATCGGTAGCGGCGCGCCATCAAGAACATGCGCGGCGAACGCCTCCAGTTGGTAGGTGTACGACGGGCGGGTGCCCAGGTGTTCGGTCCGGATGCCGCCCGGCGTGCGGATCGTGATCCGGTCGTCGATATGCGGCTTGATGAAGTCGTGCGCCAGTGCATCGCCTTTGGTGCCGACCACCGTGATCGTGAACGAAAACGCTTCTGCGGTCATGGTGTTGGCGCTGCAGCCGCTGGCACCCGACGGAAATCGCAGCTCGACATCACACCATTCGTCGACGCCGGGGCTGCGCTCGGACGCGTGTGCGGCGGTGATCGACGGCCTGCCCAACCCGAGCTCGCCCAGCTGACGCATGATATGCAGGCCGTAGCAGCCGAGGTCCATCAGCGCGCCGCCCGCCAACTCCAGCGACCACCGCGGGTCGTCGGCCGCCGGCGCCGGCATCGCCATCCGCACCTCGACGTGGCGGACCTCGCCGAGCTCACCGCCGGTGGCCAGTTCGAACATCCGCCTGCTCAGCGGATGGAACAGATAGTGGAAGCCTTCCAGCACGCTCACCCCGGCTGCCGTGGCGGCCTCGGCGACCGCCCGAGCCTCGGTGTGGTTGCGCGCGAACGGTTTCTCGGTCAGTACCGGCTTGCCGGCCTCGATCGCGGCGAGGTTCCACGGCGCGTGCAGGGCATTGGCCAGCGGGTTGTAGACCACGTCGACCTCGGGGTCGGCGATCAGGTCGGCATAGCTGCCCGCGACCCGCTCGACGCCGTAGGTGTCGGCGAACACCCGGGCGCGCTGGGGATCCTGGGCGGCCACCAGCACCAGCCGGTGGCCGAGATCTCTGGCCGGCCCGACGATGGCGTTCTCGGCGATTCGGGAGGCGCCGAGAACGCCGATGCGCAAGCTCATGCCAGCACGCCGCCCACCGCGTTCTGTAGGTAGGCCACGCTGGCCAGCACGTCGCGCAGCGGGCCCTCGCCCTCGGGTTCGCCGTCGAGGATGGTGTCCTGTTCGAGCACGAACCAGCCGTCGAAGCCGTTGTCGCGCAATGCCGCAACGATCCCGGCGATGTCGACGTCACCGCTGCCGAGTGCGGTGTACATGCCCTTGCGCACCGCCTCGGTGTAGGTCAGTTCGCCGGACTGCACCCGCGCGGCGAGCGTCGCGTCGACATCCTTGAGGTGAGTGTGCGCGATGCGGCCGGGCACCGAGCGGGCCAGTTGCAGCGGGTCGGTACCGCCGATCAACAGATGACCGGTGTCCAGACACAGCGAGATCGACGACCCGGCCAGCACCCTGGCCACCTCGTCGCCCTTCTCGACCATGGTGCCGACATGCGGGTGCAGCACCGCGGTGATGCCCCGCTCGGCGGCGGCCGCGGCGAGCCGGTCGAGGTTCGCCAGCAGCGTCGACCACTGGCCGTCGTCGAGCTCGGGTCGGGAGTCATACCCGTCGGTGCCGGTGGCCGCGGCGAGCACGAGCATCGAAGCGCCCGATGCCACAAGGGATTCCAGCACACCGGCGATGTCGGGCACCGGGTCGTGGTCGGCGTCGTGCAGCAGCACCGGCGCAAAACTGCCGACGCAGCTCAGCTGGTACCTGCTCAGCAGTGCGGTCAAGGCGTGCGGGTCGGCGGGCAGGAAACCCTCGGGGCCCAGTTCGGTGGCGGACAGCCCCGCCCGGCCCATCTCGGCGAGCACCCGCTCGGGATCGAGCTGGTGACCCCACCCCGGCACCTCACATACACCCCAGGAAATCGGGGCACCGGCGATCTTCACTGACGTACCTCCTCGATGCGGACCGGTGCGCCGCGACGCAGCGACTCGGTGGCGGCTTCGGCGATCCAGGCGACCTCGACGGCATCGGCCAC
>JAEZIA010000448.1 GCA_023416315.1 Actinomycetes bacterium
GTGACTCCGACGACCTCTTCGAGAACATCATGCATCTGGTGCTGGCCCGCCCCGAGGGCGCCGGCCCGGGCACCAAGGGCCTGTCGCTGTTCTTCGTGCCGAAGTTCCACTTCGACCCCGAGACCGGCGAACCCGGTGAGCGCAACGGTGTGTTCGTCACCAACGTCGAACACAAGATGGGCCTGAAGGTCTCGGCGACCTGCGAGCTGTCGCTCGGACAGCACGGCGTTCCGGCTGTCGGGTGGCTCGTCGGCGATGTCCACGACGGCATCGCGCAGATGTTCGACGTCATCGAGCAGGCTCGAATGATGGTGGGCACCAAGGCGATTGCGACCCTGTCGACCGGATATCTCAACGCTCTGGAGTACGCCAAGGAGCGCGTGCAGGGTGCCGACCTGACCCAGATGACCGACAAGACCGCGCCGCGGGTGACGATCACTCACCACCCGGACGTTCGCCGCAGCCTGATGACCCAGAAGGCCTACGCCGAGGGTCTGCGGGCGCTGTACCTCTACACCGCGACGTTCCAGGACGCCGCCGTCGCCAAGGCCGTTCAGAACGTCGAGCCCGAACTCGCGGTGAAGGTCAACGATTTGCTGCTGCCGATCGTCAAGGGTGTCGGCTCCGAGCAGGCTTACGCCAAGCTCACCGAGAGCCTGCAGACCTTCGGTGGTTCCGGCTTCCTGCAGGACTACCCGGTCGAGCAGTACATCCGCGACGCGAAGATCGACTCGCTCTACGAGGGCACCACCGCCATCCAGGCGCAGGACTTCTTCTTCCGGAAGATCGTGCGCGACAAGGGTGTTGCGCTGGCCCACGTGGCGGGCGAGATCGAGTCGTTCATCTCCAACGAGTCGGGCAACGGCCGGCTGAAGTCGGAGCGCGCCCTGCTGGCCAAGGCGCTCGAGGACGTCCAGGGCATGGCCGCCTCGATGACCGGTTACCTGATGGCGGCGCAGGAGGAGCCCAGCAGCATCTACAAGGTGGGGCTGGCCTCGGTCCGCTTCCTGATGAGCGTGGGAGACCTGGTCATCGGCTGGCTGCTGCAGCGTCAGGCCGCCGTGGCGATCGCCGCGCTGGACGCCGGCGCGACCGGTGCCGACCGCTCGTTCTACGAGGGCAAGCTCGCCGTGGCGTCGTTCTTCGCGAAGAACATGCTGCCGCTGCTGACCAGCACTCGCCAGGTGATCGAGACGATCGACAACGAGATCATGGAGCTCGACGAAGCCGCGTTCTGAGTTACGCACTGCACAACGGCTCCGGGACCTTCGGGTCCCGGTGCCGTTGGCGTTTACGGAGGACTTTCGGCTCTTTTTGCCAGCTGGCGCCCGCACCCGGACTCGGTGGGGACTTTGGGCCCTGGCCGTTAGCTGGGGATCCGCTACATTACTGGTATGGCGATGCTTGACAGCAACGAAGCGATTCCCGGGCGTCCCG
Source organism: Actinomycetes bacterium (assembly GCA_023416315.1). Classification (GTDB taxonomy): domain Bacteria; phylum Actinomycetota; class Actinomycetes; order Mycobacteriales; family Mycobacteriaceae; genus Mycobacterium. The sequence goes on from JAEZIA010000448.1 coordinate 1,438, forward strand.
CAACGACCGGCAGAAAGCCCGCGAGCGCGGCTCCGCTAGCGAATATTGTCGCGCCGTTCGCGAAAACCGCTGGTTACTACGCTCGCTCCTGGGGCGCATACCTCGACGGTGGCAGTGACGCATTGCCCGTTGCCCGGCCCACGCTGTCACTGGCCACCCACGCCTTACGCGACGAGATCGTCCTGGTCGGGCTGCGCTGGCGCAGGCCGCTCAGTGACGCCACGGTCTACGACAAGATCAACGCCGAAGTCGACAGCGCCGTCGATTTCTATGGTGATCAAGGCTGGTTGGCCCGGCCGGAAGGGTTCTTTGCCGCGCCGCCCGCGCCGACCGGCGTGTCCGTCCGGACCTTCGGCAGGGGCAACCGCAAGCACGAGCGGATCTCCTTCGACAGCGGGTACGAGCCCTACCCCGGCGAATCGGGCCGCGAGCGCTGGCTGAGCTACACCGGCAACCGGCGCGAGTACGCGCTGATGCTGCGGCACCGTGAACCCCGCCCCTGGCTGGTCTGTGTGCACGGCACCGAGATGGGCCGCGCCAATCTCGACCTCACGCTGTTCCGGGCGTGGCATCTGCACGAGGCCTTCGGCCTCAACGTCGTACTCCCGGTGCTGCCCATGCACGGCCCCCGCGCCAAGGGCCTGCCCAAGGGTGCCGTCTTCCCCGGCGAGGACGTGATGGACGACGTCCACGCGACCGCGCAGGCGGTGTGGGATATCCGCCGGGTGCTGGCCTGGATCAGGTCGCAGCAGCCCGACGCCCGGATCGGCGTGAACGGTATCTCGCTGGGTGGCTACATCTCCGCGCTGGTCGCCAGCCTCGACGAGGACCTGACGTGCGCGATCCTCGGCGTGCCGCCGGCCAACCTGGTGTCGATCCTGGGCCGCCACGCCGGGCTGAGCCCGGACGACCCGCGCTACCGGACTCTCGAGCTGGCCGAACCGATCGGCGCCATGATCTCGCCGCTGTCGCTGCGGCCGAAGGTGGCGCCGGAAGGCCGATTCATCTATGCCGGCGTCGCCGACCGGATCGTCCACCCGCGTGAGCAGGTGCTGGGACTGTGGGAGCACTGGGGTCGGCCGGACATCGGCTGGTACCGCGGTGGGCATACGGGGTTCTTTCAAGCCCGTCCGGTCCAGCAGTTCGTGGACGCGGCACTCGTGCAGTCGGGGCTTGTCGACAAGGGGTAGCCGGGCGAATCTCCAGCTGAAACGGCAGGACCAAGACAGGTCCGCATAGAAACCGCCGCTGGAATCCCCTCTTCTCCAGCGGCGGTCCTTCATTTGCGTCAATACCCCGCAAATAAAGAGGATGCCCCGTGTTGCCGTCGGGTCGGGGGGTCAGACGGCAACACGGAGCTATCCAGTACATCTGTAGCCGGTCCGGGTTCGTTACAAACCCTGGAAAAGATTTTTCGAACTTTTTTCTAGGCCTCGAGGATCGCGGTCACGCCCTGCCCGCCGGCGGCGCAGATGGAGATCAGTCCGCGCACCGGCTGACCGGTCTCCTTGTGCTTCTCTGCCAGCTGTTTCGCGAGTTGGGCGACGATGCGGCCGCCGGTCGCGGCGAACGGGTGGCCCGCCGCCAGCGAGGAGCCGTTGACGTTGAGCTTCGAGCGGTCGATCGCACCGAGCGCAGCGTCCAGGCCGAGTCGCTCCTTGCAGTACTCCTCGGATTCCCAGGCCTGCAGATGAGCCAGGACCACCGACGCGAACGCCTCGTGGATCTCGTAGAAATCGAAGTCTTGCAAGCTCAGACCGTTGCGGGCGAGCAGACGCGGCACCGCGTAGGTGGGCGCCATCAGCAGCCCGTCGGGTCCGTTGACGTAGTCGACGGCGGCGGTCTCGGAGTCGACGAAGTACGCCAGCGGCGTCAGCGAGTGTGACGTTGCCCACTCATCGCTGGCCAGCAGCACCACCGAGGCACCGTCGGTGAGCGGCGTCGAGTTCCCGGCTGTCATCGTGGCGTCGCCGTTGCGCACCCCGAACACCGGCTTGAGCTTGGCCAGCTTCTCGGCGCTGGAATCGGCCCGCAAATTGTTGTCCCGATACAGCCCGAGGAAGGGGCTGACGAGATCGTCGAAGAAGCCCCGATCGTAGGCGGCGGCCATGTTGCGATGGCTGGCCGCGGCCAGCTCATCCTGGTCGACGCGCTTGATACCCATCTTCTTGGCGGTGATCGCCGCGTGCTCACCCATCGACAACCCGGTGCGCGGCTCCCCGTTGGTGGGGATCTCGATGCCCAGCGAGGCGGGCAGCTTGCCGACGAGCTTGAGCCGGTCGACGTTGGACTTCGACCGGCGAAGGTTGAGCAGCGTCCGGCGCAGCTCGTCGCCGAGGCCAATCGGCGCGTCCGAGGTGGTGTCCACCCCGCCGGCGGCGGCGGCCTCGTAGCGCCCGGCCGCGATGCCGTCGGCGGCGGCGATGGCCGCCTGCAGGCCCGTGCCGCAGGCCTGCTGCAAATCGATGGCCGGGGTGTACGGCGAGAGCTGGCTGCCGAGCACGCTTTCGCGCATCAGGTTGAAGTCGCGGCTGTGCTTGAGCACCGCACCACCGATCACCGCACCCAGCTGCTCGCCGGCGAGGTCGAAGCGGTCCACCAGGCCGCCGAGCGCGGCGGTGAACATGTCCTGGTTGGACGCCTCGGCGTACGCGCCGTCCGAGCGCGCGAAGGGAATCCGGTTGCCGCCGATGACGGCGACTCGACGACTGTTCCGACTGGTAGAGGCCATGTCAATCTCCGCTTTGTGTTCGGTTTGAGATGGGTATACCCCCCATACTACGCACCGTCCTTACTCTGGAGTAAGTTCGTTCCCGGTACACCCACATCGCAAACTCGAAAGGCACGTCCGTGGCTTCCGACCTCTTCTCGCAGATCGTCAACTCAGCGCCGGGCGCGCTGCTGGCCAAGCAGCTCGGCATTCCGCAGCCGGAGACGCTGCGTCGCTATAAGGCCGGCGAACCACCGCTGGCCGGCTCATTGTTGATCGGTGGATCCGGCCGTGTGGTGGAGCCGCTGCGCGCGGCCCTGGCCGAGGACTACGACCTGGTGGCCGACAACCTCGGCGGCCGGTGGGCCGATTCGTTCGGCGGGCTGGTCTTCGACGCCACCGGCATCACCGAGCCGGCCGGGCTGCGCGGCCTGTACGAGTTCTTCACCCCGCTGCTGCGCAACCTCGGACCGTCGGGGCGCATCGTCGTGGTGGGCACCATCCCCGACCAGGCCGGCAGTGTCGACGAGCGCATCGCACAGCGCGCCCTTGAAGGGTTCACCCGCTCCCTGGGCAAGGAGGTGCGCCGCGGCGCCACCGTCTCGCTCGTCTATCTGTCGCCGGCGGCCAAGCCCGCCGCGACCGGCCTTGAGTCGACGCTGCGCTTCCTGCTGTCGGGCAAGTCGGCCTACGTCGACGGGCAGGTCTTCTACGTGGGTGCCGACGATTCCACCCCGCCCGCCGACTGGGACAAGCCACTCGACGGCAAGGTCGCGATCGTCACCGGCGCCGCGCGCGGCATCGGTGCCACCATCGCCGAGGTGTTCGCCCGCGACGGCGCCAAGGTCGTGGCGATCGACGTCGAGTCCGCGCACGACGCGTTGGGCGAGACGGCGGCGAAAGTCGGTGGCACCGCGCTGCCGTTGGACGTCACTGCCGACGACGCCGTACAGAAGATCACCGAGCACCTGCGCGAGCACTATGACGGCCACGCCGACATCCTGGTCAACAACGCAGGCATCACCCGCGACAAGTTGCTGGCCAATATGGACGACGCTCGCTGGGACGCCGTCGTGGCGGTCAATCTGCTTGCTCCGCAACGCCTTACCGAAGGTCTGATCGAAAACGGCAGCATCGGTGAGGGCGGCCGAGTGATCGGGCTGTCGTCGATGGCCGGTATCGCGGGCAACCGCGGCCAGACCAACTACGCGGCCACCAAAGCCGGGATGATCGGCCTCACCGAGGCGCTGGCACCGTCGCTGGCGGACAAGGGCATCACGATCAACGCCGTCGCACCCGGATTCATCGAGACCGCGATGACGGCCGCGATTCCGTTGGCCACCCGGGAGGTCGGCCGCCGGCTGAACTCGCTGTACCAAGGCGGCAAACCGGTCGACGTGGCCGAGACCATCGCCTACTTCGCCAGCCCGGCGTCGAATGCGGTGACCGGCAACACGATCCGGGTCTGCGGCCAGGCAATGCTGGGGGCCTGACCTTGAGTACTGTGACCGAACAGCCGAGCGGACTGCGCAACCTGCTGCGCGCCGCGGCGGGATCGCTGCCGTTCGTACCGCGTGGTGACCACCTGCCCAATCGCACCCTGACCGTCGACGAACTGCCCATCGACCCGTCGAACGTGGCCGCCTACACCGCGGTCACCGGCCTGCAGTTCGGCGATACCGTCCCGCTGACCTACCCGTTCGTGCTGACGTTTCCGACCGTCATGGCGTTAATCACCGGCTTCGACTTCCCGTTCGCCGCAATGGGTGCGGTCCACGTGGAGAACGAGATCACCCGCTACCGGCCCATCGCGGTCACCGACACCGTCGGGGTCAAGGTGCATGCCGAGAACCTTCGCGAGCACCGCAAGGGCCTGCTGGTCGACGTCATCGCCGATGTCAGCGTCGGCAACGAACGCGCGTGGCATCAGGTGACGACGTTCCTGCACCAGCAGCGCACCAGTCTGTCCGGCGGACCGAAGCCCGAGCCACCGAAGCGACAGAAACTGCCGCCTCCCAATGCGATTCTGCGGATCACACCCGCCCAGATCCGACGCTACGCGTCGGTCAGCGGGGATCACAACCCGATCCACACCAACCTGATCGGGGCCAAACTGTTCGGCTTCCCCACCGTGATCGCACACGGGATGTTCAGTGCGGCAGCGGTTCTGGCGAACATCGAGGCACAGATCCCCGATGCGGCGCGGTACTCGGTGAAGTTCGGCAAGCCGGTGGTGCTGCCCGCCAGCGCCGGGCTCTACGTCGAGCGCGACGCCGGCGGATGGGACATCGCACTGCGGAACATGGCCAAAGGCTATCCGCATCTGACCGCAACGGTCCGCGGCCTCTAGCTATTTCGGCGCGTTTTCGTTCGCCCAGCGGCGGTTTTCGCGCCGAAATCAGGGAGTGGACGGGGCACCCTTGAGGCCGCGCCAGAACAGGTTGATCAACATGTCGGCGGCCTCATCGACATCGGCGTCGCCGGTGCTGACCCGCGTCGCGACGGCCTCGCCCGCACCCACCAGCGCCACGGCCATCATATGAAAGTCCGTGTCGGGCTCGGGATTCCGGGTGCCGGCCTCCAGCAGCCTGGCCACCATGTCGATGATCTTCTCGCGGCCCTCACGCACGGTGTGGGCGAACGCCTGTGAACTGGTGGCCTGGGTATAGAGCACGATCCAGGACGCCCGATTGGCGTCGATGTAGCGCAGCACCGACAGAATGACGCTGCGCAGCAGATCATGTGGGCTCTGCTGGAGGTCGATGTCGGCGCCGACCGCTTCGATGAAACGGCTCAGTTCGCGGGCCAGGCAGGCGCCGAACAGTTCTTCCTTGGAGCCGTAGTACAGGTACAGCATCGGCTTGGAGATCTGCGCCTCGGCGGCGATGACGTCCATGGACGTCTCGTGGTAGCCGTTGACCGAGAACATCTGGACAGCGGCGTCGAGCATCTGCTGCTCCCGCACGGCACGGGGCAATCGCTTGGTGCCACCCGCCATATCACCGCCTTTCTCCAGAGACTGATCCCAGGCTAGCCGCCGCAGCGCGGACTTTGGCCCTTCAGACGCGCCATTCGCAGCACCGAAGTTTCGACGGCGGGCAACGACAGCTCGCCCGCGTTGACCGCCTTCTCCAGCCGGTCCAACACCGCGGGCACCTCATCGGTGGTCACCCATAGCGCCACATCGGTGCCGGCCTGCAGCGCACGCAGCACCGCCTCGGCGACGCCGTAGCGGTCCGAGATCGCCGCCATGCTGGACAGGTCGTCGCTGAAGATCGGGCCGTCGAAGCCCGGCCCGCCGTAACCGCCGCTGCGCAGCAGGCCGACCGCGGCACCGCTGAGGCTGGCCGGCGTGGTCCCCTCGGTGAGGCCGGGCACCTGCAGGTGGCCGATCATCACCGCGACGGGGGCCTCGGTCGTCAGCGTGCGGTACGGGATCAGGTCGTCGTTCTGCAGATCCGCCAACGGCGGGGTGGTGACCGCGCCGGTGTGCGAGTCGCCGGATCCGTGGCCGTGGCCGGGGAAGTGTTTGAGCACCGGCAGCAGGCCGGCGTCACGCAGGCCGCGGGCGTAGGCGCCGGCGTACTCGGTGACCTTCGCCGGGTCGTTGGAGAACGACCGGTCGCCGATCACGGTGTCGTCGGCGGCGTCGGTGACGTCGACGACCGGCGCGAAGTCGACGGTGATGCCGAGCCCACGCATCTTGCGGCCCCGGTCGAGTGCCAGTTGGTACACCTGGTCGGGGGTCTGGGTCTGGGCCAGCACCCGCGCCGACGGGGCGTCCCCGATCAGCGAGGACAACCGCTCGACCCGGCCGCCCTCTTCGTCGACGCTGACCGCGAGCGGCAGCGGACCGGCGTTGGCGTACTCCGGCAGCGAGCCGTCGGTCAGCATGGACAGGTCGGTCCAGCTGCCGATGAAGATGCCGCCGACGTGATAGGTGTCCACCACGTTGCGGGCGTCGGCGGCGCTCTTCACGCCGACCATCAGCACCTGCGCCAGCTTGTCGCGGGTGGACATCGCGTTCAGCAATCCGGCGCCGTCGCCGCAGGCGGGCGGGGCCGGAGCGGCGGGCGCCGGGATGGGGCCTGCCAGCGGCACCGAGGTCGCCGACGACGGGGTACTGGCCGGGGCCGAAGACGAGGCCGCCGGGCGTGCAGCGGTCCCTGAACAGCCGACGAGCAGCAACGGCACTGCCGACAGGGCCGCGATTCCACGAATCGAGAACAGGCGGGTAGGCATCCGCACATGCTGTCATGGCGCTCGCCGAGGGCCAACCAAGGTTGGCCGCGTGCTAGGTTGGCCAGCGGGTATTCACCCGTCGATAGCGCGGGTCTCACCCATCCGTACCGCCCAGCACCCGCGAGGAGAGCCGACCATGACCCGGTTCGTGGTTCCTGCCGCCGCCAGCATCGTGGTCGGTCTGCTGCTCGGGGCCGCCGCGATCTTCGGCGTGACGTTGATGATCCAGCAGGACACGAAGCCGCCGCTGTCCCCTGGCGACCCGGCGTCATCGGTGCTGAACCGCGTCGAGTACGGCAACCGCGGCTAGCCTGAGCACCCTGGCCACCGCCTCCCCTCTCATGGAGGCGCCCATCACCACCCCGCCGCTATCGCGGCGCTGGCTCGGCGGGGTCTTCGCCGTGGCGCTGGTGCTGTGCTTCGCCCAGTCGCCGGGAATGATCTCGCCGGACACCAAGCTCGACCTGACCGCAAACCCGCTGCGCTTCCTGGCCCGGGCGGCGAACCTGTGGAACAGCGACCTGCCGTTCGGGCAGGCGCAGAACCAGGCGTACGGCTACCTCTTCCCGCACGGGGCGTTCTTCCTGCTGGGCGACACCCTCGGGCTGCCCGGCTGGGTCACCCAGCGGCTGTGGTGGGCGCTACTGCTCACCGCGGGGTTCTGGGGGCTGCTTCGGGTGGCCGAGGCCCTCGGCATCGGCACCAGGTCGTCGCGCATCATCGGTGCGCTCGCGTTCGCGCTGTCCCCGCGGGTGCTGACGACGCTGGGGTCGATCTCGTCGGAGACGCTGCCGATGATGCTGGCGCCGTGGGTGCTGTTGCCAGTGATCCTGGCGCTGCGGGGCGGTGACAACAGGTCGCTGCGGGTGCTGGCCGGCCGGGCAGGCCTGGCGCTGGCCCTGATGGGCGCGGTCAATGCCGTCGCTACGCTCACCGGTTGCCTGCCCGCGATCCTCTGGTGGCTCTGTCACCGGCCGAACAAGGTGTGGCTGCGGTTCAGTGCGTGGTGGGCGCTCGCCTCGGCGCTGGCCGTGACGTGGTGGGTGGTCGCGCTGCTGGCGCTCGGCCGGATCAGCCCACCGTTCCTGGACTTCATCGAATCCTCCGGGGTCACCACGCAATGGGCATCACTGACCGAGATGTTGCGGGGGACCGACAGCTGGACGCCGTTCGTCTCACCAAACGCCACCGCGGCCGCCGAGTTGGTGACCCAACCGGCCATGGTGCTGGCGACCACGCTCGTCGCGGCGGGCGGGATGGCCGGGCTGGCGTTGCGCTCGATGCCTGCCCGCGGCCGGCTGATCACCATGCTGCTGGTCGGTCTGGTGCTGCTGGGGCTGGGGTACTCCGGTGGGCTCGGCTCGCCGGTGGCGCATCAGGTGCAGGCCTTCCTCGATGCGGCCGGCGCGCCGCTGCGCAATGTGCACAAGCTGGAGCCGGTGATCCGCCTTCCGCTGGTGCTCGGTCTGGCGCATCTGCTCGGCCGGATCCCACTACCCGGCAGCGCACCCCGGCCGACCTGGCTGCGGGCGTTCGCACATCCCGAGAACGACAAACGGGTGGCCGTCGGCATCGTGGTGCTGTCCGCGCTGATGGTGGCCACCTCGATGGCCTGGACCGGCCGGCTCACGCCGCCGGGGGCGTTCCGCGCGATCCCCGACTACTGGCACCAGACCGCGGACTGGCTCACCGAGCACAACACCGGCGACCCGACACCCGGGCGGGTGCTGGTGGTTCCCGGCGCACCGTTCGCCACCCAGGTGTGGGGCAACAGCCACGACGAGCCGTTACAGGTGTTGGGCGAAAGCCCTTGGGGAGTACGGGATTCCATCCCGCTGACGCCACCGCAGACGATCCGTGCGCTGGACTCGGTGCAACGGCTGTTCGCCGCGGGACGGCCGTCGGCCGGGCTGGCCGACACCCTGGCCCGCCAAGGCATCTCCTACGTCGTGCTGCGCAATGACCTCGACCCGGACAAGTCGCGCTCGGCCCGCCCACTGCTAGTCCACCGGGCGATCGAGGGCTCACCCGGGCTGCAGAAGGTGGCACAGTTCGGTGAGCCGGTCGGCCCGGGCACCCTGGAGGGATTCATCAGCGACAGCGGGCTGCGCCCCCGCTATCCCGCCGTCGAGATCTATCGCGTTGCCACCCAAGGCAATCCCGGCGCGCCGTATCTGACCGACGCCGGCCGGATGGCAAGGGTCGACGGCGGCCCCGAGGTGTTGTTGCGCATCGACGAACGGCGCCGCCTGCTCGGCCAGCCGCCACTGGGCCCGATGCTGTTGACCTCCGACGCCCAGCAGGCCGGGCTCCCGGCCCCGCTGGTGACGGTCACCGACACCCCGGTCGACCGGGAGACCGACTACGGCCGCGTCGACGACCACGCGTCGGCGGTGCGGGCCGAGGGCGACCGGCGCAACACCTTCAACCGGGTCCCCGACTATCCGGTGCCCGGCGCCAAGCTCGTCCACGGCGCCTGGTCCGGCGGGCGGCTGTCCGCGTCGAGCTCCTCTTCGGATGCCACCGCGTTGCCCAACGTCGCGCCCGCCAGCGGGCCCGCCGCGGCGATCGACGGTGACCCCGCCACCGCGTGGGTGTCCAACTCGTTGCAGGCCGCGATCGGACAGTGGTTGCAGATCGACTTCGATCGTCCGGTCACCAACGCGACGCTGACGATCACCCCCAGCGCCACCGCCGTCGGCGCGCAGGTCCGCCGCCTGCAGGTGTCGACCGAAAACGGCACCACCACAGTGCGTTTCGACGAGCCGGGCAAACCGCTGACGGTGGCCCTGCCGTACGGCGAGTCGTCGTGGGTCCGGATCACGGCGATCGGCACCGACGACGGATCGTCGGGGGTTCAGTTCGGTATTACCGATCTGTCGGTCACCCAGTTCGACGCATCCGGTTTCGCCCATCCCGTCGATCTGCGGCATAGCGTCGTCGTGCCAGGGCCGCCCGCCGGCTCCGCCGTCGCGGCGTGGGATCTGGGTTCGGAACTGCTCGGCAGGCAGGGCTGCGCCGATTCGCCCGACGGGGTGCACTGCGCGGCGTCGATGGCGCTGGCCCCCGAGGAGCCGGTGACGTTGAGCCGCACGCTGACCGTGCCCAAACCGATCGACGTCGCACCGACGGTCTGGGTGCGCGCCCGCCAAGGACCGCACCTGGCCGACCTGATCGCCCAGCCGGGCACGGTCCGGTCCCGGGCCGATTCCGACCTGATCGACGTCGAAGGATCGGCTTACGCCGCCACCGACGGCGACCCACGTACCGCGTGGACCGCGCCGCAGAACGTCGTGCAGCACCGCACCGCCCCCACCCTGACGGTGACCCTGCCGAAGCCGACCGAGGTCACCGGGCTGGTGCTGACCCCGAGTTCGTCGGCGCTGCCCACCCATCCCACGATGGTGGCGATCGACCTCGGCGACGGCCCGCAGACCCGGCGCCTGACGGCCGGACCCGATGCCGGAGCGCAAACCGTGGCGCTGCATCCGCGGGTCACCGACACCGTCCGGATCAGCCTGCTGGACTGGGACGACGTGATCGACCGCACCGCACTGGGTTTCGACCAGGTCAAGCCGCCGGGCCTGGCCGAGGTCGGGGTGCTGGGTCCCGACGGCAAACCCGTCGCGGCCGCGGACGCCGCCGCCAACCGGAAGCGCACCATCGAGATCCCGTGCGGCCAGGGGCCGATCGTCGCGGTGTCGGGCCGGTTCGTGCAGACCTCGGTGACCACCACCGTCGGCGCGTTGCTGGACGGCGAGCCGGTCCCGGCCCGCGCGTGTGACCCGACGCCGATCGCGCTGCCCGCGGGCAACCAGGAACTGCTGATCAGTCCCGGTTCGGCGTTCGTGGTGGACGGCGTCGCGCTGTCCGGTCCACTGGCCGACCAAATCACCACCGCGCCAACGACTCCCGCCGATGTCACCAGCTGGGGTGCGGACCGTCGCGAGATTGCCATCGGCCGAGCACCCACCGCCCGGGTCCTGGTGGTCCCGGAGAGCGTCAACCCGGGCTGGGTGGCGCACATGCCCGACGGCGTCACGCTGACGCCGGTGGTGGTCAACGGCTGGCAACAGGGCTGGGTGGTGCCCGCCGGTGAACAGGGCACGATCACGGTGAGCTTCCCGTCGAACCGGGCCTACCGGATCGGTCTCGCCGTCGGCCTGTCACTGCTGCCGCTGCTGCTGTTGCTGGTCCTGGTGCCGCCCCGCCGTCCTGTGCCCGCGTTCGACGCGGCGCGGCCGTGGGCGCTGCCCGCGCTGGCCGGGGTAGGAGTGGTCGCCGCGGGCGGATTGATCGCGGGCGTCGGCGGCGCGGTGGTGTTCGGGATCGCGATAATTCTCGGGTACCTGCTGCGACGCCGGCCGCGGTTGCGGGATCGACTCACGCTGACGGCCAGTGCATGCGGGCTGATCGCCGCGGGTGCCGTGCTATCGCGCTATCCGTGGCGCTCGGTCGACGGCTATATCGGCCATTCGCCGTGGGTGCAGTTGCTGGCCCTGATCGCGGTGGGCGCACTGGCAGCGTCGGCCATCCCCCGGCGCCCGCCCCCGACTCACAGCGAAAGCACCGACGCCCCAAGCAAATCTCACTAGGGTGGCGACCATGACAGAGCAGTCACAGGTCGAGACCGTGCGGGGGCCGGTCTCGACCAGCGACCTGGGTGTGGTGTTCATGCACGAACACGTGTTCATCCTGTCGCCGGAGATCATCGCCAACTACCCGGAAGGCTGGGGTGACGGGGAAGCCCGCGAGGCCGACGCCGTCGCCAAGCTCAACGAGCTCAAAGCGCTCGGCGTGGACACCATCGTCGACCCGACGGTGATCGGGTTGGGCCGCTACATCCCACGGATCCAGCGGGTGGCCGCGCAGACCGACCTGCAGATCCTGGTGGCGACCGGGATCTACACCTACAACGACGTCCCGATGTACTTCCACTTCAGCGGTCCGGGCACCTTGCTCGACGGCCCCGAGATCATGACCGAACTGTTCGTCCGGGACATCACCGAGGGCATCGCCGATACCGGTGTCAAAGCCGCAATCCTCAAGTGCGCCACCGACGAACCCGGTGTCACCCCCGGTGTCGAGCGGGTGCTGCGCGCGGTCGCGCAGGCCCACAGGCGGACCGGCGTGCCGATCACCACGCACACGCATGCGCTGACCCGCCGCGGCCTGGAACAACAACGCATCTTCGCCGAAGAGGGCGTGGATCTGAGCCGGGTGATCATCGGGCACAGCGGTGACACCACCGACCTGGGCTACCTCGAGGAGCTCATCGCCGCCGGGTCCTACCTCGGCATGGACCGGTTCGGCCTGGACGGCTTCCTGCCCTTCGAAGACCGGGTCGACACCGTCGTGCGGATGTGCGAACGCGGCCACGCCGACAAGATGGTGCTCTCGCACGACGCGTCGTGTCACATCGATTGGCTGCCGGAGGAGGTGATCCCGGTGGCCATGCCCAACTGGCATTTCCGGCACATCCACAACGATGTGCTGCCCGCACTGCGCGAGCGCGGGGTGACCGACGAGCAGATCACCACCATGCTGGTCGACAATCCCCGGACCATCTTCGCCAAGCAAGGTGCCTATGAGTGAGCAGACTCCCGCGCTCGGCGCGCGCCTGAGCCAACTCGCCGCCGAGGCGCCGGATCGGCCCGCGGTGTCCTGCGACGGCCGAACCATCACCCGCGGACAGCTGGAGTCGACGTCGAACCGGCTGGCCCGCGCCTACGCCGAACTTGGCGTGCGCCAGGGCGATTACGTCACGATCGCGGTGGCGAACTCGATCGAGTGGGTGCAGGCGACGGTGGCGGTGTGGAAGCTCGGCGCCATCCCGCAACCGCTGTCGCCACGGCTGCCCGACGCCGAGTACGAGGGCCTGCTCGAGCTGAAGCCACGGGCCCTTCTGGTCGGCCGGCCCGATCCGCGCGGCATCGTCGCGTCGGTGCCCGCCGACTTCACCGGCAGCCCGGAGCTCTCCGATGAGCCACTGCCGGAGGCGGTTTCACCGGCGTGGAAGTCGATTGCCTCCGGCGGCAGCACCGGGCGACCGAAACTCATCGAGGCCGGCGGAGACAGCCGATACCCGGCCGACCTGGTGGCCCTGACGATGGGCAACCTCCCCACCGACACCCAGCTGGTTCCGGTTCCGCTGAGCCACAACACCGGGTTCACCTCGGCCACCATCGCTTTGGCGACCGGACAGCACCTGGTGCTGCTACCCCGGTTCGACCCGCAGCGATTCCTGCGGGTGATCTCCGATTACCGGGTGAACTACCTGACCACGGTGCCGACGATCATGCAGCGGCTGCTACCCGTCTACCACGCCGACCCCGACGCCTACGACCTGTCGTCGCTGCGCCGGTTGTGGCATGTCGCCGCGGTGTGCCCACCGAGCGTCAAGCAGGCGTGGATCGAGCTACTCGGACCGGATGCGGTGTGGGAACTCTACGGCGGCACCGAACTTCAGGCGCTGACGTTCATCAGCGGCTCGGAGTGGCTGACCCACCGCGGATCGGTGGGCCGGGTGGTCTCCGGCGAGATGAAGGTGCTCGACGACGACGGCAACGAGTGCCCACCCGGGGTTCTCGGCGAGATCTACATGCGGCCCAGCCCGGGGTCGAGCCCGACCTACCGCTACATCGGCAGCACGGCCAAGTCCCGGGACGGCTGGGATTCACTCGGCGATCTGGGCTGGTTCGACAACGAGGGGTATCTGTACCTGGCTGACCGCCGAGTCGACATGTTCACCGTCGGCGGGCGCAACGTGTACCCCGCGGAGATCGAGAGCGCGCTGTCCGAGCACCCCGCGGTGCTGTCCTGCCTGGTGGTCGGGGTGCCGCACGAGGATCTCGGGCAGGTGCCGTATGCGTTGGTACACACCGACGGTGACGCGCCCACCGCGGAGGACATCGCCGCGTTCGTGGCGCAGCGGCTGGCGGACTACAAAGTGCCGCGCCAGGTGGAGTTCGTCGACACCCCACTGCGCGACGATGCGGGCAAGGCCCGCCGATCCGCCGTCCGCGACGACGTGATCGCCCGGCTGCGGACCTAGGCCGCGCCCTGCCAGGCGCGGGCGGCGACGAGTTCGGGTACCAGTACCTCGGTGAGCAGGCGGACGTCGTCGTCATCGTCACCGGGGTAGCGCACCTCGGCCTGCGCGCCCGGCACCGTGCCCCCGACACCGACAACCGTGGTGGAGCGCAACGTCGTCCACTCCGCCATGTGGTGTTCCCACGGCGAGCCTGCGAACACCAGCAGCCGATAGTCCGTGGTCTTGGTGAGATAGACGTCGACGTGGCTCCAATCGCCGGTCTCGCAGCCGACGGCGGCGCGGCGCGGTCCCTCCCGCAGCATCAGCGCGCCCTGCTGCGCCGAGCAGTACCGCTGCGCCGGGGCGGCCAGATGGGTGCCTGCAGGCCCGAGCAGCAGGTCGGCGACCCGGGGTCGCCAGTCCGCCTCGGTCGCGAGTAGATGCGCGCTGGCCGTCGCCGCCGCGCCGACCGACGCCGCCAACCCGGCGGTGCCCTGGCCGCTCAGATGCAGTTCGAGTGCCATCAGCAGCGCCAGCGTGTGCTGGTAGCTGCGGCAGGCGACCCCGCCCTCCTCGGGTTCGGCCGCCAATTCCACGACCGCACCGCATGATTCGGTGATCACCGAGCCCGCCGTGTTGGTCAGCGCCACCGTCGTCACGCCGGCGGGCACCCGGCGCAGAGCGTCCACCGTCTCCACCGAGCCCCCGGTTGCCGACGTCGCGACGACCAGGGTGTCCGCGCCCCAGGCGGGCAGCAGCGGCGAGGAGGCCAATTCCGCGGCCGCCACCAGACCACGCGCGCGCAGCCGCGCGGCCGCGACACCGGCCGCGAACGCCGACGACCCCATGCCGAGCAGCACCACCCGTTCGATCCCGGGCGGGACAACACCCGCCCATGGATTGACCCCCGAAAGCCGGTCGGCGAGCCGGCTCAGTACGTCGGGTTTTCGGGCCAGGTCCGCGGCGAAAGCATCAGCGTGCACCAGTCGTCCTCTCTGCGAGCAGCATGGGCAGCGCGGCGTCGGGAACATACATCCACCGCGGCAGATGTCGTGCCGCATAGACGATCTCGCGCAGTACCTGTTGCAATCGGAACGCGGGTAGCGCGGCGGCGGCGTAGAGCTCCGGATGGCCCCGTGCCGACAGGTGCGCGGCGTAGCTGTGCAGGAATGCCTGCCGGGCAGCCTCATCCACGATCGCCAGCGCACGATCGTCGACCTGGTGGTGTCGGCGGGCGACAATCGAGGCATGGGTCAGTGACTGCGTCAGCCCTGCCACGTCGAGCGCGGCCGGAATAGGAAGAGCCCGCTCGGCCGCGGGCAGCACCGGGTTGCCGTCGAAATCGGTCACCACGTAGCCGCCGGGGTGGCGCAGCACCTGGCCGACATGCAGATCCCCATGCCCCTCGAGCACCGGTGTACCTGCCAGCCGGCCGAGGGCACCGAGAATGTCTTCGATCTGCCCGCGCCGCTGCCGCAACAGGTCGCCGGTCGCCGAATCGCTGAGTGCCTGAGCAGCATCCAGTGTCGCCAGCGCCTCAGTACACCACCGATCGGCGTCAGTCTGGGAGGCGACCGTGGCGGTCACCGACAATGCGGCGTGTAGGTCGGCGACCACCGTACCCACCTCGGCGAGCGCCTCGGTCACCGAGGCCGTTCGCGGGACTCGATCATGGGCCGCCTCGGCGATCATGTCGACCGTCCATGTCCAGCCGTCGACCGCGCCAGGCAGATACTGGTCGACGTTCGCCACCAGGGTCTCAAGTCCGTCACCTGGCCTCCAGGTGACCAACCCCCACGGACGAGGCATCGAACGAAACCCGTTGGCCCGCAGCACTTCGATCCGGTGCGGCGCGGGATGCGGGCCGTGTTGCAGATGAGTGGCCCATTTGACCACCGCCGCCTCGCCCACGATCATCGACTCGTTGGTCTGGTCGACGGTGATCGCCCGCTCGCCCACTGCCGCGCGCGACGACCAGGCGCGCACGGTGAACGATCCGACGTCGCAGACCTCCGGGGTGGCGGCCAGCACGGTCAACAGCGCCTCGGCGACCCCGTCACCGGGAAGGGCGCGTCGCCACGACCCGTCCGGCTCGCGCACCTGGGGTAGGGCGGCCAGCCCGTCGGAACCTTCGATGATCGAAAGTCGCTTACCGGCACCGAGATCGAGGGCGTCGAGTTCGCGATCCACCGGATCAGCCCGCCGCGGCGACGCGGCTCCGGTGTTGCCTGCCCACCCGCTCGACCACATCGGCACCCACCCGCAGCCCGTCGCGGTCGCGGATCGCCGCGCCGATCTCGGCCAGCCGGTTGCGCAGTTCGGTATCGGCCAGGATCTCCTCGACCGCGCCGATGAGCTGTTCATCGGTGAACCCGTAGGTGTCCAGCCGCCTGCCGTAGCCGAGTTCGTCGATGCGCTGGGCATTTTCGTACTGGTCCCAGAACAGCGGCAGCACGATCAGCGGCTTGCCGAAATGCAGTGTCTCGGTGACGGTGTTGTTGCCGCCGTGCGAGATCACCAGGTCGACCAGCGGGATCACTTTGGTCTGCGGCAGCATCTGCGCGCCGATCATGTTGTCGGCCAGCGCGATCTGGTCGGCCTGCGGCCCCTTGCTCACGATGAACCGGTGCTCGGTGGTCCCGAGCACGTCGACCAGCCGCTGCATCAGCCCGACGTCGGCGCCGCCGAGCGATCCCAGCGATAGGTAGATCAACGCGCTGGACGCGGGACGGTCCGCGAACTGTTGCGGCAGAACGTAATCCGCGTCGGTCTCGCGGACACTGGAATCCATCCGCACCCAGCTGGCGTCCAGCGGGCGGACGTCGACGT
>JAEZIA010000471.1 GCA_023416315.1 Actinomycetes bacterium
ACCAGCACCGTGGCGCCCTCGGCCGCCAGCCCCTCGGCGATCGCGGCGCCGATACCTCGGCCCGCCCCGGTAACCAGCGCGGTTCGGCCGTCGAGAACACCCATGTTCACCCCTTGAGTTCCAGTGAGGTCGAGCATACAGAACATCTACACAGAATTTGTATATCTGTTGCTCGCCCGATCATTCGAAGCCCCATTCGGCGTAGCGGCGCTCGAGTTCGGCCATCGCCTCGCGCCCGCCCCTGGCGGAGCGCTCCTTCATGAAGTTGAACTCGTCATCGCGCCAGGTGAGGTTGCTGAACACGCTGTGCCCCATCGGCACCCAGTCGCCGAACTGGGCCATTCCCACGGCGTTCCAGAAGGTGATCAGCGCGTGCTTACCGACCATCAGCCCGTCCGCCGAGTGGTGCGCGATCGCGCGGGCGTAGCGCATCGCCTCATCGCGCAGCCCGTCAACCGGGACCACCGAAGCGGCCACCCCCCACTCCTTCAGTTCAGCAGCCCGGACTTTGCGCCCGGTGATCATCGCCTCGTAGCCCCGGTTCGGGCCGAGTTTGAGCAGGGTCAGCGGCATAGCGGTGGAGAAGCCGGCGAACCCGATCCGCGCCTGCGGACGGGCCAGGTACATATCATCGGAGACGACGAGGATGTCGGCGGCCAGCGCGAGGTTCATACCCGCACCCAAAGTGGCGCCCTGACAGGCCGCGATCACCGTCTTGGGGAACTCGAGCCAGTTGGTGAGGTGCCGGTGCAGCCGGCGGGCATTGGCCAATCGAGCCGTCTGCGGCAGTCGCTTGCCTTTGACCAGTCCGGCTTGTTCGACCGGCAGGCGCCGCACGTCGTCGCCGCTGGAGAAATCCTTTCCCTCGGCCACCAGGACGACGACCTTCACATCGTCATCGTTCTCTGCCCGGTCGAGGCGGTCCTTGAACAGCACATGCATATCCGGGGACAGGATCGCGTTGCGCCGGTCGGGCCGGTTGATCGTGATCTGTGCGATGTGGCGTTCGACGACCTCATACCGGACCCAATCCTCGTCGGCCTCGAACTCGTTCGCCGCCTCGTCACCCACGTGAATCGCCTCCCGCGACGTATTTGTGAAACATCAAGACAGTATCCGACCAAGTGTTCAGCGGCATCGACGGGACGGAACACCATGACAGGAAGTGTCGCTCTGTTTATTTCGGTGATAACTTTCCTCCATGCCGCAGGTCACGATTTCCAAGGACGTCCCGGCGAGCCCGCAAGCGCTGTGGGAGCTACTGGCGAACTTCGCGGACGTCGGCTGGATCCCGGTGGCCGGGCAGGTCGAGGTACATGGCGAAGGCGTCGGCATGCGCCGGGCGATCCACGGCGGCGGCGCGACGCCGGTAGTCGAAACGCTGACCAGTATCGACCACAGCCGAATGCAGCTCGGCTATTCGATCTCCGACAACCCCTTACCCGTCAGCCGTTTCGAGGCGCTGGTCACCGTCGACGGCTCGGACGCCGGCGGTGCCACGTTGACCTGGCACGTCGACTACGACCCGAGCGGGTCCACCGATGCGGACGCCGATGCCGCCCGCGAGGCGATCGAGGCCGTCTACTCGATGATGGCCGGCTGGCTGGCCGATGCGGCCTCGGCGCAGGGCGTGCCGTGACCGAACGTGACTACGGTGTCTCCTTGTCCGCCGTAGACCGCGCGTTTCGCGACGAAGTGCAGGCATTCCTGGCTTCGGCACTGACACCAGAGATCCGATCGAGGCAGGGTGGTGAGACCGGGCGCCTGGACCGAATGCGGTTGTGGCAGAACATGCTCCACCAGGCCGGGCTCGCCGCGATCTCCTGGCCCGCAGAGTTCGGCGGGCGCAGCGCCACTCCTGTCCAGCAGCTGATCTTCAACGCCGAGATGGCTGCCGCTCGCGCGCCCGAACCCATCAACCGCAGCGCGATCAACCAACTCGGGCCGACGATCATCCAGTGGGGCACCGACGAACAGCGCGCGCATTACCTCCCGCGCATCCTCTCGGCGCAGGACGTGTGGTGCCAGGGCTTCAGTGAACCCGACGCCGGTAGTGACCTCGCGGCACTGAAGACCAAAGCGACGATCGACGGCGACGACCTGGTGGTCACCGGCCAGAAGGTATGGACATCCAAGGCGCAGTATGCGAATCGGATCTACTTTCTGGCGCGCACCGATTCGCAGGCCGAGGCGCGCGACGGGATCAGCTACCTGCTCGCCGACCTCGCGACCGATGGCATCGAGGTGCGACCCATCCGGCAGATCACCGGCGACGCGGAATTCAACGAAGTCTTCTTCGACGGTGTCCGGGTGCCGTTGGCCAACGTTCTGGGGCCACTACACCAGGGCTGGCGCGTGGCGAAGTCGACCCTGGGCTACGAGCGGGTCGGCCAGAGCCGCACCCACCGCATTGAGCGTCGGCTCGACATCTTGGTCGCCATGGCGACGGAGCCGAATGCGTTGAGCGACAACGGGTTGGACGACCAGTACGTCGCCGATCACATCGTCCGGTTCGCCGCGCAGGTCGAGGCGTTGCGTCAGATCGCCGCTCAGGCAACCGCGGCCGGGGTGCGCGGCGTGAGCCCCGGCCCCGAGGCATCAGTGGCCAAATTGCTGACCTCGGAACTGGACCAGACGATGGCCAACTTCGGCCTCGATCTCGCCGGCCCGGCAGGCACATTGGAGCGCGGGTCTGCGGGGGCTGCCAAGAACGGCAACGTGGCCAAAAGCTATCTGTTGATGCGTGCCGCGACCTTTGGGGCGGGCACCTCGGAGATCCAGCGAAATGTCATCGCCGAGCGACTCTTGGGGCTGCCCCGTGACCCGTGATCGTGAGCCGTCGCTGACCGACGCCGCCGACTCCGCCGCGGAATTGGCCGAGTTGCGGTCCGCGGCGGACGACATTCTCGCGCAGGCGTGGTCGGTCGAGCGCACCCGCCGACTGCTCGACGACGCCGGCGGGTCGTACGACGCTGATGCCTGCAAGACCGTCGTGGACCTGGGCTGGCCGGATGTCATGGTTTCCGCATCCAGTGGTGGCGGCGGGGGCGGACTACGCGAGTTGTGTGTGCTCGCCGAAGCGGTCGGCGCGGTCGCGGTGCCGGTCCCGCTGGTGTCGATGGCCGCCGCCGCCTGGTGCGAGGACCG
Source organism: Actinomycetes bacterium (assembly GCA_023416315.1). Taxonomy (GTDB): domain Bacteria; phylum Actinomycetota; class Actinomycetes; order Mycobacteriales; family Mycobacteriaceae; genus Mycobacterium. The sequence goes on from JAEZIA010000471.1 coordinate 3,148, forward strand.
ATGCGCCCGGGGCGTCACCCTGCTCCTCGACGATGCCCGAGCGATCGTCACCGACTCCGGCGTGACGGGGAACTGGCCACTTGTTCCGTTCGGGACAGTCGCCGATCGCCTGCTGGTCATCGCCTATCGCGATGGCGACCCCGTACTGGGATTTGTCGAGGCCAACGGGCCTGGCGTCCGACGTGATGCGCAGCGGCCTCTGGATCGTTCACCCGCTGGCCGCATTGCGCTCGAGAATGCGCCACTAGAACCGATCGCCAGCGGCGTCGAGGCGTCAAAACGCCACCGGGACGCGCTATTTCGCGTGCAACTGGCGACGGTATCGGAGCTCATCGGGATTGCCTCGGCTGCCAATCAATCGGCCGTCGACTACGCGAAGGTGCGGGTGACGTTCGGCCGGCCGATCGGCAGCCGGCAGGCCATCAAGCACCGCCTCGTGGATCAACGCTCCGCGATTGAAGTCGCTCGCGCGCTGGTGAACCGGGCCGCGGACGCGTGCGAACGCGATCATCCGGAGACCGAGGCGCTGGTCTCCCTGGCCGTGTTCTGGGCGATCGACTCGCTGCGCAAGGTGCCCGAAGGGGCCACCCAGATCTTCGGCGGGATCGCCTACACGTGGGAGCACGACGCTCATGTTCATCTGCGCCGCGCCGCGACCTGTGTGGCGCTGCTGGGCTCGCGTGCGCATCATCGTGGCGTCGTGGCGCGCTGGCTGCAGTCGCGCTAGGTCTCAGCGGTAGTCGAGCGTCACCGGCAACCGGTCGTAGGTGTGCACCAACGATGAAGGCCGCAGCTCCCCGACGCCGGTGACACGAATGCCCTTGGCTCGCTTGATCACTTCGTCGAGAACCATGCGGGCTTCCCGACGCGCGAGTGCGGCGCCCATACAGAAGTGCTCTCCCACACCGAATCCGAGGTGACCGGCCGCATCGGTTCGGTGGACGTCGAATAGTTCGGCCGTTGGACCCCAGTGCTCGGCATCGCGGTTGGCCGAGGCGTAGGCCAACAGCAATCCGTCCCCCTCGCGAATCAGGGAACCGCGAACCTCGACGTCCTGGGCAGCCTGGCGTGCCATGCTCATCACCGGGGTCCACCATCGCAACACTTCTTCGACGGCGTTGGTCCCCACCTCCGGATCGGCGAACGCCTGCTGAGCTTGCTCAGGATGCATGTCGAAACATGCTGCGATGCCTGCGATCAGACTCTGCGTGGTCTCACTGCCGGCGGCCAGCAGGGTGAGCGCATAGGTCATCACCTGAATCTCGTTGAACGGCTCGCCATCGATCCGCACCTGCGAGAGCATGCTCAACAAGTCGT
>JAEZIA010000006.1 GCA_023416315.1 Actinomycetes bacterium
GAAGAAGACGAGCCCGACACCAAGAACGTGCCGCTGCCCGGCGTCAGCGCCGATTCGGAGGCGCGGGTGCTGGCGGTGTCGGGGACCACCACCGCGGTGTATCTGCCCTCGCCGCAACCGCAGGTCGTCGTGTACGACGACACCGGTACCAAGATCGCCAGCACCCTGCTGAAAAAGCCACCGGTACTTGCCAATCCGGCCCAGGCGGTCACCCGCACCGGCGACCTGTTCACCTGGTGGACCGGTGACAGCGTGGAGGTCTTCGACGCCAAGCTGTCCTACCGCTACACGATTCAGGCCTCCGAGGCCGTCGGCCCGCTGGGTCCCGGCGCGATGATGGCCGGGCGGCTGCTGATCCCGTTGACCAACGGCATCGGCGTATACGAGCCGAACAGCGGCACTTTCGAACGCGTCATCGCCGTCACGCATCCGGCCGGCTCGGGACCGGTGGTCCCCACCGTCACCGGCTCGATGGTGATCGAGCAGCGCGGTGACACCCTCGCCGCGTTCGGCGCGAAAACCTAGACCTCGGGAGTGAAGGTCGGCAACGCCTTGCCGGACTTCCAGTGCTTCAGCAATGCGGCAGCCAGATCGCGATACGCCATGCCGCCCTTGCTCTTTCGGCCCGCCAACACCGACGACCCGGATGCGCTGGCCTCGGCGAAACGCACCGTCCGCGGGATCGGCGGCGCCAGCACCGGAAGGTTGTAACGGTCGGCGACGTCGAGCAGGACGTCCCGGCTGTGCGTGGTGCGCGAGTCGTACAGCGTGGGCAGCGCACCGAGCAGCTTGAGGTTCGGGTTGGTGATCTGCTGCACATCGTCGACGGTGCGCAGGAACTGCCCGACGCCGCGGTGCGCGAGCGTCTCGCACTGCAGCGGCACGATCACCTCGTCGGCCGCGGTGAGCCCGTTGAGCGTGAGCACCCCCAGCGACGGCGGACAGTCGATGATCACCACATCGAACTGATCGAGCTTGTCCAGCGCGCGTTTAAGGGCGTACTCGCGGCCGGCCCGCATCAGCAGCATGGCCTCCGCGCCGGCCAGGTCGATGTTGGCCGGCAACAGCGTCATGCCTTCGGCCGTATCCACCAGCGCCGCGTTGGGTTCGACATCGCCGAGCAGCACCTCGTGCACCGACACCGGCAGCTTGTCCGGATCAGTGCCCAGCGAGAACGTCAAACAGCCCTGCGGGTCGAGGTCGACGAGCAAGACACGCTTGCCCGCATCTGAGAAAGCCGCCCCCAAAGACGCGACCGTGGTTGTCTTGGCCACCCCACCCTTTTGGTTGGCGACCGCCAATACTCGGGTCACGACGACCATCCTTGCAGGTTCTGCTCGGATGCGTCCCGGCTGCCACGGCGCGCCTGGTCATCGGGCAGAATCAGTGGGCGTGAGTGTCGGCACGCATCGGTTGGTCCTGCTTCGGCACGGCGAAACGGAGTGGTCCAAGAGCGGCCAACACACCAGCACCACCGACCTCGAACTCACCGAGCACGGACGCGAGCAGGCCACACTGGCCGCCCTGACCCTGGACCACCTCGGATTGGCCGATCCGCTGGTGGTCAGCAGCCCCCGTAAGCGCGCATTGGACACCGCCGAGTTGGCCGGCCTGACCGTCGACGAGGTGTCCCCGCTGCTCGCCGAATGGGACTACGGCGACTACGAGGGGCTGACCACCCACCAGATCCGCACCGATACGCCGGGCTGGCTGCTGTGGACCTACGGTTGCCCGGGCGGCGAGAGCGTCGATCAGGTGAGCATGCGCGCCGATCAGGCGGTGTCCTACGCGCTGGAGAACATGGTCGACCGGGACGTGGTGTTCGTCGGCCACGGGCACTTCTCCCGCTCGGTGGTGACCCGCTGGGTCGAACAGCCGCTGCGCGAAGGCGCCCGCTACGGGTTCGGCGCGGCGTCAGTGGCGGTGTGCGGCTTCGAGTACGGCCTGCGGCAGCTCTCCGCGCTGGGCATGACCAGCCACCGCGAGCCGGTCACCGGGACGTGATGACGCATCCGTCGTTCGTGCTGAGCGGTCCCGCCGGAACCGTCGTCGCCGAGGGGATCAACAGCGGCTACGCCGACGTCGCGGCGGCATCGGCCGCACTGGCCGACGGTTCCGCGGAGCTGGTGGTCGGTGCGCTGCCGTTCGACATCCGCAGCAACGCGGCGCTGTTCTCACCTACGGCGGTGACCGTCGGCGAGCCGATGCCCGCCTGGTCGTCGACGGCACTGCCGCAAGTGCGGATCGACGCGATGCTTCCGGCACCTGAGGAACATCGGGCGCGCATCCGCGCCGCCTTGGACCGTCTCACCGCACCCGAAAGTGCTTTGCAGAAGGTCGTTTTGGCCCGCGCACTGCGTCTGGTCGCCGACGGCACACTTGACGAGCGGACGATCCTGCACCGGCTGCTGGCCGACGACGCCGAGGCCACCGCGTACTTCGCCGACCTGTCGGTCGCCGGCGGCGACTACACCGGCACCGCGCTGGTGGGCGCCAGCCCCGAGCTGTTGGTCGCCCGATCCGGTGAATGGGTGACGTGCCAGCCGTTCGCCGGCTCCGCGCCGCGCTCCCCCGACCCGCAGGTCGATGCCACAAACGGCACCGCGCTGGCCGAGTCGGGCAAGAACCGGCACGAGCACCAACTCGTGGTCGACACCATGCGGGTCGCGCTGGAGCCGTTGTGCGCCGAGCTCGACATCGCGCCGGAGCCGCAACTGAGCCGCACCGCCGCGCTCTGGCATCTGTCCACCCCGATTCGCGGACGGCTGCGCGACACCGCAACCACCGCAATCGATTTGGCGCTGGCGCTGCATCCCACCCCGGCGGTGGGCGGGGTGCCGACGCACGACGCGGTGGATCTGATCGCGCAGCTGGAGGGTGACCGCGGCTTCTACGCCGGTGCGGTCGGTTGGTGCGACGCCCGCGGCGACGGGCGGTGGGTGGTGGCGATCCGCGGTGCCCAACTGGCAGCCGACCGGCGCAGCGCCCTGGCCCAGGCCGGCGGCGGAATCGTCGCCGAATCCGATGCCGACGACGAAGTCGCGGAGACCACAACGAAATTCAAGACAATCCTGTCAGCGTTGGGAGTGCAGCAATGACTATCCGGATGGCCCGCCCCGGCGACGAGGCCGAGATCGTCGCGATGATCCGCGAACTCGCCGAGTTCGAGAACTCCACCGATCAGTGCACAGTGACCGAAAGTCAGATCACCGCAGCACTTTTCGGTGACAACCCGCCTGCGTCCTGCCACCTGGCCGAGATCGACGGCGAGGCCGCCGCCGTCGCGCTGTGGTTCCGGACCTTCTCCACGTGGGACGGCGTTGCCGGCATCTACCTAGAAGACCTGTTCGTCCGCGACAAGTTCCGCCGCCGGGGCCTGGCCCGCACCCTGCTGGCGACGCTGGCCAAGGAATGCGTCGACAACGGCTACACCCGGCTGGCGTGGGAGGTGCTGGACTGGAACGTCAACGCCATCGCCCTCTACGACGCGGTCGGCGGCAAGCAGATGTCGGAATGGATCAACTACCGGGTGAGCGGGCCCGAGCTGGCGGCTCTGGCCGCCGAGGCCTAGCCGGCCCGCGACGCCCAGCGCAGCGCAGGCGGGCTGAACAGCATGGCCAGCACCACGATCGCCACCCCGCCCATCGCGATCGCGTACGCCAGCTGGTGCCCGGCGACGATGTACCAGGCCACCGGCAGCAGCAGCAGGTTGGCGAACACCGCGATGCCTCTGCCCCACCGCCGCCCGGTGGTCAGTGCCCAGCCGGCGGCCAGGACGCCGCCACCCATCACCGCGAACCAGGCCGCGGTGCCGAACCCGTTGACGATGTGCTGATCGGCACCGGCCAATCCGCGCACCACCAGCACCACGGCCACGATGATCGCGACCACACCTTCGGCGGCCGCGACGAAGCCGGCGTAGCGGACCACGGGCGGGAGAATGGATTCGGTCACCTCCGTAAGGTAACCGGTCGACTCATGCCGACTCCGGGCGCGCCGCCCGAGACCAGGCAAGTGGATTGAGTCCGCGGTACGGATCCGTTTCCCGCAGGCTCAGCAGATCGTCGAGGATCTGCTCGAGCGCGGCCTGGGTGCGCCGCTTCACCTCGTCGGCCCAGTCCGCCGCGTCGATGCCCAGCGGTGTCGTGGTGTCGATGGGCGTACCGAAACGCAGATACATCCGCTCGGGTCTCGGGATCAGCGTCGGCCCGATTCCTCGCATCAGCGGCATCGCCATGTCGTCGCGGCCACTGAACCGACTGGTCAACGCCTGGCTGAAGCGTCCCCACGCACCGTCGCGCGATGTGAGGCTCCGATAGACGTCGTCGCCGCCGACGAGCCCGACCGGCACGATCGGATAGCCGGTTTCCACGGCGATGCGGGCGAAGCCGGACCGGCCCTGCCAGCGCAGGGTGTATTCCTCACCCTTGAACTTTGGGATCTCGCGGCCGCCGCCGGGAAACACCAGGACAGTCTGGTCGTGTCGCATCAGTTCGCGCGCGGTCTCCGGGGCCCCGACCACCCCACCGAAGGCCGCCATCAGGTCGGCGGGCAGCCCGCGGACCTGACCGAACTGCCGGTCGGCCAGCGGGCGCACCCGCACGCCGATCTCGCGCCGTACGGCGTAGGGGATCAGCAGGATCTCCGCGCTTCCCATCTGAGTGTGGTTGCCCACCAACAGGAATCGCCCATCGCGAGGGAGGTTGTCCAGCCCGTCGATGTACGGCCGCCACAGGTCGACCACCGGGTCGATGCTGTCGGCGACGGCCCCGAGCACCCGCTTCAATGCGCGCACCCGCGGCGGGTGGTCCATGACGGCGGCCAACTCGGCCTCTCCTCGACTGTTCACGATCACGATCCTGTCGTTCGCCGCTTTACTCACAAACGAACTAGTTCGTTCTCTATACTACCCGTTCATGAGGAGCACCTCGGAGCTGCGGGACCACATCCTGACCGCCGCGCGCGGCGAGTTCGCGCGGTACGGATTCGCCGGGGCTCGGATCGACCGCATCGCCGCGGCGGCCAACGCCAGCAAGGAACGGCTCTATGCCCATTTCGGCGACAAGGAGGCGCTGTTTCGTGAGGTCCTCGCTGCCGATGTCCGCGAGTTCTTCCAGGCTGTCACCATGCGCCCCGATGCGGTCCCCGAATTCGTCGGCGACCTATTCGACCAGCAAGTGCGCCGGCCCGAGCACCACCGGATGGTGGCCTGGGCGCATCTTGAGGGGTTGACCCTCGAGGAGCCCACCGCCGACGGACAGCCGCTCCCGGAGTTGGCCGTCGCCGCGATCGTCGAGGCTCAGGCCAGCGGGTACGTCGACCCGTCGTGGGATCCGCGTGATCTTCTCATCCTCCTGTTCGGGATCGCATTGGCGTGGGCACACTTCCCAGATCCCGCCGCCTCGACCGACTCGGCGCCGATACTGGCGCGCCGTCGTGCCGCGGCGGTCGAGGCAGCTACCCGCGTGGCCTCCCCCGCCACTCACCAGAATTGAACGGCCGCAGCGAGATTCATCGCCGAAACACCACCCACCGCATAGCGCAGTACATATAGACCGCCTCGCAGGCACCGGCGGCGAGACGGGCCAGGTGGTATTCGACGCCGAGTGCGCGAAGCGCGCTGGAGACTCCGAGGATGAACGCCAGGTAGTTGATCACCACGATGACGACGTAGACGGCCACCTGCGGCCCGACCGCACCGTGCGAGGCGAAGTTCACCACCCGGTTGAGCACATAGCTCACCGCGAAGGCACACACGTACGCCGTCGTCACCGCCACCACGAACGGCATGTGCAGCACACCGTGCAGCACTGTGAGCACCAGCAGATCCAGCGCGAAGGTTCCGGAGTTGATCGCTGCGAATCCCAGAAATGTCGGTGGCACAATGGAATTCAGGCCGAATGGCAATTGAGCGACCACCACGCCGCACACCCGGCGGAAGCTGCCGACGGCACTGGACGGACTCGACTCGGACCCCACGACCACGGCGCGAGCATCCCACCGGCAGCTGTCGTCTTGATGATCGGCAGGCAAACACTTCGAAGCAAGACCGCACACCCGATTAGGCTGATGGCTCGTGCGCGCCGTCCTGATCGTCAACCCGAACGCCACATCGACCACCGCGGCCGGCCGCGACCTCCTCGCCCACGCGCTGGAGAGCCGCGTGGAGCTCTCCGTCGTCCACACCGACCACCGCGGCCACGCGATTGAAATCGCCGCGGCGGCCAAGCACGACGGCACCGACGTGATCATCGTCCACGGCGGCGACGGAACGGTGAACGAAGTGGTCAACGGCCTGCTCGGCCGGCCGTCTCAGGCGCGGGAGGGCAACACCCCACTGCCCGCGGTGGCGGTCGTGCCCGGTGGCTCGGCGAACGTGTTCGCCCGGGCCCTCGGCATCAGCCCGGACCCGATCGTGGCCACCAATCAGCTCGTCGATCTGCTCGGCGCCCGTCGCACCGGCGCCGCCTGGCGCCAGATCGGGCTGATGGACTGCGGCGAACGGTGGGCGGTCTTCACCGCCGGGATGGGCGTGGACGGCGACGTGGTGGCCGCCGTCGAGGAGCAACGGGCCAAGGGACGCAAGGTCACCGCAGGCCGCTACATCCGGGTGGCGGTGCGCGAGATGCTGGCCAGCGCGCGCAATGAGCCGCTGCTGACACTCGAGCTACCGGGCCAACCACCCCGAACCGGGGTTTACTTCGTGTTCGTCTCCAACTCGAGCCCGTGGACCTACGCCAACACCAGGCCGGTGTGGACCAACCCGGACACCACGTTCGAGACCGGCCTCGGCGTGTTCGCGATCACCAGCATGAACGTCTGGAGGAACCTGATGCTGGTGCGCCGGATGGTGTCGAAGAAGCCGACCATCAAGGCCAAGCACCTGATCCACGACGACGACGTGGCCTGGGTGCGGATCACGGCCGACGAACCGGTCGCCAGCCAGATCGACGGGGATTTCATCGGACTGCGCGCCGAAATGACGTTCCGAGTGGTTCCCGGGGCGCTCAGCGTCGTTGCTCCACCCGCGGTGGAACCCTCTGACCAGCACTAATGGGATTGCCCCGAACGATTCAGGGCGCAGATGGGTTGAGTGTAGTACAAACGGGTAGAGGGTTTTTGGACCCACCCCCGGCATGACCTAGTAGTGACATTGCCCACGTGTTAACTGAGTTCTATTGACATCTGTCGACTGTGTGAAACGATCGGATGCAACAACACAGAAACATTTGTGTGCAACGCATTAACAGCCGAAGCAAATCGAGTGCGCTTCGTCGCGCACATAGTAAGGAGTAGCGACAAATGGATTGGCGCCATAAGGCGGTCTGCCGTGACGAGGATCCGGAACTGTTCTTCCCCGTGGGGAACAGCGGCCCGGCGCTCGCCCAGATCGCTGACGCGAAGCTCGTCTGTAACCGCTGTCCGGTGACGACCGAGTGCCTGACCTGGGCGTTGGATTCGGGCCAGGACGCCGGCGTCTGGGGCGGCATGAGCGAGGACGAGCGCCGTGCCCTCAAGCGTCGCAACGCCCGCACCCGCGCGCGCAGCAGCGTCTGAGCACCGTTTCACAGTTTCAAGATCGCGATCCTGGCATTTGCCAGGGTCGCGATTTCTTTTGTCAAAAGTGTCGTTTACGTCACGTTTGCTTATTGCGAAACTCGGGCGCTAGAACGCCGCGAGAGTGGCACACGTAACACAACATCGGTCCCGCCGTCGGGGTCGTCGTGCATTCCCAGGGAACCGTCGAGTTCCGCGGTGACCAACGTGCGCACGATCTGCAACCCCAGCCGGTCGGACTTCTCCAGCGAAAACCCGTCGGGCAGCCCCCGCCCGTCGTCATGCACCACGATGTCGAGCCACCGCGCCGAACGTTCGGCCCGGATCGTCACGGAACCCTGTTTGGCCGTCGATTCGAAGGCATGCTCGATGGCGTTCTGGACCAGCTCGGTCACCACCATCACCAACGCGGTCGCCCGGTCGGCGTCGAGGACCCCGAGCGCGCCCTCCCGGTTGATGCGGATGGGGGTGTCGACGCGGGCCACATCGTTCATGATCGGCAGGATCCGGTCGATGACCTCGTCGAGGTTGACCTCCTCGTCGACCGACATCGACAGCGCCTCGTGCACCTGGGCGATCGACGCCACCCGGCGCACGGACTCCATGAGCGCCTCGCGGGCCTCTTCGTTGCTGGTGCGGCGGGCTTGAAGGCGCAGCAGCGCGGCGACGGTCTGCAGGTTGTTCTTGACCCGGTGGTGGATCTCGCGGATCGT
>JAEZIA010000026.1 GCA_023416315.1 Actinomycetes bacterium
TCGACTTGAGCCGCACCGTCGGGACGGGCTCGACACCGAGGCTGTCGGCCACGTCCAGACCGTGCGCCCAGGTCTCCATCAGCCGCGCGGTCGCCATCGACGCCGCGCTCATCGGCGGCCCGAACCACACCAGCTTGCGGCCCTCGGCCACCCCCCGCAGCGCGGTGTGCAACCGCGCGCGGGTGTCGCGCCACTGGGCCAGCAGCCGGTCGGGCGGTGTGCGTGCCAGCTCGTCGGCAGCCGCGTCGACGAACCCCGACGGGTCTGCCTGCGCGGCGGCCAGCAGATCGGTGAACGCCGGCTCGTCGGTGATGGAGGTCAACGAGGCCTGATCGGTCCACAACAGGTGGGCGATCTGGTGGGCGATGGTCCAGCCCGGCGCCGGCGTGGCCTGCGCCCAGCCCGTCGGATCCAGTGGCGCCACGAGCGCGTCGAGGGCATCGCTTTCGTCGCGCAGGTCGTCGATGATCGGGTCGGCGGCTGCCATGACTCAACCTAACGCGACTTCGGCGCGGTTTCGGGCGCCTGGGCCCGTTTTTCGCGCCCGAACCCTAGGCAGCCGGCTTGCGTCGGCCGATCGTGGCGTGCGCGGCCAGCCCGGCCAGATAGATCGCCGAGCCGGCCAGGGCCAGCGCGGGGGAGTGGCCGTCGGGCGGCACCACCGCGGCCGCCAGGGTCGTCGCCGCGACGAACGACACCCAAAACAGCGAATCCTGCACGGCGAACACGTGACCGCGCAGCGCGTCGTCGACGTCGATCTGCATCGCGGTGTCGGCACACAACTTGACGATCTGCCCGGCCAACCCCAGCAGGAAGCCGCACACGATCATCACCACCAGCTGCAGGCTCGCACCGGCCAACTGGATGACGAACGCACACACCAGCGCGCCGTTGGCGGTGGCGTAGCGACCCCAGTGCCGGATCGCCATCGGGGTCAGCACATTGGCCAGAAAGGAGCCGCCGCCGGTGGCCGCGACGAAGATGACCGCGGTACCCAATCCGGCGACGGCCTGAGTGTCGCTGTGGCGCACGATCACCAGCACCAGCAAGGTGTTGATGCCGAACACCATGCGGTGACTGGCCAGGCCGGACAGCGTCGCCGCCACGGTCGGGGTGGTCAGCACGGTGCGCGCGCCGTAACCCCAGCCGGTGATCACGGCGTAGAACGCCGACCCGTGTACGGCACGCGCCGAATCGTCGGGCCCGAGTACGTGTCGCGGGAAGCGCAGCGACAGCACGAAGGCGACCGCGATCGGTACGGCCACCAGCAGCATGATCGTGGCGGCACCGGCGTCACCGGACCCGAACAGCCAACGCGGCAGCAGCATGAAGTTCGCGCCGAGGAAGGTGGCGGTGGCGCCGGTCGCGGTGGCGACGGAATTCATCACCACGACCTGCTCGCGCGGTACGACATGCGGAAGCGCCGCCGACAGGCCCGAGGTGACGAACCGGCTGAAGCCGTTGACGATCAACGCCCCGCACAGCACGGTCAGGTCGCTGGCCCCGATGGCGAGCAGCATCGCCACACCGAACACCAGCACCAGCCGCGCCAGGTTCGCGCCGACCAACACCGCCCGTCGGTCCCAGCGGTCCAGCAGCGCGCCGGCGAACGGGCCGATCGTCGAGTACGGAACGAACAACACAGCGAACGCACCGGCCACCGCCCACGGGTTGGCGGCCCGCTCCGGATTGAACAACAACCCGCCGGCCAGGCCCGCCTGAAACAGCCCGTCACCGAACTGACTTGCGGTCCGCAGCTCCAGCAGCCGCCAGAACTCGGGCAGGCTGCGCACCGATCGCCATAGCGAACCGGGTGCGCGGGCGTCGGCCATCGGAACAACAGTACAAATTTCCACCCGCGCCCGTTACCACAGCTACGCCCAGCTGATGCCATGATGGTGGGGTGGCACAGTCCGAGGACCCCGAAGACTTCGTCGCGCCCGCGGCGAATCGGGTACGGCCGGGCACGCTGCTGCTGGCCAACACCGATCTCATGGAGCCGACGTTTCGGCGCAGCGTGATCTACGTCGTCGAGCACAACGACGGCGGCACGTTGGGTGTGGTGCTCAACCGTCCCAGCGAGACGGCCGTCTACAACGTGTTGCCGCAGTGGGCGAAGCTGGCCGCCAAACCCAAGACGATGTTCATCGGCGGACCGGTGAAACGCGACGCCGCGCTCTGCCTGGGCACGTTGCGGGTCGGTACCGACCCGCAGGGCATGCCCGGTCTGCGCCACGTCGCGGGCCGGATGGTGATGGTCGACCTCGACGCCGATCCCGATCAGATCGCCCCCGCCGTCGAAGGGGTGCGGATCTTCGCCGGCTACTCCGGCTGGACCATCGGCCAACTGGAGGGTGAGATCGAACGCGACGACTGGATTGTGTTGTCCGCGTTGCCTTCCGATGTGCTGGTCGAACAGCGGGTGGACTTGTGGTCGCGGGTGTTGCGCCGCCAGCCGCTGCCGCTGTCCCTGCTGGCGACCCACCCCATCGACATCAATCGGAACTGACCGACTGGGCGCCGCGGCCCAGCCGGCTGGCGATCACCGCGCAGACGAACAGCTGAATCTGGTGAAACAGCATCAGCGGCAACATGATCAGGCCCACGCTGGCCGCCGGAAATAGCACCAGCGCCATCGGCAACCCGGAGGCCAGGCTTTTCTTCGATCCACAGAACAGCAGCACGATCGCGTCGCCGCGGTCCAGCCTGGCCAGCCTGCCCAGGAGCCAGGTCAGCAGGAGCACCACCGCCAACAGCACCGCGCTGACCGCCGCGACGGCTACCACCCGCCAGGGCTGCACGCTGCTCCAGATGTGCTCGGTCATGCCGACCGAGAACGCGGCGTAGACCACCAGCAGGATCGAGCCGCGGTCGACAACCTTGGTCAGTACCGCGTGCCGGGTCACCAATGGTGCCAGCCACGGCCGCAGCAGCTGGCCGACGGCGAACGGTGCCAGCAGTTGCAGCACGATGTCGCCCACCGCCGACGCGTCCACCCGAAGCCCCCCGCCGAGCGGCATCAACAGCAGCACCAGCAGCGGGGTCAGCAGCACACCGACGATATTCGACACCGACGCACTGACGATCGCCGCCGAGACATGTCCGCGGGCCATCGACGTGAACGCGATCGACGACTGCACGGTCGAGGGCACCAGGCACAGGAACAGCAGGCCGGTATAGAGATCGTCGGTCAGGACCGACGGGACCAGCGCGCGGGCCGCCAGCCCGAGCAGCGGGAACGCGACGAAGGTGGTGGCCAGCACCAGCAGATGCAACTTCCACTGCCGCACCCCGTGCCACGCCTGCTGCGGCGACAACCGGGTGCCGTACAGCAGAAACAGCAGCGCGATCACGATCTTGGTGACCACCGCGAGGACGTCGGCTGCCCTGCCGCCGGCGGGCAGCACCGTCGCGAGCACCACGACGGCGATCAGAAGCAGCAGGAACGTGTCGACGGGGAGCCGTGACAGCGCCGCCCTCATTCGCGCGCCGCGACGCTCACTTGCAGGACAGTGTGCAGCTCGCGCAGCTGCCTGCGCAGCTGGCCTCTTCTTCCCGGCGGGCGGCGTAGCGGGCGCCCTGCCAGGAGCCCGCGGCGATCGTGCCGACGGCGCCGATCACGCAGACGATCAGGACCAGCAGCCCGGTGTGCGCCGGCGCCGCCATCGCCGCCACTCCGCCGGCAGCCAGCATCACCGCGGCAGCCAGCTGGGTCGGTGCGACCGCGCGCAGGACCTGCGCGGTGAGGTCGGCGCCGGCTGGCCGCGTCAACGTCCACGCGCCCGAGCCACCGACGAGCAGGGCCATTCCCAGGCACAACACGCCGACGATGAACATGGGCCCAGAATACGGCCCCTGCTCAGTGCGGCAGAGCGGGCACCGCGGGGGCGGGAGCCGACGCCTCGACCAGCGGGGCCGCGGCCGGCGCGGGAGCCGGGGCCGGTGCCGCCGTCGGGGCCGCGACCCGGAAGCCGTTGACGATGGCGTCGGTCGCGTCGGCGGTCGCGACCACCTGGTTGGCGGCGGTCGTGACGTACAGCGAGACCAGGTAGCGGTCGGCGCCGGAGGTCGCGATGACGTGGCGACGCGAGGTGTTCAGCGTCATGTCGTTCTCGCGGTAGGTGCCCTCGATGATCGACGAGGGGAAGCCGCCGAAGTCGCCCATCGACGCGTCGGTCGCCTGCCAGTTGAACAGCTGCTGGCTGTCCACGTAGCCGTGGGTGATGGCTTCCTTCGGGTCGAAGTCGCCGACCAGCTTGTACACCTTCAGCTGGGCGTTGGACGTGTACAGCCCGTCGCCGCCGAGGCGGTCAGCCAGCACGGTGAACGCATCGGGCACGTTCGGGTCGGGCACGACGGTCCAGCCCCGCGGCATCGGCAGCACCAGGTTCAGCGCGGTGAAGCCGGTCGCCTTCTGCGGCTCCATCGCGACGCCCTTGTCCTTGAAGAAGTCGGCGAGCGTGCCGGAGGCGGCCGGAGCCAGGGTCGACGGCGCGATGGCTGCCGGCGCCACGGGCGCGAGCTGCGGAACGGCGACCTGCGGAACGGCGACCTGGGGGACCGCGGCGGGGGCCGCAGCCGGAACCGCGTTCGCGGCGGCCACCTCGGGGGCGGCAGTGACGGTTTGGGTGACGGTGACCGGAGCGGGCTGAACGGGTACGACCGGCTCGGCTGACGCACTGGCGCCGGTGAACCCCAGGACGGCGGCCGAACCGGCGGCCATCCCACCTACTACCACCCGCCAATTACGGGCAATCGTGATCATCGCAGCTGTCCTTTTTCGACACGGTCTGGCCAGGTGAGGCCCTTGTCAGGAGGCCGACTGTATCGGCCTGCCGACCCGATCGGATAGGGCTGGAACAGAGCTGGAATCAACCGTCGACCGCACTGCAACGCATCCGATACCGAGCCGTTGTCAACGCTGCGAGCACCGTCACAGTCAGCCGCCGCTCGGGCCGGCGCCACAGGAGACCGGAAACGGATTGGGAGCACCGCGAACGGCCCTTATACCCTGTGTGGCGTGACCGAATCGCCGACCGCCGCACCGCAGGGCACCGCGGACCCCGACACCGACGTGCCGCGGTACCGCTACACCGCCGAACTGGCGGGGCGGATCGAGCGGACCTGGCAGGACAACTGGCAGTCGTGGGGCACGTTCAACGTGCCGAACCCGGTCGGCTCGCTGGCACCCACCGACGGCACGACAGTCCCCGAGGACAAGATGTTCGTCCAGGACATGTTCCCCTACCCCTCCGGCGAGGGCCTGCACGTCGGTCACCCACTGGGCTACATCGCCACCGACGTCTACGCCCGCTACTTCCGGATGACCGGCCGCAATGTGCTGCACGCGTTGGGTTTCGACGCGTTCGGGCTGCCCGCCGAGCAATACGCGATCCAGACCGGTACCCACCCGCGGATCCGCACCGAAGCCAATATCGTCAACTTCCGCCGCCAACTGGGCCGATTGGGCCTCGGCCACGACCAGCGGCGCAGCTTCTCCACCACCGACACCGATTTCTACAAGTGGACCCAGTGGATCTTCCTGCAGATCTACAACGCCTGGTTCGACACCGAGCAGAACAAGGCCCGCCCGATCGCCGACCTGGTGGCCGAATTCGACAGCGGCGCACGCACTCTCGCCGACGGTCGGCAATGGTCTGCGCTTTCGGCCGCCGAGCGCGCCGACGTCATCGACGGTTACCGACTGGTGTACCTGGCCGACTCGCTGGTGAACTGGTGTCCCGGGCTGGGCACGGTGCTGGCCAACGAGGAAGTCACCTCCGAGGGCCGCAGTGAGCGCGGCAACTACCCGGTGTTCCGGAAGCGGTTGCGGCAGTGGATGATGCGCATCACCGCCTACTCCGACCGGTTGCTCGCCGATCTCGAGGTGCTGGACTGGCCAGAGAAGGTCAAGACCATGCAGCGCAACTGGATCGGCCGCTCCACCGGCGCGTCGGTGCTGTTCGACGCCGACGGCGCCGACATCGAGGTCTTCACCACCCGGCCCGACACCCTGTTCGGCGCCACCTACCTGGTGTTGGCACCCGAGCATGAACTCGTCGACCGGCTGACCGCCGCGCAGTGGCCGGACGAGGTGGACCCGCGCTGGACCTCCGGTGCGGCAACCCCGGCCGAGGCAGTGGCCGCCTACCGCCGGTCGATCGCGGCGAAGTCCGACCTGGAACGCCAGGAGAACAAGACCAAGACCGGCGTCTTCCTCGGCACCTATGCGACCAATCCGGCCGACGGGCAACAGGTTCCGATCTTCATCGCCGACTACGTGCTGGTCGGCTACGGGACCGGCGCGATCATGGCCGTCCCCGGTCATGATCAGCGCGACTGGGAGTTCGCGACGGAGTTCGGCCTGCCGATCACCGAGGTGATCTCCGGAGGAGACATTTCGGAGGCCGCGTACTCCGGCGACGGCGCCCTGGTGAACTCGCAGTACCTCGACGGCTTGACCGTCGCGGACGCCAAGAAGGCGATCACCGAACGCCTGGAAGCCGACGGTCGCGGCCGCGCGCGCGTCGAATACAAACTGCGCGACTGGCTTTTCGCCCGCCAGCGGTACTGGGGTGAACCGTTCCCAATCGTCTACGACGCCGACGGCCGGGCTCACCCGCTGCCCGAATCGGCGCTGCCGGTGGAGCTTCCGGACATTGCGGACTATTCGCCGGTGATGTTCGACCCCGAGGACGCCGACAGTGAGCCGTCCCCGCCGCTGAACAAGGCCACCGACTGGGTGCAGGTGGAACTCGACCTCGGCGACGGTCTGCAGACCTACACCCGCGACACCAACGTGATGCCGCAGTGGGCGGGCAGTTCCTGGTATGAGCTGCGCTATGCGGACCCGCACAATCCAGATGAGTTCTGCGCCAAAGAGAACGAGGCGTATTGGATGGGTCCGCGACCGGCCGAGCACGGCCCGGACGATCCCGGCGGAGTGGACGTCTACGTCGGCGGTGTCGAGCACGCGGTGCTGCACCTGCTGTACTGCCGGTTCTGGCACAAGGTCCTCTACGACCTCGGTTACGTCTCGTCGCGCGAGCCGTACCGGCGCCTGGTTAACCAGGGTTATATCCAGGCCTTCGCCTACACCGATTCGCGCGGCGCCTACGTGCCGGCCGCCGACGTGGTTGAGCGGGGCGGCAAGTTCTTCCTGCCCGGCCCGGACGGTGAGGTGGAGGTCTTCCAGGAGTTCGGGAAGATCGGTAAGAGCCTGAAGAACTCGATCTCGCCGGACGAGATTTGCGACAGCTACGGTGCCGACACGCTGCGCGTCTACGAGATGTCGATGGGACCGCTCGAGGCGTCCCGGCCGTGGGCGACCAAGGACGTCGTCGGCGCCTATCGGTTCCTGCAGCGGGTGTGGCGCCTCGTGGTCGACGAATCGACCGGTGAGACAAGGGTTTCGGCGCACGAGGCGCTGGACGACGAGACCGTGCGGTTGTTGCACCGCACGATCGCGGGAGTGTCCGACGACTACGCGGGCCTACGGAATAACACCGCCGCGGCCAAACTGATCGAGTACACCAACCACCTCACCAAGGAGGGCGTCAGCGCCCGCGCGGCTCTGGAACCGCTCGTGTTGATGGTGGCCCCGCTCTCGCCGCACCTGGCTGAGGAGCTCTGGCAGCGACTGGGTCACTCGGAGTCGTTGGCGCACGGGCCCTTCCCGGTCGCCGACCCGCAGTACCTGGTCACCGACACGGTCGAGTATCCGGTGCAGGTCAACGGCAAGGTCCGTGGGCGCATCACCGTCGCCGCCGACGCGGGCAAGGACGAGCTGGAGACGGCCGCACTGGCCGATGAGAAGGTGCAGGCGTTCCTGGCCGGCGCGACCCCGAAGAAGGTCATCGTGGTGCCCGGCCGGTTGGTCAACCTCGTCGTCTAGCGTCCTCCAGCGATTTCGGCGCGAAAACCGCCGCTGAGCGAACTGTGCTGTTCGGGGACATCGCTGACAGTTCTATGTCTCGGGACATCGCTGACACCTGAGTAGGGCTGGGACCAGCATGGTTCATGGCCCAGAAGGTGACGGCGATGGA
>JAEZIA010000101.1 GCA_023416315.1 Actinomycetes bacterium
CCGCAGCCATGCGAATATCCATCGCCGTCACCTTCTGGGCCATGAACCATGCTGGTCCCAGCCCTACTCAGGTGTCAGCGATGTCCCGAGACATAGAACTGTCAGCGATGTCCCCGAACAGCACACGTCGCTGAGCGAACGGAAACGCGCCGAAATCGCTACGGACTACGGCGTCAGTGCGACCGAGGCCTCGGCGGTGTAGCACAGGAACGTCAGCGTTTCCTGCAGGTACAGCTGCACGGTGTCGGCGTCGTGGCTGGAGTAGCCGATCGCGACGTCGGTGCCCAGTTGCAGGTCGAAGTCGCCGCCGCGGGTGCTCAGCACGAACGCGCCGTCGATGGCGGGCGCCCAGATGATCTCGCCGTCCACCAGCCGGTTGAGGTGTTCGCGCAGCGGATAACCGTGCTCGGTGGTCTCACTGACCAGGGTGTAGGCATCGGCGGACAGCAGCACCGAGTACGGCCCGTCGACACCGGCCAGGCGCAGCTCCGAGAGCGCCTGGGCGATGACGTCGGGGTAGCCCCGCGGATCCTCCGGCAGCGCCAGCGCCGGGTTCGAACTGCAGGTGCGGATGCCGTCGATCGACGCGTCCGCGTAACCCTCGAAGATCGCCCGGTCCTCGATGAACGCCAGCTTTTTGGCCGCGGCCTTCACCGGATCCCAGTCGGAGTCCTGCGCGCCGCGCTCCACATCGTCGATCGCGGTGCGCGACACCGTGAACGGCACCCGCAGCCGCACCAGCGGCTTGGATTCCCGCAGGTGTGCCACCACACCGTCGGCAGGCGCGGGCACGTCACGGAGATGGCCGGTGCTGATCGCGGCCGTCACCGGGCCGCCCGGCTCGCTGACGTCGACGACGCGACGGCCGGCGATGTGGCGCTTGAACGTCCGCGTCGCCTCCAATTCGATTTCGGCCCATGCCGATTCGGTGATGGGAGCGAGCTCGCGGTAGAGGTTGTTCATCAGGGCTGTCCTTTCAGGCTGCCAATCGCCAGTGAGCCGTCGGATGTGGTGGCAGGTGCCGGGGTTGGAGCCGCCTCGCTATCACCGGAGCCCGGCATCGGCGGTGGGTCGTTCAGGAAATCGACCAGCGGAGTGAAGAACAGGCCGCCGGTGAGCGCGGTCGAGAAGTCGAGAATGCGGTCGGTGTTACCGGGCGGGTCGCCGATGAACATGTTCTCCAGCATCTTCTCGGTGACATCCGGCGACCGCGAATAGCCGATGTAGTAGGTGCCGAACTCGTCCTTGCCGATCTCGCCGAACGGCATGTTGTGCCGGACGATCTTGAGTTCGTTGCCGTCGGCGTCTTCGATCACGTTGAGCGCAACGTGGGAATTGGCCGGCTTCACGTCGTCGGCGAGTTCGATGTCCTCAAGTTTGGTGCGGCCGATCACCCGCTCCTGCTCGGACACCGACAACGACTCCCACGACGTCATGTCGTGCACGTACTTCTGCACGTGCACATAGCAGCCACCGGCGAAATCGGGGTCCTCGTCGCCGATTTGGGTGGCGCTGCGCGCCAGTGGACCGTCGGGGTTCTCGGTGCCGTCGACGAAGCCCAGAAGATCGCGGTTGTCGAAGAACTTGAAGCCATGCACCTCGTCGACGATCGTGATGGCGCCCGCCATCGATTTGGCCACCCGGCCGGCCAGTTCGAAACACACGTCGAGCACCTCGGCCCGGAGGTGGAACAGCAGGTCACCGGGGGTTGCCGGGGCGTGGTGCCGGGCACCGCGCAGCTCGGTGAAAGGGTGCAGATCCTTGGGGCGCGGCCCGGAGAACAACCGGTCCCACGCATCGGATCCGATCGAGGTGACCATCGACAGGTTCTTGGCCGGATCGCGGAATCCGATCGCCCGCACCAGGCCGGCCAGACCGGGCAGCGCGTCGTACACGGCGGCCTCGCCGCCTTCGTTGATCGTGGCCACCACGAAGATGGCGGCGGGTGTCAGAGGAGCCAGTACCGGTTGTGGTAGCGGGGTGGGCACCGGATGACCCTAACGAAAATCAGGTCGGCGATGATGGTGAACATGTCCACAGGTGCCAGTGCGCACGGGTTGTGCGAATTCATCGACGCGTCGCCGTCGCCGTTCCACGTCTGCCAGACGGTGGCGGCGCGACTGGCCGATACCGGGTACATCGAGCTGGACGAGACCGATCGCTGGCCGGACTCGGGCGGGCGGTTCTTCACCGTGCGGGCGGGATCGCTGGTGGCCTGGAACACGGGTAGCGACCCCGGCCGCCCGTTCCGGATCGTCGGCGGGCACACCGACAGCCCCAATCTGCGTGTCAAACAGCACCCGGACCGGGTGGTGGCGGGCTGGCAGGTTGTCGCGCTCGAACCGTACGGCGGGGCATGGCTGAACTCCTGGCTGGATCGCGACCTCGGGATCAGCGGGCGGCTCTCGCTGCGCGACCCGGCCGCCGAGGGTGGGGTATCCCACCGCCTGGTGCAGATCGATGCGCCGATCCTGCGGGTGCCGCAACTGGCGATCCACCTCGCCGAGGATCGCGCGGCGCTCAAGCTCGACCCGCAGCGTCACGTCAACGCGGTATGGGGGATCGGCGACACCCGCCGGTCGTTCCTCGACTACGTCGCCGCCGAGTGGGCCGACGTCGACCCCGCCGACGTGCTGTCCGCGGACCTGATGACCCACGACCTGACCCCGTCGGCGCTGATCGGCGGTGACGGCGAGTTCGTCAGCGCACCGCGGCTGGACAACCAGGGCACCTGCTATGCCGGGCTCGAAGCGTTCCTGGCGGCCGAACCGGCTGGCTACCTGCCGGTGCTGGCGTTGTTCGATCACGAGGAGGTCGGCTCGACGTCCGACCACGGCGCACAGTCCGATCTGCTGCTGACCACCCTGGAGCGGATCGTGCTGGCTGCCGGCGGTGACCGGGAGGATTTCCTGCGCCGGCTCACCCCGTCGATGGTGGCCTCCGGGGACATGGCGCACGCGACGCATCCCAACTACCCGGAGCGCCACGAGCCCGGCCACCTGATCGCCGTCAACGGCGGACCGGTGCTCAAGGTGCAGCCGAACCTGCGCTACGCCACCGACGGCCGGACCGCGGCCGCGTTCGAGCTGGCCTGCCGGCAGGCCGGCGTGCCGCTGCAGCGCTATGAACACCGCGCCGATTTGCCGTGTGGATCGACGATCGGGCCGATGACGTCGGCCCGCACCGGCATCCCCACCGTCGACGTCGGGGCGGCCCAGCTGGCCATGCACTCCGCCCGCGAACTGATGGGTGCCGCCGACATCGTCGCGTATGCCGCTGCGCTACACGCATTTCTGGCACCGGCCTAGGCCCGCGATCGGGCGACACGCCTGCTTGGCCGCGCACCGCCGCGGTTTGTGCGGAATGATGCGACCCTGTGGTGCAGTCGCTGATCGCGCTCTCGGTGGTGCTGGCGATCTGGGCGTTGCTCGCACGGCCGATGCAGCGGGGCGTGATCACCGCGCCGATCCTGTTG
>JAEZIA010000103.1 GCA_023416315.1 Actinomycetes bacterium
GGCCACGGATCGTAGATCGCGTCGAGCAACACGGGCACGCTCGCGAACACTTCGGCGTAGGCGGCCGCCGCGTCGGCGGGGATCGTGCTCACCAACACATCGGCGGTGCCCACCACCGCCGGGAGCCCGGGGTCGGTGAGTCCGCAGAACTCCGCGGTGACGTCCACGGCGCGGCCCAGGTCCAGCAGCCGGGCGGCTTTGTCGCGGTTGCGCGCCACGACGGTGATCTCGGTGGCGCCGAGGTCGGCCAGTGCCACCACCGCCGCGGGCGCGGTGCCGCCCGAGCCCAGCACGATCGCCCGGCGCAGTGGACGCGCATGCCCCAGCGCACCGGCGACCCCGTCGATGTCGGTGTTGTCGGCGCGCCAACCGCGCTCGGTGCGCACCAGCGTGTTCGCCGAGCCGACCAGCTCAGCGCGGTCGGTGCGTTCGTCGGCGAATGCCAACGCCGCGAACTTGCCCGGCATCGTCACCGACACCCCGATCCATTCCGGGCCGAAACCGCTTACCAGAGCTGGTAATTGCGCGGCCGTGCACTCGATGCGCTCGTAGGTCCAATCGGTCAGTCCCAGCGCCCGGTAGGCGGCCAGGTGCAGCAGTGGCGATTTGGAGTGCGCGACCGGCGACCCGAGAACTGCGGCCTTCATGACTACCTGGCGGAATCGAGCACGCCATTTCGCCGCGCCAGCTCGATATTGGTTAGGTGCTGCTGGTAGTCCCGGGTGAACAGCGTGGTGCCCTCGTTGTCCACGGTCACGAAGTACAGCCAGTCGCCGGGCTCGGGGTGCTCGGCCGCCGCGAGTGCATCCGCGCCGGGCGAACAGATCGGCGTGGCGGGCAGACCTTCCATCGCGTAGGTGTTCCACGGCGTCCGCTGCGCCCGGTCGGCGTCGGTGGTGGCGACTTCCTGTCGGTCCAGCGGGTAGTTCACCGTCGAATCGAATTCCAGCTTCTGCGGCACCGCCAGCCGGTTGTAGATCACCCGGGCGACCTTGGCGAAGTCGTGCGGCTTGGCCTCGCGCTGTACCAGCGAGCCGACGATCAGGATCTGGTATGGCGACATCCGCATCACCGCCGCGGTGTCCAGCAGCCCGACCGCGACGTAGTGATCGGCGCTCTGGCCGACCAGCTTGGCCAGGATCTCCTGCGGCGCCGCCGACGGGTCGACGTTCCAGGTGCCCGGGGCGATCAGGCCCTCCAGCCGGCGGTGGTTGCCGCCCAGCGCGGTCACCGGTTGGGTCGCCCACTGCGGCACGTTCAGCGTGGCAGGCGCCGCCTGCTCGGCCGCCCGACGCAGGTCCTCGGCGGCGACGCACTTTCTCTCGCCGTTGTGCGGCACGCAGGTGGCCTTCGAGATCAGCGTGAAGATGCCCTCGGTGACTCTGCCCGTACCGACCTCGGCGACGTCGTCGAGCTGCCGGCCCTCCGGAATCACCAGCTTGCCCACCCGGTTGTGCGGGTCGGCCAGCCGATCCACCGCCGCGGCCGCCGACATCTCCGTGCGCACCGTGTAGAAGCCCGGCTGGATCGCGGCGATCGCCGCGTTGTCCTTGGCCGCGTCGACGAATCCCTTGACGTTCGAGATGACGTTCGCCTCGCGCAGCGTCTGCCCGATCTGGGTGGTCGAGTCGCCGTCGTGCACCTGGATGACGACGTCGTCCTTGCCCTCGCCCGCGTAACCGCCGTCCGAGCTGAACAACTTGGCGCCCAGGTACACCGCGGCCACCACGATCGCGACCAGCAGCGCCGCCGCGGCAGCCCCAATCATCCTGCGGCGGTTACGGTTTCGTCGTGCGCGAACCCGCTCAAGGCGGCTCAGCTTTCGGCGCGGCGGCCCGACCGCCACCGGCCCGGAGCGCTCGTCGTACTGGTTAGACATCGTCGCTCTCATCCGTCTCGGCGGGCGTGGAGTTGCGGCGCTGATCGAGCCAGCCCTGCAGGATCCCCACCGCGGCGGCCTGGTCGATCACCCCGCGCTGGGCCTTGGCGCGCACACCTGCTTCCCGCAGCGACCGCTGAGCGACCACCGTGGTCAATCGTTCGTCGGCCAGCCGCACCGGCACCGGCGCGATCTTCCCGGCCAGCTCGTCGGCCACCTCGACCGCGTCCTGCGCCGAGGTCCCCGCCCGGTCGGCCAGCGTGCGCGGCAGCCCAACCACCACCTCGACGACCTCGAGTTCGTTGACCAACGCGATCAGCCGGCGCAGATGCTTGCCGGTGCGTTCGCGCCGCACCGTCTCGACCGGGGTGGCCAGAATGCCGTCGGGGTCGCTGACCGCCACCCCGATCCGCACCGTGCCGACGTCGATACCGAGCCGTCGCCCCCGCCCCGGATCGTCTGCGCCGGGCCGGTCGGGCACACGGTTCTGTGCGGACAGCACTTGACGTTAGCTCCGCGCGATCTCTGCGCGAACCGCCCCCAGTGCCGCATCGATTCCAGCCGGGTTCTTCCCGGATCCCTGCGCCAGATCCGCCTTGCCGCCGCCCCGCCCGTCGACAGCCGACGCGATCTGTTTGATCAGCTCGTTGGCCTTGAGCCCGGCGTCCTGTGCGGCCGGGTTGGTCGCCACCACAAAGGGCACGCTTCCGTCGTCGCCCTCGCTGATGAGCACCACGACGGCGGGCTCGGAGCCCACCTTGCCGCGGATATCGCCGACCAGGGAGCGCAGGTCACCCGCGGTCATCCCGGCCGACATCCGCTGCGCCACGAGACGGACCTTACCCACCTGCTCGGCACCTGCGGCGGCGTTCGCCGCAGCGGCCCGGGCGGTGGCCAGGCGGACCTTGTCGAGTTCCTTTTCGGCGGCCCGCAGCCGTTCGACCAGATTGGCCACCCGCGCCGGCACCTCTTCGGACGGCACCTTCAGCGACGAGGCCATCCCGGCCATCAGCGCGCGCTCCTTGGCCAGGTGCCGGAACGAGTCCAGGCCGACGTAGGCCTCGACGCGGCGCACCCCGGAGCCGACCGACGACTCACCCAGAATCGTGACCGGACCGATCTGCGCCGAGTTGCGCACGTGGGTGCCACCGCAGAGCTCCAGCGAGAACGGCCCGCCGATCTCGACCACCCGGACCTCGTCGGGGTAGGACTCGCCGAACATCGCCATGGCGCCCATCGCCTTGGCTTTCTCCAGCTTCTCGTTGAAGGTGTGCACCTCGAAGTCGGCCTGCACGGCCTCGTTGGTGACTTCCTCGACCTGAGCGCGCTGCTCGTCGGTCAACGCGCCCTGGTAGTTGAAGTCGAACCGCAGATAGCCGGGACGGTTCAGCGAACCGGCCTGAACGGCATTGGGCCCCAACACCTGTCGCAACGCGGCGTGCACCATGTGGGTGCCGGAGTGGCCTTGGGTGGCGCCATGACGCCACTGGGGGTCGACGGCCGCGGTGACGGTGTCGCCCTCGACGAATTCGCCGGATTCGACGTTGACCCGGTGCACCCACAGCGTTTTGGCGATCTTCTGTACGTCGGTGACGGCGGCCTTGGCCGCACCGCTGCCGCCGGTACCGCTGATCCAGCCGGCGTCGGCGATCTGCCCGCCGGACTCGGCGTAGAGCGGTGTGCGGTCCAGCACGATCTCGACGCGCTCGGGAGGCGCCGCCTCGGAGTGCACTCGTGGGTGGTGCGCGACCACCGGCACCCGTTTGCCGTCGACGAAAATGCCCAGAATCCGTGCGTCGGAGGTCAATTCGTCGAAACCGGTGAACTCCGTCGGCCCGGCGTCCACCAGCTCGCGGAACGCCGACAGGTCGGCGTGGGCGTGCTTGCGCGCGGCGGCGTCGGCCTTGGCCCGGCGGCGCTGCTCGGCCATCAACTCACGGAAGCCGAGCTCGTCGACGCTCAGGCCCGCCTCGGCGGCCATTTCCAGGGTGAGTTCGATCGGGAAGCCGTAGGTGTCGTGCAGCGTGAACGCCTCCGAACCGCCAAGCACGGTCTTGCCCGCGGATTTCGTTGCCGCAGCGGCATCTTCGAACAACTTCGACCCGGAGGCCAGCGTCCGGTTGAACGCGGTCTCCTCGGCCACCGCGATGCGCTGGATGCGGTCGAAATCGTTGACCAGTTCCGGGTACGACGGCCCCATCGCGTCGCGCACGGTGACCATCAGCTCGGCCATGATCGGCTGCTCGACGCCCAACAGCTTGGCCGCCCGGATGATGCGGCGCAGTAGCCGGCGCAGCACATAGCCGCGGCCTTCGTTGCCGGGGGTGACGCCGTCGCCGATGATGATCGCCGCGGTGCGGCTATGGTCGGCGATCACCCGGTAGCGGACATCGTCATCATGGCTGCCCTGGCCGTACCCGCGCGGGGCGTACTGCGCGACCTTGTCGATGACCGGTCGCAGCAGGTCGGTCTCGTAGACGTTGTCGACGTTCTGCAGCAGGCAGGCGATGCGCTCCACACCCATGCCGGTGTCGATGTTCTTGCGCGGCAACGGCCCGAGGATCTCGAAGTCGTCCTTGCTGGTGCCCTCACCGCGCTCGTTCTGCATGAACACGAGATTCCAGATCTCGATATAGCGGTTCTCGTCGGCTTCCGGGCCGCCCTCGACGCCGTATTCGGGGCCACGGTCGTAGTAGATCTCCGAGCACGGGCCGCACGGCCCGGGGATGCCCATCGACCAATAGTTGTCGGCCATGCCGCGGCGCTGGATCCGCTCGGGCGGCAGCCCGGCGATCTCCTGCCACAGCTGCTCGGCCTCGTCGTCGTCGTAGAACACCGTCGCCCACAGCCGCTCCGGGTCGAACCCGTAGCCGCCGTCGGCGACCGGTTTGGTCAGCAGCGTCCACGCCAGTTCGATCGCGCCGCGCTTGAAGTAGTCGCCGAACGAGAAGTTGCCGGCCATCTGGAAGAAGGTGTTGTGGCGGGTGGTGATGCCCACCTCGTCGATGTCGGGGGTGCGGATGCATTTCTGGATGCTGGTGGCTGTCGCGTACGGCGGGGTGCGCTGGCCGAGGAAGAACGGCACGAACTGCACCATGCCCGCGTTGACGAACAGCAGGTTCGGGTCGTCGAGGATCACCGAGGCGCTCGGCACCTCGGTATGGCCTGCCTGCACGAAGTGATCCAGGAACCGCTTCCTGATCTCGTGTGTCTGCACTGGGGTTCCTTGCGTTCTTGGGTGGCGGCTCGACGGACGCTTCGACCGCACTACATTACCGGGCGGCTTCTGCTCACCCGCCGATGAAGCTCAGCCGAACCGATCGGCGCGGGTTGTCCCGGTTCAGATCGACCAGCACGATGCTCTGCCAGGTGCCCAACAGCGGTGTGCCGTCGGCCACCGGAACCGTCACCGACGGCGCCACGATGGCGGGCAGCACATGGTCGGCGCCGTGGCCCGGCGAGCCGTGCGAGTGCCGGTAACGGTCGTCGCGGGGCAACAGCCGCTCCAGGGTGTCCAGCAGGTCGTCATCGGAACCCGCCCCGGTCTCGATGATGGCGACGCCGGCGGTGGCGTGCGGGACGAACACGTTGCACAGTCCGTCCCCGCGGCCGCGGCAGAAGGACCGCACCTCGTCGGTGAGGTCGACGATCCGCCGCCGCGAGCTGTCGATGTCGAGCACGTCGGTGTCCACGATTCCCAGCCTACGGACCCCCGGGAACCTGGCGAAACCGTTGCCAGGTCGCATCCGGCGGAGGAAGGTGAACAGTGCCGGTGGCGCCACCGGGGCGCTGCCCCGAGTCGAAGGGGATGGAGACGTGTACGCACGCTCTACCACGTTTGCCGCGCGCCCGGAATCGATCGGCCCCGGCATCGCGATGTTCCGTGACGAGGTGATGCCGGCGCTGCAGAACATGACCGGTTGTGTCGGTATGTCGCTGATGGCCGACCGCGAGTCGGGCAGCTGCATCGTCACGACCGCCTGGGAGAACCGGGCGGCCATGCATATCAGCGCCGCGGATGTCCGGCCGTTCCGCGAGCGGGCCAGGCAGGTGCTGGGTGCCAACGCCACGGTCGACGAATGGGAGATCGCCGCCGTGCACCGCGATCACCGCTCCGCCGACGGCGCCTGCGTGCGGGCCACCTGGCTCAAGGCCAGGCCCGACCGGTTCGACCAGACCGTCGAGTTCTACAAGGCCGCGGTGCTGCCGGAGATCGAACGGCTCGACGGGTTCTGCAGCAGCAGCCTGATGTGCGACCGGGAGACCGGCCGCGCCGTCGTGTCGACGACCTACGACAGCCAGGACGCGATGGAACGCAGCCGCGATGCCGCCCGGTCACTGCGGACGGCGCTGCTGCGCGATTTCGGTGCCGATCAGCTCGATGTCGGCGAATTCGAGTTGGTGATCGCGCGGTTGCGGGTGCCGGAGATGGCCTAACCGGGTGACGAAAGTCTCTGACCCGTAGGCCGGCTCATCGCTAGTTTCTCGGAATGGGCAAGCAGAGACCCGCACTGGCGGCGGTAATGGCGTTGGCCGGAGTCGCCGGAGCGTACCGCTGGGTGTTGCGGCCGAAGATGTACACGTGGGGAGCCACTGCCCAGGAGGTCGGCGCGGACCTCCCCGGGGATGGCCTGGTATGCCCGGGCCGCCGTACCACCCGCGCGATCACCATCGATGCCGCCGTTGACGAGGTCTGGCCCTGGCTGGTCCAGATCGGCGAGGACCGGGGCGGTTTCTACAGTTACGACGTTCTCGAACGACTCGTCGGCGCCCGGATACGGAATGCCGATGTCATCCACCAGCAATGGCAGGAGTTGCACGTCGGTGACACGGTGTGGCTGGCGCAGCGCTACGGTCGGTCGGCCCGACAGGTCGTCGCACAGGTGGTCCCGAAGTCGCATCTGGTGCTGGTTTCACCACCGGACTACCAGCGCGTGCAGCGCGGCGAGAGCGCGTCGGGATCGTGGGCGTTCTATCTGATTCCGCACGGCGCACAGACCCGGCTACTGGCCCGCGGCAGCGGGGGTCCGGTCGGCCGGGCCCCGTTCGACATCGCGCATTTCGTGATGGAACGCGCAATGCTGCGCGGCATCCGCCGGCGCGCGGAGCGGCCGGCGGGCGTCACCGCCTGAGTCAGCGCTTGCGCCGAATGATCGCCCGCAGCTTGTCCAGCCGGCTGGAAATCTCCCGCTCGGCGCCGTGGTTGGTCGGCGTGTAGTAGTCGACTCCCACCACCTCGTCGGGCGGATACTGCTGCGGCACAACGCCGTCCGGGTCGTCGTGCGGATACCGGTAGCCGACGGCGTTGCCCAGCTTGGCCGCTCCCGCGTAGTGGCCGTCGCGCAGATGGGCCGGCACCAGACCCGCCTTGCCCGCGCGGATGTCGTTCATCGCCGCACCGAGCCCGACGGTGACGGCGTTGGATTTCGGCGCGGTGGCCAGGTGAACGGTCGCATGCGCCAGGGTCAGTTGGGCCTCCGGCATGCCGATCAGCGCCACGGTCTGCGCGGCGGCGACCGCGGTCAGCAGTGCCGTCGGGTCCGCCATCCCGATGTCCTCACTGGCCAGGATCATCAGCCGGCGGGCCACGAACCGCGGGTCCTCCCCCGCCACCAGCATCCGGGCCAGATAGTGCAGTGCCGCATCGACGTCCGAGCCGCGGATCGACTTGATGAAGGCACTGATCACGTCGTAGTGCTGGTCGCCGTCGCGGTCGTAGCGCACCGCCGCCTTGTCCAGCGACTGCTCGATCACTTCGACGGTGACGTGTTCACCGGTCTCGGCCGCCACCTCGAGCGCGGTCAGCGCACGCCGGGCGTCACCGGCGGACAGTTGCACCAGCAGGTCGACGGCGTCGTCGTCGACGGTCACCGCCCCGGCCAGACCGCGCGGGTCGGCGATCGCACGCAGTACGACGGTGCGGATGTTGTCGGCGGTCAGCGGCTGCAACTGCAGGATCAGCGAGCGCGACAGCAGCGGCGCGACCACCGAGAACGACGGGTTCTCGGTGGTGGCGGCCACCAGCAGCACGACCCGGTTCTCCACCGCGGCCAGCAGGGCGTCCTGCTGGGTCTTGGAGAACCGGTGCACCTCGTCGATGAACAGCACGGTCTGCTCGCCGTAGGCCGCCGCCCGGCGGGCGTTGTCGATCACGGCGCGCACTTCCTTGACGCCCGCGCTGAGCGCCGAGAGCGCTTCGAAGCGGCGGCCGGTGGCCTGCGACACCAGCGACGCCAGCGTGGTCTTGCCGGTGCCGGGCGGCCCGTAGAGGATCACCGACGCCGCGCCGGAGCCCTCGACGAGCCGGCGCAGCGGCGACCCCTGACGCAGCAGGTTCTCCTGGCCGACCACCTCATCGAGGCTGGCCGGACGCATCCGCACCGCCAGCGGGGCCGACGTCGGTGCCGCCGAGCCCGCATCGCCGGGAACATCGAACAGGCTGTCGGACACGTCCTCAGACTTACCACGTTCGTAGGGTGGTCGTCGTGACTGCGCGCGGCTGGGCCCTGTTCGCCGCGATGAGCGTCATCTGGGGCATCCCGTATCTGTTGATCAAGGTCGCCGTCGACGAGGTGTCGGTTCCGGTGCTGGTGTTCACCCGCTCGGCGGTGGGCGCGGTGCTGCTGCTGCCCATGGCGGTGTCGCGGGCGAACCGCCGTCTACTGCGCAGGCACTGGAAGGCGGTGGCGGGCTTCGCGTTCTTCGAGATGATCGCGGCGTGGCTGCTGCTCTCCGACGCTGAGCGGCACCTGACGAGTTCGCTGACCGGGCTGCTGATCGCGGCGGCGCCGATCATCGCGGCGGTGCTGGATCGGCTGACCGGCGGTGAGCGGCTGGGACCGTCCCGGATGGCCGGCCTCGGCATCGGTTTGGCCGGGGTGGCGGTGCTGGCCGGGCCCGGCTTATCGGCCGGTGGCGCCTGGCCGGTGGTGGAGGTGCTTCTGACGGCGACGTGTTATGCCATCGCACCGCTGATCGCCGCCCGCTATCTGGCCGATGTGCCCGGGCCGGCGCTGACGTCGGCGTGCCTGGGCCTTGCGGCGCTGGTGTATTCGGCCCCGGCGGCGCTGACGTGGCCGCAGCACACGCTCACGCCGCACGCGTACGCGGTGATCGCCGCGCTGGCCGGCATCTGCACGGCACTGGCATTCGTGGTGTTCTTCGCGCTGATCAGACAGGTGGGGGCCACCCGAGCGCTGCTGTTCACCTACGTCAATCCGGCGGTGGCGCTGATCGCCGGGGTGCTGCTGCTGCGTGAGCCGTTGACGTGGTTTCACATCGCCGGGCTGGTGCTGATTCTGACCGGCTCGGTGCTGGCCAGCCGGGTCAGCGCGGGCGGGGTCGATTCAAAACGTGTCGCCGACGAGTAGCCGGCAGGCCACGTCGACGTCGGCGAGTGCGTCCTCGGGCCGCAATGCGCCGCCGACGGTCCAGGTGAGGATGCCGAAGGTGGCCTGCTGCACCAGTCGGGTGCGGCGAAGCTGTTCGTCGGTGGCGTTGTCGACGCCGGCGATCTCGAGGATGAGGTCGCGCAGCGTGGGGTCGTCGGGCGCGTCGGCCTGAGCCCGGACGAACTGCGTCGAGGTGATCATCGCGTGCGCAAGGTGCTTGTGCCGCAACAGATTCCGACAGGCAGCGACCATCAGGTTCGCGATGTCGTCGACCGGGCTCCCGCTGGGCGCGGGTGGCCGAAACCGGGCGACCTGATCGTCGAGCACCGCGGCGAACACGTGGTGCTTGGACGGGTAGTAGCGGTAGAGGGTGCGCAGCGCGACTCCGGCATCGGCGGCAATCTCCTGTGCGCCGATGCGGTCGATCTCCTTGGCCGATCCGAGCCGCGCGGCCGCGGACAAGATGGCGCCACGACGATTCTCCTGGTCATCGGTCGCCGGGCGGGCCGGCGCCCGGGGCTCTCCGATCCGCGGCACGCCACTCAGTATCGGGTATCCGCGCGGCGCCCGCTCAGTGGTACCGATCAGCGGGACGCGTGCCGCGGCTGGGGCAAAATCGGGGCGTGTCTTATGCGAAGTACGGTCCCTGGGCGGTGATCGCCGGCGGTTCCGAGGGCGTCGGCGCCGAATTCGCCCGCCTGCTGGCGCAGGCCGGCGTCAATCTCGTTCTGGTGGCTCGCAAACCGGAGCCCTTGGCGGTGACGGCTGCCAACTGCCGCGACCTGGGCGTCGAAGTACGCACGGTGGCAACCGATCTCGTCGCCGCGTCAGCCGTGGATGAGGTGACATCGGTCACCGACGGACTCGAGGTGGGGCTGTTCATCTACAACGCCGGCGCGAATACCTGCAGCGCGGAATTCCTCGACGCCGACCTCGCGGAGTTCCAGCGGGTGATCGACCTGAACATCACCACGATGATGGCGCTCACCCAGTACTACGGCCGGTTGATGCGGGATCGCCGGCGCGGCGGCATCCTGCTGGTCGGCTCGATGTCGGGGTATCTGGGATCGGTGCGCCACACGGTGTATGGCGGTGTGAAGGCCTACGGCCGCATCTTCGCCGAAGGGCTGTGGTTGGAGCTGCGTGAGCACGGCGTCGATGTGCTGGAACTGGTACTCGGCGTCACCCGTACGCCGGCGATGGAGCGGGTGGGCTTGAACTTCGACGTGCCCGGCATGCGGGTGGCCGACCCGGCCGACGTCGCCCGCGAGGGGCTCGAGCAGCTGCCCAACGGACCGGTATTCGTGGCCGGCGGGAACGCCGAAGACGTTGCGCGACGCAATGATCCGGACCGCGCCACGGTGGTGGCCGGTGCGCACCGGATGATGAAGAAGCTGATGGGGCTCAGTTAGCTCACTTCAACGACGCCATTTCTGTCGGTGGGTGGCGGTAATGTTTCGAACATGAGTTCGATTGGCGTGTTGGAGGTGCTCGGCGGTGACGTCGAGGCCCTGACCGCGGTCGATCTCGGGGCGGTGTCGGCGCCGGAGCGGTTCGCCGCGGTCGAGCAACTGGAATCGGTGATCCGTCACCTGAGCGCGGTCGCGCTGTCGTGGGTGGGTTCGCTGGAGCGGTTCGAGGGCTGCCCACCGGTGGGGATCGCTCTTGCGGATGTGTTGCGGATTAGCCCGCGCGAAGCCAAGCGCCGGATTCGGGATGCCGAACAGCTGTTGCCGCGGCTGACGTTGACCGGTGAGCCGCTGGAACCGGCACTACCGGAAACGGCGCGGGTGTGGAACGACGGACTGTTGGATATCGAACATGTGCGGGTGATTCAGAAGTTCTTCCGCGACCTGCCCGACCACGTGCCCCCAGCCGAGGCGGTGAAAGCCGAAAAAATCCTGGCCGACAAGGCGGCGGTGCTGCGCCCGGACCAGCTGGAACGCGTCGCCCACCGCCTCGCGCTGCATTTGAATCCGGACGGGAAGTTCTCCGATGCGGATCGGGCCCGCAAGCGCGGGTTCGTGTGGTGCGGCGGCCAGGGCATCGACGGCATGAGTGTGGGTCGGTTGATCGCCGACCCCGAACTACGCTCGGAGTTGGATGCGTGGCTGGCGAAGTTCGCCGCCCCCGGGCTCTGCAACCCCGCCGACGACACTCCGACGGTTACCCCGACCGAGGAGGTGGCGGCCCGCGATGCCCGTAGCTGCGCCCAGCGTCAGCACGACGCGCTGAAAGCATTGGTGCGCGGCCAGCTCGGCGACCCGAAGTTCGGGCAGCACAATGGGTTACCGGTGACGGTGATCGCCACCGCGACCATCCAGGATCTACAAGCGCAGACCGGGCAGGCGGTGACCGCTGGCGGCACCGTGTTGCCGATCCCGGATTTGATCCGGATGGCCAGTCACGCCTACTGCTACCTCGCGCTGTTCGACGGAGTCGACGGTCGGGCGTTGTGGTTGGGCCGGACCAAACGCATCGCCTCGGCGGACCAGCGAATCATCCTGCACGCCAAGGATCGTGGCTGTACCCGCCCGGGTTGTGATGCACCCGGCTACCACAGCGGAGTGCACCACGCCGCCAAGGATTGGAAACACGGCGGCACCACCGACATCGACGGCCTCACCCTGGCCTGCCCACCCGATAACCAACTCGTCGAAACCGGCGGCTGGAGCACCCGCATACTGCCCGACGGCACCACCCAATGGATTCCGCCACCGGATCTGCCGATGCTGCACGGCGGCGTCAACGACTACCACCATCCGGAGCGACTGTTGGGCAGCGACGGCGACCCACCGCCCGATGGCGCGGACGACGCGGCCTAAGACCTGGAGAACGCCGAGGCCTCGGCCACCTGCTGCGCGGTGGGTCGCACCCCGGTGTAGCGCTCGAACTGTTCCGCCGCCTGCAAGGCGATCACCTCGGCGCCGGTGATGACCTGCTTGCCCGCCGCCCGCGCGGCGACGATCAGCGGTGTCTCCGACGGCACCGCCACCACGTCGAACACCGTGTGCGCGGCTGCGATCACGCCCTCGCCGTAGGCTGGTTCATGTTCTTCAGGTCCATCGGCCATCCCGATCGGTGTCACGTTGACGATCACCGGCGCCCGGACATCGCCCACCTCGGCACGCCAGTCGTATCCCAGCCGCTGCGCGAGTTCCGGCCCGCTATCGGGGTTCCTGGCGACCACCGTTCCTTCGCGAAATCCACTGTCCCGGAACGCGGTCGCCACCGCGCTCGCCATTCCGCCGCTGCCGCGGATCAGCACAGCCGCGTCCGGATCGAGGCGATGCTCGGCGATCAACCGCTGTACGGCGGTGTAGTCGGTGTTGGCCGCCGTCAACACGCCGTCGTCATTGACGATCGTGTTGACCGCGGTGATCGCCCGCGCGGAATCCTCCACGTGATCCACCAACGCCAGCACGTCCTGTTTGAATGGCATCGAGACCGAACAGCCGCGAATTCCCAGCGCCCGCACCCCGCCGATTGCGGCCGCGATATCGGTTGTGGTGAACGCCTTGTAGATGAAGTCCAGCCCGAGTTGCTCATAGAGAAAGTTGTGGAACCGGGTGCCGATATTGCTGGGCCGGGCCGCCAGTGAAATGCACAGCCGGGTGTCCTTGTTCAGTGCAGGCTTGCTCATCTCAACCGATCGCCCGGAGCACCTGACGAGCCGTATCCCGAATCTCGGCGGCCAGCTCCGGATTGATGTGCAACGCTTCGGTTTTCGGCACATCGAACTCGGTGGTGACCACACCGGGCTCCTCACGCTGCCAATGCGCGCCGAACCGGTCGAGGATTGTCCGCATCGGCATGTTGTCGGAGAGCACCCGCGCCGTGAACCGCTTGACTCCCCCGACCTGCGCGGCGATCACCAACGCGTCCATCAGGAAGGTCCCGATCCCGCGTCCCTGATAGGCGTCACCGACGATGAACGCGATCTCGGCAACCGATTGGTCGGCCTCCTCCCGGACGAACCGGACATCAGCGACCACCGGACCGTCCGCGCCGTCGACGAGCACCCAGACGAAGTGGTCGACGTAGTCGACCTGAAACAGGTAGTTCATCAGCGCCATGCTCGGCGCTCGCATCGACATGAACCGGCGGTAGAGCGTCTCGGTAGAGAATTCGACGGGCCCGTTGGACGTCCGTGCGCTGTCTCCGGGGAGCACCGGACGCAACATCAGCTCGGTGCCGTCCTTCAGCACCACCGGAATGGGCGTGACGAAGGCGGCCAGCCGTTGCCGGGCGGTGCGGACCAGTCGCTCGCTGATCCCGGGCAGCTCGGCCATCGTCTCGAACGCCTCGTGGTCACCGATGTAGCCGGTGAGAGGTTCGGTGGTGGTGACCGTCGCCGTGCGCGGCTTGTCTCGCAGCAGTGCGATTTCCCCGACGATCGCCCCGTCAGAGACCGAATCCCGGACCACTTCCCCGTCGTCGCCGACGTGGCGCACCTCGGCCCGCCCCGATGCGATTAGCAGGAATGACACCGCCTGCTCGCCCTGCTGCATGAGGACCCGCCCGGCCGGCGACTGCAATGGCCGCAGCCGCTCGGCAAGCGGGCGCAGGAGCTCTGGCCGGCACCCGTCGAACACGTCCATCTGCGCCAACGCCTCGGCGCGCACGGTGATCAACTCGGGTGCCGCGCCCAGCGCCGACGCCAGGCCGCTTTCGCCGCCGTCGGCCGTCATGCGAGCTCCGTAGCCATCGACTTCGAGGCTACCGATGGGCCGCAACCGAGGCGGTCCGATTCGGCGCACCGATCGGCCGAAGTTGCTGAACTCGCGCTCCGGCTGCCCGAGACGGCGTTATTGTTTGCTGCAACAGGACGCACATCACGGGGGTATTGCGTATGCCTGATCAATCCGGCCGTTTCGGGGCAGCCAAGCGCATGGTGACGACCGCGACCGCGGCGGCGCTCATCGCGGCCATGCTGACACCATCCGCGACCGCGGCGGGAAGGTCCCCGGTGTCCCGGGGGCCGATCCATGTGCCGGTTGTGCTGATGGCCGCCATCGACGAGTCGTCGACCACGCTCGGCGTCGCCGACTCCAACCTCTACGGCCTGTCCGACGCGGACCTCAACAAGACCCTCGACGAGCTCCAGTCGCTCGGTGTCACGGACGTCCGCATCGCGGTCCCCTGGATCTTCGTGCAGCCCACCGGGTCGCAAAGCTATGACTGGTCGGCGCTGGACCGGGTGGTCAACGCCGCCGCCGACCGCGACATGGGGGTGCTCGGGGTCATCAACGCCACCCCGATCTGGGCGGGCACCCCGCTCAACGGACACCCGAACCCCGCGACGTACGCCGACTTCGCCTCGGCCGTCGCCACCCGCTACCAGGGCAAGATCTCGGCCTACGAGATCTGGAACGAACCCAACGGCGTGACGTTCTGGTCGCCGCTGAGCGTGCAGGCCTATACCGACATGCTCAAAGCCGCCTACCCCGCGATCAAGGCAGCCGATCCGAACGCGACGGTCATCGGGGGCGTGCTCGGTGCGGTCAGCAACATCCCCGGGGTCTCGACGAGCGCGGTCAAATTCGTCAAAGAGATGTATGCCGATGGGGCACAAGGCTTCTTCGATGCGTTGTCGTTCCACCCGTATCACTATGTGGTTCCGTTCTCGCAGGGACCGTCGGCCGAGTACCCGATCGAGCAGGTCGCGGCGATCCGCGCGCTGATGGCGGCCAACGGCGACGCCGCGCTCAAACTGTGGGCCACCGAGTACGGCCTGCCCACCAGCGCGGTGTCCCAGGCCCAGCAGGCCGCCTACATCCACGATTTCGTCGTCGCCTGGCAGCAGGTCGAGGGTGCCGGACCGATGTTCATCTACACCACCCGCGACAGCGCCACCGGTTCGTTCGACGATGAGGGCAACTTCGGTCTGTTCACGTCGAACTGGACCCCGAAGCTCGCCGCCGACACCGTGGCGGCGTTG
This sequence comes from Actinomycetes bacterium, assembly GCA_023416315.1. Taxonomy (GTDB): domain Bacteria; phylum Actinomycetota; class Actinomycetes; order Mycobacteriales; family Mycobacteriaceae; genus Mycobacterium. The sequence goes on from JAEZIA010000103.1 coordinate 15,212, forward strand.
ATCGCCGATCTCGCCGATGGCACCCTCGATCCGTTCGACGTCCGGCCCTATCTGCCGGCCAATCCGGCGCTGCAAGCCGTCCAGGTGTTCATCAGGCAGCTGATCAACCAGGCGCTCGTGATACCGAGATTCGTTGTGCAACTGGTCAGCAGCGCGATCAAGGCGGTGGTGACGACAATCGCCAAGGGGCTGGGCCTGCCGACCGCCAACCGCAGTCCCGTCGCGGCGGTCACCCGCACCGCTCCGAGCGCCAAGGCCGCCGACGCGCCCAAGCGGCGGGCCGTGGCGGTGAGCAAACGGCAGTCGGTCGCGCCCACGCCGAGTTCGCCACGCCGCAGCAAGGCCACCGTCGCCAAACGTGAGGCGACACCGACGAAGGTCAGCGCCAGCAGCGGGCACGGGTCGACCGGGCGATCCGGACGCTAGCGCCTAGAGATGCCTGGACCGGTTCACGAACCGGCCCGCTTTCGGTGAAAACAGCCACCCACCACCGGCTTTCGTGCCGCCGTCAACCGGGATGTTGTGGCCGGTGACGAACCCCGACATCGCCGAGGCCAGGAACAACGCGACCCGTGCCTGATCCGCGGGCCAGCCGACGCGACCGACCGGCGCCCACGACTGCCAGAGATGTTCGACGTCGTCGTAGCCGGTGAGATAGTCCACCTGCGGGGTCTGGGTCAGGTCCGTGCCGATGCCGTTGACTCGGATCCCGTGCCGGCCCAGGTCGACCGCGAGGCAGGTCGTGAAGTGTGCGACAGCGGCTTTCATCGCGCCGTACACCGGGTCGCGCGGAAAGCCGCGCATCCCTTCCACCGAGTGGACGTTGACGATGCTGCCGCTGGTCGCCTCGATCATCGCAGGCACGAACGCCCGGGTGACCGCGAAGACATGCCGCAGGTTGATGTCGTACATCCGCTGCCACGTCTGGGGAGTCGACTCCTCGAAGGCCATCAACGGCCGGTAGTCCCCGACGTTGTTGACGAGCACGTCGACCCGTCCGTGTGCGGCCAGCACGGCGTCGGCCAGTCGTGCGACATCGTCGTCGACGGTGACGTCGACGACGTGGCTGCGGATCACTCCGCCGGCGGCCGTCACCTCGTCGTTGATCCGTTCGGCGCGCGCAGGATCGATTTCGGCGACCTCCACCGCCGCGCCGTGGGCGGCGAACAGTGTCGCGATGCCCGCACCGATCCCGTCGCCACCTCCGGTGATCACCGCAACGCGGCCCTCCAGCAGGCGATTCCAGTCTGGTATCTCCGGGATATGTACGACACCATGCGCGCCGTTGCTCATAGCGGCGCAGCCTACGCCAGTCAGTAGGCCAGCAGGTTCACAATCTTTCCGAATCCGCGTGGTAGCGCGGCCGCCGTGGGCACCACCCGCGAACGGGTCGGCCCGAATTCGACGGCGTGCAGCAGACCCGCGGTCAGCAGCCGGTAGCGCCGCGACATCCGTTGCCACTGCCGGTCGTAGTCACCGGGCCGGTCGGCGACAACGCAATTCACCAATAACTCGGCGCCGCCGAATGCGATGCCGAGGCCTTCACCGGTCAGCGCGTCGACATACCCTGCGGCGTCGCCGACCAGCAGAACCCGCCCCGCGCGGCGACCCGAAACCCGCTGCCGCAGCGGGCCCGCGGCCCGCTCCGGCCCGTGCGGATGACCGTTCACGCGCTCGCGGAGCGCACCGAACTCGGCAAGGCGGCTCTCGAATGAACCCTGACGCGCGGTCAGGATCGCGATGCCCACGCAGTCCTCGGCGACCGGCGTCACATACGCCTCTGCACTGTCACCCCAGTACACCTCGACCCGGTCACTCCACGGCGCGGTGTGGACATGACGACGCAGGCCCCACCGACGCGCCCCTCGACTCGGCCGGGCCAGGCCGAGGGACCGACGGATCGGCGAGTGCAGACCGTCGGCGGCGGCCAGGTAGCGGGCCCGAAACTCCCCACACTGCACGGACTCCGAGTCCTGGTTGACCGTCCCGACATGAGCGTTGACCACCTCGACGCCCGCCGCGTTCACCGCATCCATCAGCGTGCTGTGCAGTGCGGTACGGCGCACACCCATTCCCGCTCCGGCGCGAAACGGTGCATCGACGCGGCGCTGCGCGTCGAAATAGGTGATACCTCGAAACGGCTTGCCGGGCAGACTGATTCCCAATTTCTCGAGCTGGTGCACGGTGTAGGGCATCATCCCCTCACCGCAGGCCTTGTCGATCGGCGCGCGACGGCGCTCGATGACGGTCACGGTCAGCCCGGCTCGCGCGGCGTGCAACGCGGTGACCAGACCCGCCGGCCCCCCGCCCGCGACCAGCAGATCGATCACGACAGGCTGGCCAGGGCAGCGTTTTCGGTGCGGATGCGGGTTCGCAGCAGGGCCGCGTTGAGCACGGTGAAGACCAGGGCGGTGATCCAACCCGTGTGCACCAGCGGCAGGGCGATGCCCTCGGCGACAACCGCGACGTAATTGGGGTGACTGAAGAAGCGGTAGGGCCCGCCCGTCACCCGCGGCGCACCGGGGATGACCACGACCCGGGTGTTCCACTGCTTGCCGAGCGTGCTGATGCACCACCACCGCAAGCCTTGGGCCCCAAGCACAATCGCCAGCATCGGCCAGCCGAGGGCGGGCAGGAATGGCCGGTGCAGACCGATCACCTCGACGAGGGCGGCAACCAGGAACCCGGTGTGCAGGGCGACCATCACCGGATAGTGGCCGCCGCCGAACTCGATACCGCCCTGGGAACGACTCCAGGCCAGATTGCGCCGCGCAACAACAAGTTCGGCGACCCGTTCCGCCGCGACCGCGGCGACCAGCAGTACGTACCAGTTCATCAGCGCCAGCGCAGCAGCACCAGTTCCGAGCAGAAACCGGGCCCCATGGCCATCATCACGCTGGGGCCGGCCGCCGGACGCTTGGCGATGGTGTCGCGCAGCACGTGCAGCACCGAGGACGATGAGATGTTGCCGATGTCGGCCAGCGAGCGCCACGTCAGCTCGAGCGCATCGTCGGGCAGATCGAGACTGTTCACGATTGCCTCGATGATCTTCGGCCCGCCGGGATGGCACACCCAGGTTCCGATGTCGTCGACCTTGAGGCTATGCGCGCCAAGGAATCCGCCGACGTCGTCGGGCAGGTAGCGCTCGATCACCGCGGGCAGATCCGCGGACAGCACCAGCTCCAGACCGTCGGGGCCGACGTCCCAGCCCATCGTGCGCAAGGAGTCCGGGTAGAGGTGGCTGCGGGAATCGATCACGTCGGGTCCGCTGGCGGTGATCTTCTCCGCTCGCCGTTCGCCGACCGCCACAACGGCCGCGGCACCGTCGCCGAACAGCGCACTGCCGACCAGCCCGGGCATCGTCGGCTTGTTCGCGGTGTACGTCATCGAGCACAGCTCCACCGAGAGCAGCACCGCAACGCCGTCGGGGTCACCGCGCAGGTAGTCGTGCAGCCGGGCCACACCCGCCGCACCGGCGACACAACCGAGTCCGAACATCGGTACCCGGCGCACGTCGGGGCGCATGCCCAGCCGGCCGGCGATCCGGGCCTCCAGCGAGGGGGCGGCGATGCCGGTCACGGTCGTCGACACCACGAGGTCGACATCCTCGGGACGCAAACCTGCTTCGTCGAGGGCCCCGGCGATCGCGGCTGAACCGAGTTCGACCGCGTTCTCGATGAACAAGTCGTTGGCTTCGCCAAAATCGCGCAAGGTGGGGTACTGATCCAGCGGCAGCACGAAGTGGCGGTTGTCGACCTTGGCACTGCGATGCAGGCTGCGGAGGATCTCCTCGTATTCGCCATAACCGCCGATGGTCAGGAAGGCTTCGGTGATCTCAGCCTGACTGAAGCGATGGGCTGGCAGCTCACCACGCACTCCGGCGATGACACTGATCGGACGCATGTCATTGACACGACTAGCGCTCTGTGGCGGTTCACGCATCTTTGCCCGCACCCCTGGTTGACACATCAGCCAGTATGACGGGCGGGACCGCCTTCTGGTATCCCAACCCGTTGGTGAACCCGCACGAGGGACTTCGGCGCCCACCAATTCCACCGGCCCATGACATGCATGAACGCCGGCACCAGCACCAGCCGGACCAGGGTCGCGTCGGCGAGTACCGCAAGCGCCAACCCCAGCCCGAACATCCGCATGAACGACACGTGCGCCGCGGTCAGCGCGGCGAACGATATCGCCATGATCAGCGCGGCCGCGGTGATCACCCGCCCGGTGTGGGCCACACCGAGAGCAACGCTCTCGTCATTGTCGGCGCCCCCGCCCTGCGGCGAGGCCAGCCAGAACTCGCGGATGCGGGACACCAGGAACACCTCGTAGTCCATCGAGAGTCCGAACGCGATGCAGAACAGCAGCACCGGGATATTCGCTACCAACGTCCCGGTCGAGGTCGTCCCCAACGCCCCCAGGTGACCGTCCTGGAAGATCCACACCATCGCGCCGAACGCCGCCGTCAGCGACAGGACGTTGAGCACCAGCGCCTTGAGCGGCAGCACCACGCTGCCGGTCAACAGGAACAGAAGCACCAGCATGATCGCCGCGATCACCCCGAGCACGATCGGCAGCCGCGAGGTGATGGCGTCGACGCTGTCCCGGTTGGTCTGCGCGGTGCCCGCGAACTCGACCGCGCGGCCGCCGGGGGCGCTCACCGCATGCAGACGCGTCAGTTGATCCTCGGATCGATCGGAGAACAACGGGGCCGCACTTTCCACCGTGAGCAGTACGCTTCCCGATTCCTGGCCGGTGGCCGCCGTCGGTGGGCCGACCAGGTTTCCGCCGACGAACGACCCCATCGGCGCCGACACCGACGGCACGTCCGGAACCCGCGACAAGTCGGCGGCATAGCGGGCGATCTGGGCCTCGGACAGCCCGTTGGCGTCGCCGATCACCACCGGGATGGCGGTCTCGGAGTTGTTGGTGAACTGGCTGCGCAGCTGATCACCGACCTGATGGGCCGACGCAGTCGTGGGTAGCACCCGGTCATCGGGGAACCCCGGCCGGACACCGAGGAAGGGCGCACCGAGGACCACCAGCAGCACCACCCCGGCCAGCCCGATCGGCACCGCTCGCTTCATCACGAATTTCGTTGAGCGATACCAGAATTGCTCTTCGACAGGTTTCCCGGTGGGTTCGGGTCTGCCCAGTATGCGGCGGACCAGCTTGCGCACGTCGAGCGAGTCGAGCCGGTCCCCCATCAGGCTGATCGCCGCGGGCGTGATCAAGATCGCGGCCAGCGCGGCGAAGGCGACGGTGGCCACGCCGGCGTAGGCGAACGACTTCAGGAAGTGCATCGGGAAGATCACCATCGCGCCCATCGAGAGTGCGACGGTGGTGGCCGAGAACAGCACGGTGCGTCCGGCTGAGGCCATGGTCTGCATCAGTGCCTTGTCGCGATCGGCGCCCTCGGCCCGCTCGTCGCGGTAGCGGCTGATCATCAGCAGCGTGTAATCGATCGCCAGCGCCAGTCCCATCGCGGTGGTGAGGTTCAGCGCGAAGATCGAGACGTCGGTGAAGAACGTGGTCACCCGCAGGACCGCCAGCGCGCCGACGATCGCCGCCAGACCGACCGCGACCGGCAGCGCGGCGGCGAACACCCCGCCGAACACCCACACCAGGACGAGGAAACTGAGCGGGATCGCGATCGACTCCATCAGCAGCAGGTCGTGCTGAGACTGCTCGGTGACCTGCAGGTTGACCATCGCGGTGCCGCCGGCCCGCACGCTGACGCCGTCGCGGTCGCCGATGATCTGGTCGGCGAGGTCCTTGGTGTAGGTCTGCTGGTCGCTCTCCGATCCGGTGATTCCGCAGATGATGAGGCCGGATTTCTGGTCGCGGCTGACCATCGCCGCCGCGACCTGCGGCGGGGAGGTCCACGCCGAGCTGATACCGATGACGTGACCGGTCCGCTTCATCTGGTCGATGACGTCGAGGGCCGTCGCCCGTGCGGTCGGGCTGTCGTAGCGATCGCCGGCGGAGACGACCACCAGCAGCTGCACGTCGCCCTGCCCGAATTTGTCGGTCAACAGGTCGGTGGCCTGCGAAGACTGGGCGTTGGGGTCAGCGAAGCCGCTCGGGGACAGATGCTTGGCGACCGGCACGCCGAAGATGCCGATCGCCACCATGACGAGGATCGCGACGCCGATGACGCGGCGCGGAGCGGCAATTGCTAGCCGGGCGATCGCACGCAGCAATGATCTGTCCTTCGGTTTCAGCCCTGCCTTCTGCTGACACGTACGTCATCAGCAGTAGGTTCACAACGCTTCCCCGAACGGCTTCGTGGCCTACGTGGCCACGGTAACCAATACGGCACGTTACGCGCATAGGTCTCCCACGTCGCGCCGAAGACCCGACGGAAGCGAGCCTCCTTGTACAGCGGCCCCACCAGGCAGTACGCGGTGAACACGGCGGCCAGCAGCAGTTGGTCGGGAGTCCAGGTGGGCACGGTCCAGACCGTCAGGGTGAAGGCGACGTAGATCGGCTGCCGGGTCAGGCGGAACAGACCCGTCGTCGGCATCTTCGGAAAAATCAGCTTGCGGCCACGCAACAGCGCCACCCAGCCCAGGCTGCCGGTCTGCAGCGAGAGGCCGGCATCGGCCATGGACTTGCCGAGCAGCAGCCAGGCGAACACGTACAGCGCGACGACGACCGTCAGCGCCGGCCCTTGCGCCTGCCACCAGATCGTTCCGCTCGGCGACCACAGCGCGAACAGCGCGATGAGCTGCAGCGAACCGACGATCACATAGGTCGTCGGCGCCAAGGTGGCGCCGGTGCCGCGCGGGGCCAGAATGCCGAGCACCGCCCGGCCGCGGTTCGTCAGCAACAACGAGTGGACGACGGGGAACTGCAATAGCAGCGCGAGGTTGGCCGCCCAGCTCCACGGGGCCGACAGCGTGCCGAAGGAGCGGCTCATCCCGAAGTACATCGCGGCCATCATTGCGGCCACGGCCACCGTGAACAGGGCATGGCAGAGCAGGCCGTAACCCACGGCCAGGACTATCCGGCCGCCGCCTGTTCGAGCGGCGGGCGATGACGACATTGCCCGCACACAACCTCCGAGACACCCGAGAGCACAACGTAGCGTGGGTCCATGAATCTTCGCCAGCGTTTGCCACTGCTGCGATGGTCGGTATTGCGCACCGGCATCGGGATACGCAACTTCACCAAGACCGGTCAGATCGGGGACGGGCGCGAGGCCGCGGCGGCCGACTACGTCGAGGCCAACGCCCGGCGCGGTGATGTCGACAGCGTGCTGGCCACCATCGACGAATACGCCTACGCCAAGTCATTTCTGGTCAACATCGGTGACGAAAAGGGCAAGCTGCTCGACGTCGCGGTGCGCCGCGCCGATCCGCGGCTGGCTCTCGAACTCGGTACGTATTGCGGCTACGGCGCGCTGCGAATCGCCCGCGCCGCGCCGTCAGCGCACGTGTACTCGGTCGAGCTGGCCTCGGCCAACGCCGAAGTGGCTCGGCGCATCTGGGCGCACGCCGGCGTCGAAGACCGCATCACCTGTGTGGTCGGAACGATCGGCGACGGCGGCCGGACTCTCGACACCCTGCGCGACGACTTCGGCTTCGCCGAGGACGCCCTGGACTTCCTGTTCATCGACCACGACAAGAACGCCTACCTCGCGGATCTGCTCAGCATCGTCGAACGCGGCTGGCTGCGCCGGGGCGCCGTGGTTGTGGCCGACAACGTCGGCATCCCCGGCTCACCGAAGTACCGGGCGTTCATGCGGGAGCAGCAGGGCAAGGACTGGGAGACGATCGAGCACCGCACCCACATGGAGTACCAGAAGCTGGTACCTGATCTGGTGCTCGAGTCGAAGTATCTCGGCTGACCGCAGAAAGCGGCTGTCAGGCAGCCGCTTTCTGCGCGCCGGTCCGCCCGCTGGAGCCGGTGCCCTTTTTGGCTCCCGAGCTTTTGCCGGTGCTCGCGGTCTGGGTGGACCGATCCGCCTTGGACGCTTTCCGAGCAGAGCCGGTGTTGACCTTGCCGGGTTCGGCCTTGTTGCCGTCGGTCAGATCGGTCGCCTCGACGGCGGCGTCCTCGGTCACTGCCGACGACTTCACCTTGGCCGCACGGGCATTGACCGATGCGGCACCCGGGGCAGGCAGGCCGCCACGGATCGCCTCCGCGATATCGGTGACCGAGTTCGCGACGAAGTCGACGCCGGCTTTCACAACGCTGACCACACCGTCGCGCACGGCCGCGACCACCTGGGCGATATCACCGGTCCGGAGGGCTTGCCCGACGTTGTAGACCGCGGCCTGCGGCGCGACGATCAGATCCCGGGTGTTGACGAACAGCTTCGTCACCAGCGACGGGTTGGGATCGACGTCGATGCCGTCCCAGCTGACCAACGTCCAGCCGTCCTCGGGGTTGCCGGTGACCACCACCACGGCGGTGTTGCCCAACGGATGGGTCAGCACCAGCAGCGGATTCGGATTGTCGACGTTCATCATCGTCCACGCCATGATCGTGGCGCCGTGCGAGAAGATCACCGGCGCGACGTTCCCGTCGGTGATGATGTCATCGATAGCACCGTTGACCCGCGCCTCGAAGCCGTTGCCGGTCTCCCCCAACGGGATGGGCAGGCTGCGCAGCCCCAGGCTCCAGGCGGCCGGAATCAGGAAGTAGCCGATACGCCCCAATCCGCTGTCGATGGGCGAGCCCTCGAAGATGCCCGCGCTGATCTCCCGGAAGCCACCTTTCTGCGTGGGGGTGAGTCCCAGTTCGGCCGCCAGCGGCGCCGCCGTCTCGCTGGTGCGGACCATGTCCGAGATGTAGATGCTGTCGTAACCGCCGTCTTGAAGCTGCGCGGCGACGGCGACGGCCTGCGCCTCACCGACCGCGGTGAGATGCGGCCCCGGCACTTTGGTGTCGATGCCGGCGCCGGCGATATTGCCGTAGGACTCGCCGTGGCGCACCCAGGTCAGGGTGATCGTGTCGGCGGCCCAGGCCGGCAGCGCCGACATGAAGAACAGTGCAACGGCCGACACGACCGTGGCGAGCGCTTTCAGTGCGCGACGCGACCCGGGCCGCACGCTGCTATCTCGCATTCGGAACTCCATCTCGAAACCCCCGTCTGTGATGCCGAACACGGACTGTACCGGGTGTGCGCTCGGTCACAGTACAGAAGCGCAAAACTGTCTACAAAGTGTCGGGTCTGATTGCGGAGACCTAACGATCTCGTTGTTTCTCGGCATCGGCAGCGGCGGGCTCTGCCCACCCGTGGTGTCGTGGAAAGCGATGTTCTCTCATGCGATTCGCGCCGCCGGTGTCGCGGCGGCCTCGGCCTGCGCCGCCGTCCTGCTCACCGCACTACCGAGTGCCGGCGCCGCCCCCAGTTTCGACTCCCAGGGTTACCTCGACTCAACCGCGCGCTGCTCGGACGCCGCGGTGCTGTTCGGCAGCACCGACAGCTCCCGGGTGGCGATCTGCAAGACGTCGGGCGGGTATCAGTACCGCGGTGTGCGGGTGCGCGACGGCGCCAAGCTGATCGTGTCGGCGTCCAGCTCGGGCGACGGGTCCTATACCGCGACCAACGACGGCATCACCTACACGGTGAGTTCGACCTCGCTGCTGGTCAAGTCCGGGGGCACCGTGATTCGCAAGGAGTCATGGGTCGACTTCCACGGTCCGCTGGCGTCGCAGTCACCGGCCACGTCGTCGACGACGCCGGCCACCTCCACTCCTGCGACCACGACCGCGACCACGCCCACGTCGACCACGCCGTTGCCGCCGCCGCTGCCCGCCGAGGTCGGCGGGAGCACGCGCTAGGGACACGGCCAGCGTCAGCTGCAGTCGTTCGAGTTGGCGCACCAGCAGACTCGGCAATCAGAGTCCGACGACGATCCCTACGCGGCACAGTGGATCGTGCGCGTCGTGGTCGCGTTGGCTTACCACCCGGTGGCGAGTGTGCGTGCGGAGCGAGAAGTGTTGGAGCGCTTCGTGGCACCGACGTTCGAAAGGACTGCCAGCACCGACACGACCAAGCAGAACACGGTATAGCCCAGGCTGCCGGTCGGCGTGCCATCAGTGGTGATGCCGTCGGTGGCCGAGGAATAGTCACCGACCGCACTGACCCACAGTGCGGTCAGGACACCGAGATAGACCGGCCCGAAGACGCGGACGAAGTCACTGGGTTCACGCTCGTCGCGGGTCTGCTGCCATTGCCTCACGAGGACCGGCACCGCGATCAGCGCGACGATCGCGAGCTCGGCTGTGAAGATGACCGCCTGCGCGGTGGTGTTGGGGTCGCCACCACCGAACAGCGAAGTCGGGATGCTCAGCACGGCCAGCCCGACCGGCACCAGGGCACCGGCCAGCACCGTACGCCAGGCGAGCCCGCTGCCCGTCGGCTTCGCGCGGCCGACGAGCAGCATGACGAGCAGCGTCACCACGATGGGGCCGAGGGTGGCGAAGAGGAACACGCTCGTCATCGGAACCGAGGTGAACAACGGGTGGTTGATCGGATTGTCGGTGTTCCAGGCCCACCACCGCATCTGCGGGCCGAGTTGGTCGAATATCTCGTAGAGGCAGTGATGCACGAAGCCGACGCAGATCGCCCCGACCACCACACCGCGGTCCCGGAACACCCCGAGACTGCGGACGATTTCGAACGCCAGCGTGACGACCGCGGGATAGAGCGCGACGATGTAGAGCGGCAGCCGGTCGAAAAGGAACTGCACGGTGTAGACGTTGTGCGCGAAGACCACTCCGATTTGGTCCTGGATGCCGAACACGTTCGGGAAGTAGAGCGGGATCTCGATCACGAACAGGTAGAGCACAGTGGCGAACCACAACGCCAGGTTGGTTGGGTCACCGGCGCGGCGAAGCCGGCGAATCGAGTAGACCAGCGCCAGAACCGCTCCCGCCACCATCATCGATTCGAGCACCGGCAGGGTCCAGTTGCTCAGCGCGAGTGGGTTGCGCAGGTGCACCACCGCGGGCGCATGCTCACAGCTGAAGCCGCCGAGTGGTCGGGCGATCGCGTCAAAGGCGGCCGTGCATTGTTCGCCCATCACGCATCCTCGGCGAGCGGTCGGCCGGTGTACCACCGGGTGACGTCGCCGCCCGCCTCCCAGCGGGCGAACCATCGGTCGGCGAACGCAGGCAATCGGTCGTTGGCGGGGTCGTGAAACGGGGTCTGACTCAACAACACCCGGGCAGCCGCGATGAGGCGCTCGCGACGAGGCACGGTCGCGAACGCGGACGGCATCGCAGCCGGCCGCCGCGTCAGTCGCTGCGTGACGGTCTCACGCAGACTGAACGCCGGCAAAAAGGTGCGGGCATCGACCTTCCGATCTTCCTCGGGCACATGCTCATTCACACCGTCGGCGATAATATGGGCCACCCCGACCAGGTGTCGCACGACGGCAGGCAGCGCCCTGATCCGGTACCAGCTGTCCCCGATGGCCGCGTCATAGACCACCAGGGCCGAACTCCGGTGTTCGACCTCCTCGACGAAGTGCCACAGCAGCAGTGATGCCACCCGCTCATCGCCGGGGCGGAACAGCGTCGCCTCGTTGTCGAGCATCATCTTGAAACTGGGGGTGAAGGTGGCCTCCAGATCAGCGATGTAGGCCAACCGGAACTTCAGTGGCGCCGTCTCGGTGACGTGCTCGAAGCTGCCCGTCGCCGCGTCCAACGTCTGCTGGAGGCCCGGATACCGGCGGATCAGCGCGGCGACATGCTTGCGATGGGTGCTGGAGTGCTGGGCCTCCTGGCGAAGAAACGCCGTCGCCTCGGCGGCCACGTCGGGGTCGGTGATCAGCGGCATGGCCTCCTGCACGGCGGCCACGATCATCTGCTCGAAGCAGATCGCGATGATCGAGGTCGCGTTCATGAAGAACGAGAACTGCGGATTGGCCGGATTCCACTCCCATGGGACCTCGCCGGTGAAGTCGAACTTGGGCCTGCGGACTGTCAGGGCCGTCATCGCGTCTCCCTCATTCGAGTCATTACACACAAGACGCATTCGTGTGTCATGCGTGTATTCTTGGGGCAATCGAAAGGAAGAGTCAAGACGCGATGGCGCGAAAAGGCTGGGGCGGTAGGCCTCCCGCGGATGACGCCGAGGCGCGAAAGCGCATCGTCGACACCGCGTTACGCCTTGTCGATCGCCGGGGCGCGGCGCAGACCACCGTGTCCGAAATCGCCGACGCGCTGGGGATCACCCGCAGGACGGTATACCGCTACTTCGCTGGTACCGACGAATTGTTCACCGCCGCAGCCGAAGCCGCACTCGGTGGCTTCATCACCCAGATCGACCGGGTGGTCGCGGACATGGACGTCACCAGCCAGCTCATCGAGGTGGTCGCCCACATCATCGAGCGGCTACCGCAGGAACCACATCTGGCACTGCTGCTGGCCAATGACCGGTCCAACATGTTCAGCCGGGCGATGCTGACCGGCGAGGTGATCGCACGCTGCCGGGCGATCCTGCATCACGCCCAGATCGACTGGGATCAACTTGGCTACGACGACCGGGCGATCGACGAACTGATCGAGCTGCTGCTGCGGCTGATCCAGTCGATGGTCGTCGCGCCGCCCGAACCGCCGCGCACTGGTGCGGAACTGCGCGCCTACCTGCACCGCTGGATCGGCCCGGCGTTGGCGCCGGGCACGGTCAGCCGTTGAGGACCGAGATCACCTCGTACAGCGGATCCGGCGTTGTCGAGATCCCGCCGATGAACGGATGTGACAGCTCGAGTATCAGGAACAGATTGGTCGCGACGACCAGCCCGACGATCCCCACCATCGGGTAGTGCATCCCGGCCTTCTCCACGCCGTAGATCACGACGGTGCCGACAACCATCGCACTGGTGAGGAAGATGACCGCCCACAACGGCCACGGCGGCCCGGTGTCTTCCCGGGCGGTCAGCAATCGGACCGTGCGGGCTTGACTGATCGTGTCCAGGCTGGCGCGCGAGGTCGTCAGTGCGCTCTTCTGGCTGTCGGTCGTGGCCGCCACCTGCTGGTAGGCCTCCGACAGCTGAGCCAGCGCTCGGTCGGTCTCGGGTAGCCGCACGCCGCGACCGTCGCCCCACTCCGCGATGGCCGCCTTCTCGTAGTCGAGCAGGCGTTGTCGGATCCGGTCACGGTCGGCAGTGTCGAACGCATCGAGCTTTCTGGCCATTTCGACCGCTGCCGCGCCCTCGGTGCGGGCGTTGGAATCGGTGCCGCTGATCTGTCCCCACATCGACGAGACGACGAAGCCGATCAGGAAGGCGTAGATGAACCCGATGAAGGTGTAGGTGAACTTGGTGACGTCATTGTGTTCGTCCCGGTTGAGCGCAGGGAACTGTCGCCGGACCCATGTGGTGAGCAGCATCGCACCGCCGGCGATGACGACGATCAATGCGACAAGGAGTAGTCCCGGCGCGACGTGGCTGACGACCCATCCGCTCATCGGCGAGAGCTTAGTGTCCTTGCCTCGCGATGCGCTCATCGTGGATCCGCACCAGCTCACGGAATCCGATCCGGTGGTACTTGGGCGTCGGCTGGACCCCCCACTCGTCCTGGGCGGTGTCCTTGCCCTCGGCGCCTTCCGGTGGCCCCAGCGGCGGGTAGGGGAACTTGCATTCCAGGGCGTCGTCGGAGTAGCGGACTTTCAACAACTCGCTGCAGATCTCGGTGAGGCTCAGCGTCGGGTAGCCGTAGTAGACCGCCATGAACGGCAGGGTGAACGCGCCTTCGATGACCAGTGCGACCAGACACACCAGCACCGCGCGCTTAATCCACTTGTGCATCCGCGCGTAGTACGGGGTCGTGCCGGGCGGAAGGTCGTCAATCTTCTTCTCGTCCACGGCATCCGGTGATGTGGTCACGTTAACTCCTTCAGTCGGAGAAGATTTCGCGGTTGACGGTGTGCAGGTAGGGGATCGCCAGGAACGGGGTGATATAGAAGATGTCGTAGAGCCACCAGCCGATCACCGGGAACACCACACCGGCGAACCGGACGTCGGCGTACATCGTCATGTTGAACACGTAGAGGCACCAGATCAGCACCCCCATCCAGCAGGTGACCACCATCCACTGATGGCCCCACCGCTTCATCTGCAGGAAGCCGATCGCCGCGGCGCACCGCATCGCGAAGACTGTCAGGATCATTCCGAACACCATCGACTTCTCGCCCGGCCCGGCCGCCCCGCCGATCCACAGTTCGTTGTAGTGCCAGAAGTACCCGGCGTCGAACATCGCGCCCCAGCCCACCATCAGCACGCGGTTGATCAGGGTGTGGTTGGCAACCAGGTCCAGCGCCCAGCCCAAACTGTTGAGCATCCCGTCGATCAACACCAGGTAGCCGATCAGCGTGACGATCATCGGCCGCATCGACAGACCGGCGTGGGCGGCCTGCCGCTGCAGCCAGACCCCGCGCAGGAAGATGGGCAGCCCGAAGATTCCGGGTGCCCACATGCCCATCAGCGCGGCACCGACGATCATCCATTTGTCGGCGCGGCGCTGGGCAAGCCGCGACTGCTCGTCGTGATCCTCGAGGCGCAGGGCGCCCTCGGATCGGCTGATCGAGGATGCGGTCACAACTCCCACCAGCCGCGGGCGAAGGACATGTACAGCTGGATGCCGAACATCACCAGCAGGTAGCCGTAGATAACCACCTGCAAGACGATCAGTGCCCGCTTACGCTTACGCTCTTTCTGGTCCACGCCAACTCCACCTTTCTAGATATCCGCACCGGTCAGACAGGCTGCCGCGACTTCTCGTAAACCGTCACTGATCGCGCCGTCGGTGCTCAGCGGGGCAAGGATGCACGCGTCGGCCGCCTCCCACTCTGTTGCGCCGGAGGTGATCAACTGCGCGGCCGTGACGAGCACCCGGGTTGACGGCGGCTCGAAGTGGAACGCCTCGTCGGCGGTGCGAATTGCCACCGCGCATCGAACCAGACGCTGCGCGACGGCCAGGCCGACCCCCGTTTCGGCGACGACGACGTCGGCCTCCCGGTCCGGCGGCAGATAGTGCATCGCCAGGGTCGCGAACCGCTGCCGGAACGAGGGTTTGAGTTCTTTCAGCGAGCTGCGGTATGCCGGGTTGTACGAGCACACCAGCATGAATGTCGCAGGCGCACGGACCACTTCGCCGGCGCGGTCCAGATACAGGGTCCGGCGGTGATCGGTGAGCGAATGCAGCACCGCCAGCGAGTCGTGGCGGGCTTCGGCCACTTCGTCGAGATAGCAGATGGCACCGGCCTTTACGGCTCGGGTCAGCGGTCCGTCCGTCCACACCACATCGCCCCCGGTCACCAGGAACCGCCCGACGAGGTCCGAGCTGGTGAGGTCGTCGTGGCAGCTGATGGTGACGACGGGCCGGCCAAGCAACAACCCCATGTGCTCGACGAGCCGCGTCTTGCCGCATCCCGTCGGGCCGGTCAGCATGACCGGGATGCGCTGATGAAAAGCCTGCTCGAAAAGCTTGACTTCATTGCCTGCGGCGAAATAAGTGTCGGTCATACGCTCACCAATTCGCGATGGACTCCGGCCAGCACCCGCGGCAGATCGTCGACCCGTCGGATGCGTTGGGACCGCCGCGGACCGAAGACCTCCGGCAACGGGTCGACTCTGGTGGGCCCGACGCCGATGTAATACACCGAGACGCCGGCGTCGTTGGCCTCGGCGACCGCATGCGCGGCGTCGGCCCACCCGTAGCGGCCCTCGTAACCTTCGTCGGAGATCAGCCCGTCCCCGATCACGATAAGCAGCCGCCGCTCGGAGGGCTGGGCCAGCAGCCGAGACGTCAAGTGGCGCAACGGCGCACCGAGGCGCGTGTAGCCGCCGGTTTGCAGGCCGAGCGTGCTCGGTGGCGCGAACCGCGGGTCATCGAAGTCCTTCAGGCAGCGCACCTCGACCCGGTGGCGGGTGTTACCGGTGAAGACGAATACGCCGTGGCGCTGCTTGGCCAGGTTCATCGCCCGCGACAGCGCGTCGGCGCAGGCCAGCTCCAGCCGGAAGACGCGGCCACCGTGGACGCCCAGCGACGAACTGCCGTCCAGCAGTAGAGCCGTGGTGACGTCGCGGCTGATCGGCGACAGCTCGCGGAAGATGCGCGGCTCGGTCGCCTCGCCGGTGGCGAGGTCGATGTAGTGAGCCACGTACTGCTCGACATCGACATCGGAGCCGTCTTCGAGTCGGTTCCTCATCGCTCGATGAGTGTGCTCCTCGAACCACTTCCGCAGATCGACGGTGACCTCCCCGGTCTTTGACGTCCGGTGAGGCTCGCACCGTTCCAGCACCGCAACATGATTGGGCATGAAGCGCTTGGTCCAGGCATTCCACTCCGGGTACGGGATGCCCGGGCGATGATCGGGACTGATGTCGAGATCGTTGTCCTGCGGACGGCTTGGCGGTGGCAGGTTCGAATTGCGGACTCCACCATCGCCGCCGACTGGCACCGAATAGGGTCGGGGCAGGCGTTTCTGCGTCGAGGTCCATGGCATCCGCCCGAAGGTTCGCCGGAGCGTATCACCGAGTCCGTTCGGCGCGGTATGGACCAGTGGCAGCCGGCCGATCAGCGGGTCGGTAGCGAGGTGTCCGGCGTTGCGCGCCAGCGTGATTGCTTCGTTCAGCAGCTGATCACCCGTGGCGTCCGCCGAACCGACGGCCAGATTGGGCAGCGCCCGGCGCATCTCCGGGACCAGCCCCGGCCAGCGGGCTGCGATCCAGCCCAGTGCCGCACTTGCCTCGACGAGCATGAGTGCCTGCAGCTCGCGGGCCGACAGGCCGCTCAACCGATAGCCCGTGATCCGCTCTTTCGACGGCGAACATTGCAGTGCCACACCGCAGGTCACGGTTCGCCGAGTCCACGTGCCACCGATCGCGGGGAACGGTACGTGAACGTGGTCCAGTGTCGCGTTCATACCGAACGCGCGGTGCTCGCCGGTCACGAGCCGGACGCCGCTGCGGCGCCCGTCGCTCAGCACGACAGCGGTGACGGCGCAGCTGCGCTCGAGCACCGCCGCGCGGACATCGGCCAATCCGGTCACAGGTCAGAACGTGCCGATGTTGGAAAACATCCAGTACCAGAACGCGATGATGGCGATCGTGCCGCCCCATGCGCCGACGTAGCGCAGGATTTCCCAGAGATACCCCATGAACTGCCTCGCTTCTAGTCGGAGAAGATTTCGCGGTTGACGGTGTGTAGATACGGGATTGCCAAGAACGGGGTGATGTAGAAGATGTCGTAGAGCCACCAGCCGATCACCGGAAACACCACTCCGGCGTAACGGACGTCGGCATACATGGTCATGTTGAACACGTAGCCGCACCAGATCACCACGCCCATCCAGCACGTCACGACCATCCATTGATGACCCCACCGCTTCATCTGCAGGAAGCCGATCGCCGCGGCGATGCGCATCGTGAAAACGGTGAAGATGAGCCCGACTTCCCACCCCTTCTCACCGGGTCCGGCCGCACCCCCGACCCACATTTCGTTGAAATGCCAGAAGTATCCGGCGTCGAACATGTTGCCCCAGCCGGTCAGCAGCACCCGGGCCAGCAAGGTGTGGTTGCCGACCATGTCCAGTGCCCAGCCGACGGCGTTGATCGCGGCGTCGACGATCACCAGATAGCCGAGCAGGGTGACCAGCATCGGCCGCACCGTCAGCCCCTGGCGTTGCGCCCGTCGCAACAGCCACACGCCGCGCAGAAACAACGGCAGGCCGAAGATCCCCAGCGCGGCGGTGCCGATCAGGATGCTGCCGCTGATCAGCCACCGGTCGGCCTGGCGTTGCGCCAGCCGCGATTCGGCCATGTGCTCATCGAGTCCGCTGCCAGCGGGTATGGACGAAGCCAGGCTCACGGAAACTGACTATAGTCAGTAAAACTAGCGAGACTCAATACTCCGGAGCGTCCTGATCACATAGTCGTCGATCAGTGCGCGCTGGGCCGGCCAGTCGCGCGTGGTAGTGAGCAGCGCATAGAGGCCGAGAAGAAAGAACACGGCGCTGTTGATCGGAATCACCGTGGAATCCACGTCGCCGAGCTGCTGGGCCCGCTCGATCTCTCGGGCCACCGCGACGACGACCGGGTGCTCCTTGCTTTCGTCCGTCGGACGTGTCTGCGAGAAGTGCAGTGCAAGAAAGTCTTTGAACAACACCGCGCCGAGACGGCGCTCCAACCCCATCACCAGGCGGACCGCTTCGTGCAGAATCGATCCGAGAGCGTGGTCGGATTCCGCCAGATAGCGATCGAATTGCTTGGCGATGCGCTCTTCTTCGCGGCGTTCGAGCTCCAGGAGCACGTGTTCCTTTGTAGGGAAATGGAAAAAGAACGTTCCGTGCGCCACACCGGCGGCGGTGACGATCGCGCCGACGTCGGCCGCGGCGATCCCGGACCGCTTGAACTCGGCGATGGCCGCACCCATCAGCCGTTCTCGGGTTTGGAGCCGCTTGGTCTCGCGCCCGGACACTTTGTCAGCCATCGACATGCCCCCACGATATCGCGTCGCTACCGCTCCAAAGCCGCTGACTTGAGTCAACTAGCGGCCTGTCGAACCATTCCTGAGGCGTAACGCAGCCGTGGACCGCCCCGATATACCGGTTGGGTTCTGGATCAGCGCTTGACGATGAGGCGCCGACATAGTCCGTTCCCTGTCCCCGATGTCTGCGAGAACGTGTCGCATGCGATCCGGCATACGACGCAGACCCAATGACGAAGGAGTAGCACTATGACGCTCAAACACATCGCCGCGAAGACTGCCCTTGCCG
>JAEZIA010000156.1 GCA_023416315.1 Actinomycetes bacterium
AGAAGCAGGACTCGACCACGGCGAACCTCTTCGAGGACATCGTCGCCGACGAGGAGCACCACATCGATTACCTCGAGACCCAGCTGGAGCTGATGAACAAGCTCGGTGTCGAGCTGTACTCGGCGCAATGCGTCTCGCGGCCTCCGGGTTCGCTCGACTAGCGGCTCAGCACAGGACCACTGGTGCCGATAGCGGTCGGCAGTTCCACTCCGAGCATCACCACAAGCAATCACCGGCACGGTCTGCAAAGTCGAAGCAGGCGAGGTCAACTGGCGTCGGTGCGCACCGCGGTAGCTCGCGCCGGCCTCCTGACCAGGCTGTTCGGGCGTCGGCGGGGGGTTTCTCACCATTCCGGGTGGTCTATACCCACAGGGGTATATGAGGGTTGCTGGCGAATATACCCCCTCGGGTATAAGCTGGCAAGCGGGTGATCACGCGAATGAAGGGAACGAGAATGGTCGGTGATCAAGAGGCCATCGACGCGGTCCTGAATCGGCTGCGGCGGGCGCAAGGGCAGTTGGCAGGCGTCATCGCGATGATCGAGCAGGGCCGCGACTGTAAGGACGTCGTCACGCAACTGGCGGCCGTCTCCCGCGCGCTCGACCGCGCCGGTTTCAAGATTGTCGCCACCGGATTGCGGGAATGCGTTGTCGGTGAAGGCGCCGGCGCCGACAAGCCCATGACCGAAGCAGAGCTGGAAAAGTTGTTTCTCGCGCTCGCCTAAGCCCCGGCGACAAAGGAGTCGTTATGAGTATCGCGTTGGCCACCAAGCTGGAAGCGTCGTTCGACGATGCTGTCGCTCGTACCCGAAAGGCGTTGGCAGACCAAGGTTTCGGTGTTCTGACCGAAATCGATGTCAAGGCGACGATGAAGAACAAGCTGGACGAGGACATGGAGAACTACCTGATCCTCGGTGCCTGCAACCCACCGCTGGCGCACCGGGCGATCGGGGTGGACCGTCAGATAGGGCTGTTGCTGCCGTGCAACGTCGTGGTCCGCAGCGACCCCGACGACTCGGGCAGCACGCTCGTCGAGGCGATGAACCCGCAGTTACTGGTGGACGTCACCGACGAACCGCAGCTCCAACCGGTTGCCGAGGAAGTCGCCGCCAAGCTCAAAGCCGCGATCGCCGCACTGACGCGCTAGCCGAGCCCCGGCACGATATCGCCCAGGCTGAACGTGACCGGCTGCTCGAGCTGTTCGTAGGTGCAGGTGCGTGGGTCGCGGTCGGGGCGCCAGCGGTTGAACTGGGCGGTGTGCCGGAACCGTTCGCCTTCCATGTGGTCATAGCGGACCTCGACCACCCGCTCGGGCCGCAGCGGAACGAATGAGAGATCCTTTCCGGCGTTCCAACGCGACCCGGCGTTCTTCTGAGGTGTGCGCTCACCCGCCTCCAGCGCCGCCCAGTTCCACGGGTGGTCATCGAATTCGGTTACCAGCGGTTGTAATTCGGCGAACAGTCGACGACGCTCGGCCATCGGGAACGCGCCGATGACGCCCACCGACGCCAGCGCGCCGTCGTCGCGGTAGAGCCCGAGGAGCAGTGATCCGATCGCGTCGGCACTGGACTTGTGCACGCGGTAGCCGGCGACCACGCAGTCCGCAGTCCGCTCGTGCTTGACCTTGTACATCACCCGCTTGTCGGGTTGGTAGGTGACCGTCAGCGGCTTGGCGATCACACCGTCGAGACCGGCCCCCTCGAATTCGTTGAACCAGCGCTGCGCGGTGTCGGGGTCCGTGGTGGCGGGGGTGACGTGAAATGACGGCCCGACGTCGGCGAGCGCCTCGACCAACGCGGCCCGGCGCTCGCTGAACGGCCGCCCGGTGTAGTCCTCGTCGCCGAGCGCGAGGAGATCGAAGGCGATGAACGCCGCCGGGGTCTTCTCGGCGAGCATGCGGACCCGGGAGTCCGCGGGATGAATCCGCTGCTGCAATGCCTCGAAGTCCAGACCGTTGCCGGTGGCGATGACGATCTCGCCGTCGACTACGCAGCGCTCGGGCAGTTCGGCGAGTGCGGCGCTGACCAGCTCCGGGAAGTACCGCGTCATCGGCTTCTCATTGCGGCTGCCCAGGACGACATCGTCGCCGTCACGGAAGCACACCGACCGGAACCCATCCCACTTCGGCTCGTAGGAGGCGTCGGGCGGGATGGTCGGCACGGACTTGGCCAGCATCGGCGACACCGGGGGATTGACGGGAAGTTGCATCGGTTCATTCTCGTCCAGCCGCGCCGGGCCCCGGTAGCTTCGTAAGAATGGCCAAGGCCGAAGAGATCGACGTCGACGGCGTCGCCGTCCGGTTCACCAATCCGGACAAGGTGTACTTCCCGAAGCTGGGCTCGAACGGCACCAAGGGCAAGCTCGTCGAGTATTACCGAACCGTCGCGAGCGGACCCATGTTGACTGCGCTGCGGGACCGGCCGACGCACCTGCAGCGCTTCCCGGACGGCATCGAGGGCGAAGAGATCTACCAGAAGCGGGTTCCGGAAAAGCATCCCGACTATCTGCAGACCTGCCGGGTGACGTTCCCCTCGGGACGTACCGCCGACGCGCTGAAGGTGACCCACCCGTCGGCGATCGTCTGGGCCGCGCAGATGGGCACGGTGACCCTGCACCCGTGGCAGGTTCGCTGCCCGGACACCGATCATCCCGACGAGCTGCGGGTGGACCTCGACCCGCAGCCCGGCACCGGTTTTGGCGAGGCCCGCACCGTCGCCCTGGACATCCTCAAGCCGGTGCTCGAGGAGCTAGGGCTGGCCGGCTACCCGAAGACCTCCGGCGGACGGGGGGTGCACGTGTTTGTGCGCATTCGAACCGACTGGGACTTCATCGCGGTGCGGCGCGCCGGGATCGCGCTGGCCCGCGAAGTCGAACGGCGAGCGCCGGACCTCGTGACCACCTCGTGGTGGAAAGAGGAACGCGGCCAACGGATCTTCATCGACTACAACCAGAACGCCCGCGACCGGACCTTCGCCAGCGCGTACTCGGTGCGTGCCACCCCCATCGCCACCGTCTCCACGCCGCTGACGTGGGAGGAACTGGCCGAGGCGGAACCGGACGACTTCACCATCGGCACCGTTCCGGCGCTGATCGCCAAGCGCGGTGATCCGATGGCCGAGCTGGATTCTGTTGCCCACTCGATCGATCGGCTGCTGGAGATGGTGGCGGCCGACGAGGAGCGCGGACTTGGCGATCTGCCCTACCCGCCGAACTATCCGAAAATGCCGGGTGAACCGCCGCGCGTGCAGCCGAGCAAGAAGGTCGCGGCCCACTGGGATGACGAGGGCAACCCCAAGAAGTGACCGTGCCCCCGGCGACCGTGACGCCAGGGTTGTGCTGAGCGCCGAGCGCCGCCCTGGCGTGACGTTCGGCGCGGTTCGCCGGGCGGGTTGGTTAGGCCGCCCCGCCGGCGTGTGGTAGACACTCAGCAAATTCGCTAAGGGAAGTCTCAGCCTGGCGGGCGCACGCGAGCACAAGGGGGACCATGACGCACAGCGACACCGGGCAGGCCGGCGGGACAGGCACGCGCCGCGCCCGGCGAGGTCGCCGTCAGCCGTACGCGTGGCTGGGTGCGGGCGCCGTGACGCTGGGCGTGGGCGCCGCGCTGGCCAGCGGATCCGCTGTCGCCTATGCCGACACCGGCGCCGGGTCGGGTGCGGGTAAGGCGTCGACGAGCAGCGCGTCGAACAGCTCGGGGTCGGAGACCAAATCCGACTCGGCCACCCCGAAGAAAGCCACCGCCCACTCCGCCCGCCGCGGTGCGGCGAGCTCGTCAGGCGGAAACGTCAGGTCCCGCAAAGCGGCGTCCCCGGCGGCGAGCAACGCTCCTGCCGCCGCCGTCGTCACCGAGGTGGCCGAAGCGACGCCGACCGTCACTGTCGCGGCCACTTCCTCGACCGGCCAGTCGGCCCGCGTCCGCGCGGCGGCCACCGTGGCGGCGCCTGCCGGCAGTGACACCGTGCCGGCGGTCGCCGCCAATCCCACGCCTAGCAACACTTCCTGGCTGCCCGCGACACCGCCGGTGGTGGCGGATGTGGCGGTCAGCCTGGCTCTGCAGCAGATCGCCGAAGCGCAGTCGCAGTTGCAGCAGCAGACGTGGGCCAGCGGCAACATCGCCGCCGGTCTGGTGTCGATCGCGCCGCAGATCCTGCTCTCCCAGGCCGCGTTGGCGTTGAACACCTGGGGGACCTCGATTGCGCCGGCGCAGGCGCTCTACGCCAGGACGTCGGGCATCCCGATCGCGCATGAGCTCGCCGGGGTCGGTCTCCTCGGGGCCCTCTTGTTGCCGACGATGGCCACCACCGCACTGAACACCGCCGGGCTTTTCCTGCCGCTGGTCGGCGCTCTCGAAGGAACCGGTGCCATCACCCCGGTGCAGAACGCGGTCAGCACGGCCGCGCTGAACAGCCGGGTCTACGCGCTGGTCCCGGTGGTGATGCGGGCGACCACCGAGCCGATCGTCTACATCACGATCAACGGCGGTCGCAGCACGCCGGTGCTGGTCGACACGGGTTCGTCGGGGCTTGTCGTCACGATGGCCTCAGTGGGCAACGCCGCACCGCTCGGCGCACCGACCGGAACCGGTACCTCCGGCTACAGCGGCGGGCTGTCGTACGCCTTCACGAGCTACACGACGACGGTCAACTTCGGTAACGGCATCGTCACCGGGCCCACCAGCGTCGACATCGTCGACGCCGCCTATGAGGATGAAGCCCTGGCGTTCTTCCACCGCCTCGGCGGGGCCTCCGGGGTTCTCGGCATCGGCGCCAACGCGGCGGGCCCCGGCCCCAGCATTCCCACCACCGCGCTGCCCGGCGACCTCAGCCAGGGCGTCTTCCTGTACCAGAGCCTGTTCCTCGGCATCGCCGGCGTGATGGTGTTCGGCCCCAACCCGCTGCCCACCCGCACCTCGGTCTCCGGCGCGCCTGTTGCCTACCTGAACGTGAAGGTCGGCAACGCGCAGCCCACGCAGGTCGGCTCGATCATCGATTCCGGCGGCGTGTACGGCACGATCCTGTCCTCGATGGTCGGCGGCAAGAGCAGCGTGCCGGTGGGAACCCGGATCTCGGTGTACACCCCCGAAGGCGTGCTGCTGTACTCCTACATCGTCACGTCGCGCAACGCCCCGACGGTGATTGCCAGTGGGCTGATCAATACCGGCTATGCGCCCTTCCAGCACGGTCCGGTCTATATCGACTACAACACCCCGGACGGTATGGGCGCGACGCATTTTGACTACGCCTGATCCCTTGCCGCTCAACACAACCCGGGCCGGACAATTCGCTCAGCAAATTAGCAGCCGATGATTTTTGCGTTTCGCCGACCTTAGTAGGGCGGCGGGTCTACCCTCCGCTGAGGCGCTTCACGCCGTTGGTCGGGAGGTTGGGTCATGGGTGCATCACGGTTTGTCGGTCGGGTTGGCGGATTGGCGGTGGCCCTGGGAGTGGGCGCCGCGCTGTTCTCTTCGGGATATGGCGTCGCATGGGCCGACGCGTCGACGGGATCGTCGGCGGGAGGCGCGAATTCGAGTTCCTCAAGCGGGACTTCCGGCCCGTCTGGCACCGGAACGAAGGGGGCGTCGAAGGCCACCGGCTCGTCGAAGCGGGCCGCCGTTGCCGCGGCAGGCAAGGCGACGGGCACCAGTGGTGCCAAGGCCGGTTCGAAGCACTCGAAGGCCGGGCAGGCGCAATCGCCGGCCAACTCCACGCTGTCCGGTCAGCCCGCCCGTGCGGCCGGTCAGACGGCAAACAACAGCGAATCGTCCTCCGCCGCGCGGGAAGGCCAGTCCGGTGGCGGTGCCGAGGTCGTGACCCCGACCGGGAATTCGACGAATTCTACTGCCGCAGCGGTGACTTCGGTTGCCGCGCCGGCTCCGAAGCTGCCCACTCCGGCGACGATTTCCGGGGTGCTGACCGCCGCGTTGCACGACGTGCTCGACCCCTTCTCCGGTGGGTTGCCGACCGCGCCGGCCGACTCGCCGCTCGCACTCGCGTTCGCCGCACTTCAGCGGCGCCCGAACGCCGCCGCGGTGGGCAATCCGATCACCATCGATCCGACCTTGGTCATCGACCAAGGCGTCTACAACGGCACCACCGGAGCGGAGACGTCAACCGGAAATCCGCTGACCTACACGCTGATCAGCGGCCCGAGCAAGGGTGGCAAGCTCACCTGGTCGGTGCCGGGAGACAGCAACTATGTGCTCGGCAACTTCAGCTACCTGCCGAACCAATCGATCCTCGCGTCCGGCACCGAGCAGTTCAAGATTCTGGTGGCCGAGAACACCCAGTTCGACAGGGCCCTGACAAGCATCCCGATCCTCGGCGGCCTCGCCGGGCAGGTCATCGTCGTCCTGCGCCAGACCCCGGTCCTGGGCACCCTGCTGGCACCGGTGATCGGCTACTCGCAGGTCGTGACGTTCACGCCGAATCCGTCGGTGGACAACGTCACCGGCGATCCGCTGGCCTATACCTACAAAATGCCGTCCTTCGATGGCACTCTGATCAGCGTCAACTGGTTCCCGGCGCTCGGCCTGACCGGTTCGAACACCGCACCGACGATCCTCGACGGCCCCGGCCTGGCCAGTGCCGGCCAGACCGATCCCTTCACGCAGTACGGCATCGGCGGGCTCACGCCGGGCGTCTCGGACCTGCGCCAGAACGGCTACAACGTGGTCACCTGGGATCCGCGCGGCGAGTTCGCCTCCGGCGGGGTGCTACAGCTCGACAACCCGTTCTTCGAAGGACGTGACGTCTCGGCCATTGTCAGTTGGGTTGCGGGACTTACCAATTCGCAGATCGACAGTGCGAACGATCCCCGCGTCGGGATGGTCGGCGGCTCGTACGGCGGTGGTATCCAGCTGACCAGCGCGGCCACCGACCCGCGGATCGACGCGATCGTCCCCGGTATTTCGTGGAACTCGCTGAACAACTCGCTGTACCCCAACGGTGCCTTCAAGACGTCCTACGCCTCGCTGCTGTTGCTCTCGCTGGTGTTGTCCAAGGCCCGGATCAACAACCAGATCTACCTGGGCATCATCACCGGGGATCTGCTCGGCGTGCTGAGCCAGACCGCACAGGCGGTGCTGAGCAGCAGCGGCCCCACCTCGCTGCTCAACCAGCTCAAGGCGCCGACGCTGCTGATCCAGGGCACGGTCGACGTGTTGTTCACCCTGCAGCAGGCGATCGACAACGCGGAGACCATCATCGCCAATCCCTTTGATACGCCGG
>JAEZIA010000165.1 GCA_023416315.1 Actinomycetes bacterium
TGGTGGCGTTTTGGGCGATCCTGGCCACCCGCGTCGAGGCGCCCGCGCTGACCGATGCCGGGGTCAAGCACATCAACGACCTGTCCGAGGCCGAGTGGGAGCGGCTGCGTGCGCGGCTGGGCAGCCAGCGGCTGCTGGGCATGTCGCTGGATGCCGGTGGCCACCTCACCCATGGCTTCCGGCCCAACATCTCCGGCAAGATGTTCCATCAGCGCAGCTACGGCACCAACCCCGAGACCGGCCTGATCGACTACGACGCCGTCCGCGCCGCCGCCAAGGAGTTCAAGCCGCTGATCCTGGTGGCCGGATATTCGGCCTACCCGCGACGGGTCAACTTCGCCACCATGCGTGAGATCGCCGACGAGGTCGGCGCCACCCTGATGGTCGATATGGCGCACTTCGCCGGGCTGGTCGCGGGCAAGGTCTTCACCGGTGATGAGGACCCGGTGCCGCACGCCCACGTCACGACCACGACGACGCACAAGTCCCTGCGCGGCCCGCGCGGCGGCCTGGTGCTGGCCACCGAGGAATACGCGCCGGCCGTCGACAAGGGCTGCCCGATGGTGCTCGGCGGCCCGCTGTCCCACGTGATGGCGGCCAAGGCCGTCGCACTGGCCGAGGCTCGCCAGCCGTCGTTCCAGGCCTACGCCCAGCGGATCGCCGACAACGCGAAGGCCTTCGCCGAGGGCCTGGTCAAGCGGGGCGCCAAGCTCGTCACCGGCGGCACCGACAACCACCTGGTGCTGCTCGACGTCCAGTCCTACGGCCTGACCGGCCGGCAGGCCGAGTCCGCGCTGCTGGACTCCGGTGTGGTGACCAACCGCAACGCGATCCCGTCGGACCCCAACGGCGCCTGGTACACCAGCGGCATCCGGTTCGGCACTCCGGCGCTGACCACCCGCGGCTTCGGTCCCGCCGAGTTCGACCGGGTCGCCGAGCTGGTGGTCGACGTGTTGTCCAACACGCAGGCCGAGGGTTCCTCGAAGGCCAAGTACAAGCTGGCCGACGGCACCGCCGACCGGGTGCACGCTGCCGCGGCCGAACTGTTGGCGGCCAACCCGCTCTACCCCGGGCTGACCCTCTAGTCCGCGAAACGCCGGGCGGGAATTTTACGATTCCCACATAATTGAGTTAATGTAACCGCATGGCACAGAAACCTGTCGCGAATGCGCTGACGCTCGAACTTGAGCCGGTTGTCGCTGACAATCTGGCCCGCTATCTGGCCACCGCCGATGAGTGGTACGGCCATGACTATGTTCCGTTCGACCAGGGCGAGAACTTCGCCTTCCTCGGCGGCAAGGACTGGGACCCGTCCCAGGTCACTCTGCCCGCCGACGTGGTCGACGCCTTGGAGATCCTGCTGATCACCAAGGACAATCTCGCCGGGTACCACCGGGAGGTGGTCGAGCACTTCATCCTCGAGGACAAGTGGGGCCGCTGGATTGGCCGCTGGACCGCCGAGGAGAACCTGCACGCGATTGCGCTGCGCAACTACCTCGTGGTCACCCGCAACTTCGACCCGACCGCCAACGAGGACGTCCGGGTCAACCACGTCATGCGCGGCTACCGGGCGGACAACTTCACCCAGATCGAGACTCTGGTGTTCATGGCGCTCTACGAGCGCGCGCACGCGGTGTTCACCCGCAACCTCGAGGCCAGGATCGAGGAGCCGGTGCTCAGCGGCTTGGTCGGCCGGATCGCCGCGGACGAGGAACGGCACGAAGAGTTCTTCGCCAATCTCGTCGCGCACTGTCTGCAAACCCACCGCGACTCGACCATCAACGCGATTGCCCGTCGCGCCGCCGGATTCGGTCTGGTCGGCGGCGACATCTGGGAGTACCGCGACAAGCTGCAGAACGTCGCGAAGGCCGGAATTTTCGACTACGACACCTCCCGCCAGGTGGTCGCCGACCGCATCGCCGCATGGGGTCTGGCCGACGAGTCGGTACTCAAGAAGATCGTTCGCTGACACCACGCGGCGCGCCTGATCGGCGCGCAGGCGGGGACCGGAGTAGCGTCGCTTCCGATGGCTAGCGACATGCTCTGCTGTCCGGGCGGTACCTATCGTTTCGACTACGACAGGACCGGTCCCGGTCCTGGTGCCGCAGTGTCCGCCGAGGGGTTCGCGGGGACCGCGTGAGCCTGAGGAGCGCCCAGTGACCGATTCGCAGTCGCCCATTCGGACGTATGTGCTCGACACCTCTGTCCTGCTGTCCGATCCGTGGGCGTGCACCCGGTTCGCCGAACACGAAGTGGTGGTACCGCTCGTGGTCATCAGCGAACTGGAAGCCAAGCGCCACCACCACGAGCTGGGCTGGTTCGCCCGGCAGGCGCTGCGGCTGTTCGACGACCTTCGCCTGGAGCATGGCCGTCTCGATCAGCCGATACCCATTGGGACACAAGGCGGAACGCTCAACGTCGAACTGAACCACAGCGATCCGATGGTGCTGCCGTCCGGTTTTCGCACCGAGAGCAACGACACCCGCATCCTGACGGTCGCCGCCAATCTGGCCGCCGAGGGCAAGCGAGTCACGTTGGTAAGCAAGGACATTCCGCTGCGGGTCAAGGCCGGTGCGGTCGGCCTGGCGGCCGACGAATACCACGCCCAGGACGTGATCACCTCCGGCTGGACCGGGATGACCGAGCTCGACGTGACGGGCGAGGACATCGACACCGTGTTCGCCGACGGTGAGATCGACCTGGAAGAAGCCCGGAACCTGCCCTGCCACACCGGTGTTCGGCTGCTCGGCGCGAACTCCAGCGCGCTGGGCCGGGTGAATGCGGACAAGAAGGTTCAGCTGGTCCGCGGTGACCGCGAAGTGTTCGGCCTCCGGGGAAGGTCGGCCGAACAGCGCGTAGCCCTGGATCTGCTGCTCGACGAGTCGGTCGGCATCGTCAGTCTCGGCGGTAAGGCCGGCACCGGCAAGTCGGCGCTGG
>JAEZIA010000240.1 GCA_023416315.1 Actinomycetes bacterium
CCGGGGCGCAGCACCGCCCGCAGCACGCAGTCGGTGGCGGCCATGCCCGAACTGAACGCCCGGCCGAAGGTGCCGTCCTCGACCGCGGCCAGCACCGCCTCCAGCGCGGCGCGCGTCGGATTGCCGGTGCGGGCGTACTCGTAGCCGCCGCGCAGGCCCCCGACACCGTCCTGGGCGAACGTGCTGCTGGCATAGATCGGCGCGTTGACGGCGCCGGTGGCCGGGTCGGGACGGTAGCCGGCGTGGATGGCCCTGGTCGCGAAACCTTGGGCCCGGTGCCGGTCAATGGCGCTGCGCTGCTCACTCATCGGTCTCGAGCCTATCGGCTCGAGCCGTCAGAGCGGCACGCACACCGTCGTCATGATTTTATCGGCGAGCGTCTGCCGTTTGGCGTCCCACAACGGGAACAGGTAGCCGATGTAGCAGATGATCGCGTCGACGAAGTGCGCGAGCTGGCGCACCACCGACAACCCGAAACCGATCGGCTGACCGGTCTTCTCGCTGATCACCTTGAACTTGAGCACCGACTTGCCGATGCTCGAGCCGGTGGTGCCCTGGCGATAGCCGTAGTTCCACACCCAGAACGCCAGCGCGGCCACGCTGAACACGAACGACAGGATCAGGCCCAGCGTCGACGGCTGCGAGGTGCAGTACACACCGTAGGCATCGTCGCCGCTGGTCGAGGTGCAGTTGTTCTCCCCGGTGGCCAAGGACAAGCCCTGCCCGACACCGGACAGGATCACGATCGGAAGCGAGTCGATGATGAACGCCCCGACCCGCGTGATCCATGGTGTGTAGGCCTCCTTCGGCAGCACCCCGGCGCCCGGCGGGGGCGGCGGCGGGTAGTTACCCGGCGGCGGCGGGGGGTAATTCCCCGGCGGGGGCGGCGGGTAGTTGCCCGGCGGAGGTGGCGGCTGCGTCATCGAAAGTCCTCGTCTACAGGGGTAGGCACACGGTCGTCATGATCTTGTCGGCGAGCGTCTGCCGCTTGCTGTCCCACAGCGGGAACAGGACCGCGATCAGCCAGACGATGCCGAGGCAGATGTAGGAAGCCACCAGGTACAGCAGCTCGCGCACGAACGACAGGCCGAAACCGATTGGCTGCCCGGTCTTCTCGCTGACGACCTTGAACTTCATCACCGACTTGCCGATGCTCGAGCCGGTGGTGCCCTGGCGATAGCCCAGGTTCCAGACCACGAAGGCCAACGCGACCAGGCTGGCGACGACGAGAGCGACCGTCCCTGCGGTCGAGGTGCCGGTCGCGCAGTACTCATCGACGGCGTAGTCCGACTCGTCGGTGACACAGGCGGTGTCGGTGGTCGCGGCCAGCACGCCGTAGCCGATGCCCAGGACGACGTAGGCGGGGATGTAGTCGATCAGCCAGGCGACCACCCGGGTGAACCAGGACGTGTATGCGCTCTGCGGCAGCTGCGGAACCGGCTGGCCCGGTGCGGGCGGGCCGGCGTAGCCGGGCGGCGGGGGTGCGTAGCCACCCTGCGGCGGTGGTGGCGGCGGGTAGTTCCCGGGAGGCGGCGGCGGGTAGTTGCCCGGCGGAGGACCCGGAGGTTGTTCGGTCATGGCGCCTTCCACTTCGCGAGTGATCACCTGGGGTGAAGCGGCCTAAATGTACCTGAGAACTACCTGCGTATCGCGGTAAAACGCAATGTGGTCGAGGACCAATTCAGCGTCGGCGCGGCCCGTCGGACAGGAACCCCAGCAGGTCGTGGCGGGTGATCACACCGACCGGTTTACCCTCCTCGACCACCATCAGCGCGTCCCGTTCGCCGAGCGATTTCGCCGCGGCACTGACCAGTTCCCCCGCTCCGATCAACGGCAGCGGCGGGCTCATGTGCACCGACACCGCGTCGGCGAGCTTGGCCCGGCCCTCGAACACCGCGGACAGCAGTTCCCGCTCGGAGACACTGCCGGCCACCTCGCCCGCCATCACCGGAGGTTCGGCGCCGACGACCGGCATCTGGGAGACGCCGTACTCGCGCAGGATGCCGATCGCGTCGCGCACGGTTTCCGACGGATGGGTGTGCACCAGATCCGGCAGCGCCCCGGACTTGCCGCGCAGCACGTCGCCGACGGTCGGCTCGACCACCGAGCCGTCGAGGCGGGTCCGCAGGAACCCGTAGGACGACATCCACCCGTCGTTGAAAATCTTCGACAGGTAGCCGCGGCCGCCATCGGGCAGCAGGACCACAACCACCGAATCCGGCCCGGCTTCCTGGGCGACCTTGAGTGCGGCGACGACCGCCATTCCGCAGGAGCCACCGACCAGCAGGGCTTCCTCGCGAGCCAGCCGGCGCGTCATGTCGAAGGAGTCGGCGTCGGAGACCGCGATGATCTCGTCGGGCACCGCGGGGTCGTAGGCGGCGGGCCAGAAATCCTCGCCGACGCCCTCGACCAGGTACGGCCGCCCGGTGCCACCGGAGTACACCGAGCCCTCGGGGTCGGCACCGATGATCTTGACCTTGCCGCCGGAGACCTCCTTGAGGTAGCGCCCGGCGCCGGTGATGGTGCCGCCGGTGCCGACGCCGGCGACGAAATGGGTGACCTTGCCGTCGGTATCGGCCCAGATCTCCGGGCCGGTGGTCTCGTAGTGGCTGGCCGGGCCCATCGGGTTGGAGTACTGGTCGGGCTTCCAGGCGCCCTCGATCTCTTCGACCAGGCGGTTGGACACGCTGTAGTAGCTGTCCGGGTCGTCGGGCGCCACCGCCGTCGGGCAGACCACGACCTCGGCGCCGTAGGCGCGCAACACGTTCCGCTTGTCTTCGCTGACCTTGTCGGGGCAGACGAATACACACTTGTAGCCGCGCCGCTGCGCCACCAGGGCCAGGCCGACACCGGTGTTGCCGGAGGTGGGTTCGACGATCGTGCCGCCGGGCTTCAGCTCACCACTGGCCTCGGCCGCGTCGATCATCTTCACGGCGATGCGGTCCTTGGCGCTGCCGCCGGGATTGACGTACTCGATCTTGGCCGCGACCAGGCCGGAGCCCTCCGGAACGACGGAGTTCAGTTGGACCAGAGGGGTGTGCCCGATCAGCTCGCTGATGTGCGACGCGATTCGCATACCTACATCGTGTCAGGCCGCTCGCCGGTTTGTTCAGCCGGTCGCTTCGCGGATGTACTCACCGATCTGCCGCAGCGAGCGTTTGGCCTCCGGGATGATCGGGGCCGCCAGCTGGAAGTCGTGAATCTGGCCGGGCCACACCCGCACCTCGGTCGGCACCCCGGAGGCGGCCAGTCGCCGCGCCGCCAACCGCGCGTCGTGCAGCAGCACCTCCGACCCGGACACGTGAATCAGCGTGCGCGGAAGGCCGGGCTCGATGTGGTCGAGCGGTTCGTAGACGCACTCGGGTTCGCCGTCGACGATGTTCTTCGCGGCCGCCCGGGCGACCAGCGCGACGAGCGCGTCGAAGGCCCGAGGCGGGAACATCGCATCGGTGTGGGCGTTCGGGTGAGCCAGCTTCTGCTCGTGGTCGAGCTGCAGCAGCGGCGAGATCGCGACCAGCGCGGCGGGCTCCTCGCCGAGGGCCTGCAGCCGCTGCGCCAGCGTCAGCGCCAGGTAGCCGCCCGCGGAGTCGCCGGCCAGCACGATCTGGTCGGGCTCGTAGCCGCGCATGCGCAGCCACTGGTAGGCGTCGAAGCAGTCGTCGACGGCCTGGCCGATCGTGTGCTTGGGGATCAGCCGGTAGTCGACCACCAGTACCGGCGAGTCGGCGAACTTCGACAGGGCCACCGAGATCCGGCTGTGGGAGTTCACACCACAGGTCAGGAACGCACCGCCGTGCATGTAGAGCACGATGCGACGGTTGCCGTCGGCGGGCAGCACGCCGGGAGCGCGGACCAGCTGGGCCGACGCATTGGGCAGGCCGACGGTGGCCCGCACGGTGCCGGGGGTGGGCAGCAGGGCTCGGGCGACGAAGTCGACCAGGCCGAACGGCCATGGCCAGTGCGGTACGTGGCTGAGCACCGCCAGGGTGGGCCACATCGTGACGCGGGTGCCCATCGAGACCAGTCGCGCGGCGATGCTGGGGCCGCTCTCGACCACCTCGACGGGTGCGCCATCGGAGACCGGATACCGGCGCGGATGCCCGCCACCAGCATGAACGCGATGAGGGGCAGAAGCCCGGACCTTGCTGGGTGCGGTCATCGTCAACACTCCCTACGCCGATGTAGATGCGTGTCCCGGAGCCTCTTGGTTAAGCCCGGTAACTTAGCTTGCCACCTGCGTTACCTATAACAACTAACGATCTGATTTCTTACCGGATCTGATACCTGTCTGTAATCGCGGGGGCACTGTCGCGACGGAATCCCGTCGGAGCAGCACCTAAACTGGCGTCGTGGGGATACACGCTCCGCGCAAGTCGACAGCCGCGCTGGCGGCGGCAGGGGTTCTGGCCTCGACCGGGACCGCCGTGCTGGGTGCTCGCAGTTTGCTCGCAGGGCAGGCGGACCAGGTTCGCAGTGTGATCCCGAAGGCGTGGGACATTCCGCCGCGCGCCGACGGCGTCTACGCCCCGGGCGGCGGACCGGTCCAACGCTGGGACCGCGATGTGCCGTACGACCTGCATCTGATGGTGTTCGGCGACTCCACCGCCACCGGCTACGGCTGCCGCACCGCCGACGAGGTGCCCGGCGTGCTGCTCGCCCGTGGGCTGGCCGAAGAGTCCGGCAAGCTGATCCGGCTGTCCACCAAGGCGATCGTGGGGGCGACGTCCAAGGGCTTGTCCGGTCAGGTCGACGCGATGTTCGTGACCGGCCCAGCACCGGATGCGGCGGTGATCATGATCGGCGCCAACGACATCACCGCGCTCAACGGCATCGGGGCCTCGGCGCGCCGGCTCGGGGCGGCGGTTGCGCGCCTGCGCGCCTCGGGCGCGGTGGTCGTCGTCGGGACCTGCCCGGATTTCGGCGTGATCACCGCGATTCCGCAACCCCTGCGCTGGACCGCCCGCTACCGCGGGCTGCGGCTGGCCCACGCTCAGGCCGCCGCGGTGCGGGCGGCAGGCGGGGTCCCGGTGCCGCTGGCAGATCTGCTGGCACCGAACTTCCTGCAGGCGCCCGAGGTGATGTTCTCCGAGGACCACTACCACCCGTCGGCGGCGGGATATGCGTTGGCGGCCAACCAATTGCTGCCCGCGCTGTGCCATGCCCTCGGCGAGTGGACCGGCGCCACCGTGCCCGACCTGCCGTGGCTGACCCGGTCGGAGGTCCGGGCGTTCACCGACCGGCTCGGACCGCTGGCGCGGCTGCTGCGCCGGAAAACCACCGGGGTCCCCGCACCGATCGTGGTGACCGCGAGCTAGGTTCGTGTGCAGTCTCGCTGCACACCACGCTGCACCCCTAGGAGTCGTCATGCCTGAAGCTGTCATCGTTTCCACTGCCCGCTCGCCGATCGGTCGCGCGATGAAGGGCTCGCTGGTCGACATCCGTCCCGATGATCTGGCCGCGCAGATGGTGCGCGCCGCCCTGGACAAGGTGCCCTCGCTCGAC
Source organism: Actinomycetes bacterium (assembly GCA_023416315.1). Taxonomy (GTDB): domain Bacteria; phylum Actinomycetota; class Actinomycetes; order Mycobacteriales; family Mycobacteriaceae; genus Mycobacterium. The sequence continues at coordinate 5,503 of JAEZIA010000240.1, forward strand.
CCGCGCGAGATCGACGACCTGATCATGGGCTGCGGTCAGCCCGGCGGCGAGTCCGGCTTCAACATCGGCCGCGCCGTGGCCGTCGAACTGGGCTACGACTTCCTGCCCGGCACCACGGTGAACCGGTACTGCTCGTCGTCGCTGCAGAGCACCCGGATGGCGTTCCACGCGATCAAGGCCGGCGAAGGCCACGCGTTCATCTCGGCGGGCGTCGAGACGGTGTCCCGGTTCGGCAAGGGCAACGCCGACGGCTGGCCGGACACCAAGAACCCGTTGTTCGGCGACGCCATGGCGCGCTCGGAGCAGGCCTCGGCCGGCGCCGACGAGTGGCACGATCCGCGCGAAGACGGCCTGCTGCCGGACGTGTACATCGCGATGGGCCAGACCGCCGAGAACGTGGCGCTGCACACCGGGATCAGCCGAGAAGACCAGGACCACTGGGGCGTTCGCTCGCAGAACCGCGCGGAGGAGGCCATCAACAGCGGCTTCTTCGAGCGCGAGATCGTGCCCGTCACGCTGCCCGACGGCACCGTCGTATCCAAGGATGACGGCCCGCGTGCCGGCACCACCTACGAGAAGATCAGCCAGCTCAAGCCGGTGTTCCGGCCGAACGGCACGATCACCGCGGGCAACGCCTGCCCGCTGAACGACGGCGCGGCCGCGCTCGTGGTGCTCTCCGACACCAAGGCCAAGGAGCTGGGCCTGACCCCGCTGGCACGCATCGTGTCGACCGGTGTGTCCGGCCTGTCGCCGGAGATCATGGGCCTCGGCCCGATCGAGGCCGTGAAGAAGGCACTGGCGCAGGCCAAGATGTCGATCTCGGACATCGACCTGTACGAGATCAATGAGGCGTTCGCGGTGCAGGTGCTGGGCTCGGCGCGGGCGCTGGGCATGGATGAGGACAAGCTCAACGTCTCCGGCGGCGCGATCGCACTCGGGCACCCGTTCGGCATGACCGGCGCGCGGATCACCGCCACGCTGCTGAACAACCTGCAGACCCACGACAAGACGTTCGGCATCGAGACGATGTGCGTCGGCGGCGGCCAGGGCATGGCCATGGTCATCGAGCGCCTGAGCTAGTTCTCTTCCATCGAGTCAGACCTCACGGCGATGATCAGCACCACTTCATCGCACTGAGGTCTGACTCGATGCCCACGCTCGCCTCGTCCGTTCGACGATGTCGGCCGGTCGGTCCCCGACCACCACACGGATCCGCCGCCACCCGACATCGGCGATGTATTCCGACCGCGTCCGATCGTTGCGATAGATCCCGCGATCCAGCCGATGCTGCTCGCCGTCGTACTCGACCGCGAGCATCACTTCGCGCCACCCCATGTCCAGGAAGTAGTGCGAACGACCATCGGCTCGCAGCACGGGTATTTGCGTCTCGGGGCGCGGAAATCCCGCCGCTATCAACAACAGTCGCAGCCAAGTCTCCCGCGGGGACTGGGACCCGGCGTCGACGAGGTCGAGGACCGCGGGCACTCTCCGCACGCCGCGCACATTGGGATGGCGGGCAACCAGCTGCAGCACATCCTCGACCGCCAGTCGGGTGGCGTTGGCCAGCGCATCGACATGGGTGACCGCCTGCCGCACCGTCCCACGCCGCGCGAGATCGAACGCGGTGCGCGGCAAGGTGGTCACCGGTAAGCCCGGGATGGAGTGCACTTCGTCGTCAAGCAGTGTCTCGGCGCGGCAGATGATCCCCGTCGGCGCCTTGTTGTTCGGGTGGTTGAGCTCGATGGGTACGGATTCGTCGACCCATTTCGCTCCATGCACTGCCGACGCCGCCAAACCGGTGACGACCGCACGGCCCCGAGACCAGAGGACCGCCGCAACCGCGCGGTCTCGCACCGACAGCTCACCACTTCCGTACGCATACACGTCCGGAAAGATGCGACGACAGTGCGCCCTGAGTTGGTATCTGCTCAGCTCACCCGCCGCAACAGCCTCACTCCCGATGAACACCCGCTGCATCCACGAAAGCCTCACGCAAACCGGGCGGTCGCGTATGCAGCCATCCACACCCCCACGCACGACAAAGCCCCGGCCGCACGGGCCGGGGCTTTGTTCGTCAAACAGCTAGCGCTGCTGGAAGTACGACAGCAGTCGCAGAATCTCGATGTACAGCCAGACCAGCGTCACGGTCAGGCCCAGCGCCACGCCCCAGGCCGCCTTCTCCGGCGCGCCGGCGCGGATCATCTGGTCGGCGGCGTCGAAGTCGATCAGGAAGCTGAACGCCGCGAGCGCGATCACGAACAACGAGAACATGATCGCGATCGGGCCACCGCTGCGCAGGCCGAGGCCTTCGCCGCCACCCACACCGAACATCGCCAGTACGAAGTTGCCGAGGATCAGCACCAGAACGCCGACCATGCCTGCGACGATCATCCTGGTGAACTTGGGGGTCACGCGGATGGCGCCGGTCTTGTAGACCACGAGCATGCCGAAGAACACGCCGATGGTGCCGAGCACCGCCTGGCTGATCAGCACCCCAGCGTTGGCGCCGGACACCACCACGTTGGCGAAGATGAACGAGACGGCGCCGACGAACAGGCCCTCCAGCGCCGCGTAGCTCAGCACGATCGCGGGGTTGTCCTGCTTGCGCCCGAACGTCGCGATCAGCACCAGGACCAGACCGCCGA
>JAEZIA010000189.1 GCA_023416315.1 Actinomycetes bacterium
CGATGTCCTGTCCGACACCCGTCTGGCGGCGGCCGTCGGCGATCAACGTCACGCCCAACACCAGGTCCTCGTCGACCGGGCCGCGCCCGTTGCCGATATCGCTGGCGATGTCACCGGCGATCACCGCCCCCTGCGAGAAACCGGCGATGACGTAACTGGTCAGCGGGCAGCGGTTGTTCATGTCGGTGATGGCCTTGACGGCGGCCCGGGTGCCCTCGGCCCGGCTGTCGTTGTAGGACATCTGGTTGTCCTGCGAGAACGGATTGTGGAACTGGGCCGTGTACGGGACGGTGAACACCTCGAGCCGGTCGCGGCCGAACTGCTCGGCAATCGGCCGGGTGACGAAGCCGATCAGCGACATCGGGAACTGGGTCGGGTTCAGCGGATCGTCGGTCGGCGACGACTCCCAGGTGCCCGGAATGGCAATCATCTGCACGTCGGGGCAGCTGGCGTCCTGAAACTCCGGCCGCGGCTTGTGCTGGCCGGGTGAGCTGGTGGGCGGAAGCGCCGTCGGGGGGACGGCCGTGGGCGGCGCCTCGGGGCGGCGCACGACGATCACGATGATCGCGACAAGCAGTGCCACCGCGACGGCCACGGCGCCCGCGGCGACCAGGGCAAGGATGCGGTGGCGCCTGCGCTGGGCAGTCGTCCGGGATTTTCGAGCCATGAAAGAGAAGTGGACTTCCTGTTAGCAGAGCCGCTGGGTGGCGATCCGGATGTAGTCGGCGGTGGCCTCGGTCACCCTCGGATCGGGGCCGGGGAGCGGCGGCGATCCCGCGTCGACGACGTCACTGCGCACCATCGGCGCAATGTAGTCCCACACCGCCTGGTCGCTCTGCCCGGCCGCGTGGGCTTGGCAGACGTGTGACCCGATGCTCAATGCTTCCAGTTCGCTCGACGGATGCACACCGGCGGCGACCAGCGCATCGAGGAACCCGCGCTGGGTCGGGGTCACGGTGAACTTGGCGGACTGCAGGTCGGCATCCACGGGCAGCAGCGCGCCCTGTCCGTGAATGGCGTCGTAGGGATGTGCAGAGTGCGGCACCGCGGTGGTCACCAGGTCCTCACCGGAGGTGCAGGCCACCAGTAGAGCCGCCGAGCCGAGGAGGCCGGCGATCACGAGCGCATGCCGGCCGGTGCCGGCAGCGTTGCCGTCCACACAACCGTTCGAGCGCTGCACGCCTCCACGGTACCGGCTGGCCGATGGTGTCTTAGAGCTCCGCAAGATTGCGGAAATCTAACAGTTCGTACGCAGTTGTGACCTATTTGATAGCCGCCGCAATGTCATTCGACATCGCCGCCAGCTGCGCCGCCCAGTTGCCCCAGTCGTGGTTGCCGCCTGCCGGGAAGTCGAAATGGCCGTTGCGGCCGCCGAGCGAGCGGTAGTGCGCGTAGAAGGTCCGGTTGCTGCCCTGCGCCTGGTCGCAGTAGCCGATCATGGCCGGCACGTCGCTGCAGGTCAGCGTCTGGGGGCTGAAGATCCACAGCCGGGTGTTGTTGTCGACCAGCAACTGTGCGTGCACGTCCGGGTCATGCCACTTCCACCGGCCCAGCTGCGCCGCGCCCCACATGGCCTGGGTGTTCACTCCGCCGAACTCGTTCATGCCTGCCGTGATCGCGCCGTTGAGGAACGTGTTCGACGGAGTCAGGAACCCCGACATCGAGCCTGCGTAGCGGTAACGGTCGGGGTGGAACGTCGCCTCCATCAAGGCGCCCGTGCCGCCCTGCGCGGCGCCGACGATCGCGTGTCCACCCGGGGCCAGACCCTTGTTGGCGGCCAGCCAGTTGGGCAGCTCGTCGGACAGGAACGTCTCCCACTGCCGGGTACCGTCGGCCTCCCAGTTGGTGTAGAGGGTGAACGCTCCGCTGGCCGGTGCGACCACCGAGATGCCCTTGCCGGCCAGAGTGTTCATCGCATTGCCTGCGGTGACCCAGTTGCTGACGCCCTCTCCGGCGTTGAACGCATCCAGCAGCACGACGGCGTGCGGCCCGCCCGCCAGGAAGGCCACCGGGATGTCGCGGCCCATCGCCGGCGACGGCACCATCAGGTATTCGACGTCGGCGGCGTGGCCGGCAGGCGCCGTGGCGCCCCACAGGCCCAGCGCCAGCACCGCGGCACACACTCCCCGAAACAGGCCCGACAGACTCTTCATGGTCACCTCAGTGTCGACTCGTCGCGTTCAGTAGCCCCGCCCCACCTGCAACGTAGTGAATCACACCGCTTACCGCGGTGGTTCGGATACGCCAACGGCGACGACCCGAAGGTCGCCGCCGTTGGTCGAGCCGAATCAGGCAGTCGGCGTGGCGCCGAGCACGCGCTGGATGTCCGGCTTCATCTGCTGCAACTGCTGGCCCCAGTAGTTCCACTGGTGGGTGCCGTTGGCGGGGAAGTTGAAGACCCCGTTGGTGCCACCGTCGGCCAGGTAGGTGTCGCGGAACGTCTTGTTGGTCCGCAGCGTGAAGCTCTCCAGGAACTTCGCGTTGAACAGGTTGCCGCTGCTGGTGCCGGCGTCCAGGTCGGACGGCTTGCCGTCACCGCAGTAGATCCAGATGCGGGTGTTGTTGGCGATCAGCTTCTGGATGTTGACCATCGGGTCGTTGCGCTTCCACGCGCTGTTCGGGTCCTCGGTCGGGCCCCACATGTCGTTGGCCTTGTAGCCACCGGCGTCGCCCATCGACAGGTTCACCAGCATCGGCCACCAACCCTCGGAGAGGTTCAGGAAGCCCGACAGCGACGCGGCGTACGGGAACTGCTCGGGATGCCAGATCGCCAGGGTCAGCGCGGCCGACCCGGCCATCGACAGACCCACAGCGGCGCTACCGGTCGGCTTCACCTGCTTGTTGGCGGCCAGGTACGCCGGGAGCTCCTGGGTCAGGAACGTCTCCCACTTGTAGGTCGAGCAACCGGCCTTGCCACACGCCGGCTTGTACCAGTCCGAGTAGAAGCTGGACTGACCGCCGACAGGCATGATCACCGACAGGCCCGACTGGTAGTACCACTCGAACGCCGGGGTGTTGATGTCCCAGCCGTTGAAGTCATCCTGGGCGCGCAGACCGTCGAGCAGGTAGACCGCGGGCGAATCGGGTCCGCCGCTCTGAAACTGGATACGGATGTTGCGGCCCATCCCGGCCGACGGCACATCGAGGTACTCGACCGGCAGGCCGGGCTTGGAGAAAGCTCCCGCCGTTGCGGAGCCGCCGACGACGCCAATCAGACCGGGCAGCACGGCAGCAGCCGCCGCGGCGACCGTCAGCCGGCGCAGCCAGACGCCGCGCAACTTCTCAACGAACTTCATGTATTTCCATCCTTTTTCGGGGGCCGCACCGCATGCGATCCACGCAGCCGTGCCCTGGTAGTCAACCACATGTGACGTGATCGTTCTTCCTCAGAGATGTTGCCGTGACCGCCCTCTCACCGAGCAATAGTGGCGATGACGTCGGGTTTCAGTGCCGCGAGTTGGGCGCCCCAATACGGCCATGAATGGTTACCGGACGGGGGGAAGTCGAACGTCGCTGCTGTGCCACCGGCCGCGGTGTAGGCGGCCTGGAAATCGCGATTGCTCTTGATCGCCAGGGACTCCAGGCCGGTGGCGCTCAGCGCAGCGCCCGGGTCGGCACCGACGTCGAGATCGGTCTGGCCACCGGGGGCGCAATAGATCCACAGCCGGGTGCCGTTGCGCGCGATCGTGGCGGCTTGCAGCACCGGATCATTGCGCTTCCAGGCCGAGTCCCACGGCGCGCCCCACATGTTGTCGACGTTGTAGCCGCCCGCGTCGAGCATCGCCACCCGGATGGCCTGCTGCATCACCAGTGACGAGGGGTTCAGAAAGCCGGACAGCGAGGCCGCATAGATGAACTGCTGCGGGTGGTAGGCCGACAGGATCAGCGCTGCCCCGCCGGACATCGACAGGCCGACCACCGCGTTGCCGGTCGTGGAGACTCCCTTGTTGGCGGCCAGCCACTGCGGCAGCTCGCTGGTGAGGAAGGTCTCCCACTTATAGGTGTAGTTCTGCTTGTTGAAGCTCGAGGGCGAGTACCAGTCGGTGTAGAAGCTGGACTGCCCGCCGACCGGCATCACCACCGAGACACCCGAGTCGAAGAACCATTCGAAGGCAGGCGTGTTGATGTCCCAGCCGTTGTAGTCGTCCTGGGCGCGCAGACCGTCGAGCAGGTAGACGGCCTTGGAGCCGGGGGCGCCCGTTCCCTGGAACTCAACGCGGACGTTGCGGCCCATCGACGGCGAGTACACGTCGAGGTACTCCACCGGAAGACCTTCTCGGGAGAACGCTTTGGCGTGCGGGACCACGCCGAGGACTGTCGCGAGGGCGATCAGTAGCAGAACGGCGGAGAGGGGGGCTCTCACGGCACGAACCATCGGGTTGCTCAACTCATTCGTTCACGGCAAGGCTCGACCACCGTCAGCACTGACGTGATGTCGCCAAGCGGTTCTCACTTGACCTGTGTATCGCCGCAAACTGACCGCAGCGTTACCGGCTAGAGCCGGGCTGGCAAACAAAACTACCGCGCCGATGACGGAATCGTGAAACCCGCTGCACCAGAAGGGTGTATGCGCGGGCTTGCCGACCGCGGGAGGCGGCGTGTGTCACAGGTAACAATGTGCACTCCGCTCACTGTGGCCCCACAGGACGCAGATAGCCCCCAATCAGGGCCCGGTGGCGGGAAGGCCGGTATAGGGGGTGCCCTTCAACGGCGGCTCGGCCAGACCACAACGCTGCAGCTCGTACTGCGGGACCCGATCGATGCGATAACGGGTGAAGTCCAGCGCGTGCAACACATTTGAGACGAACCGCCGAATTCCGAGTGGGCCCCGGATCGAAGTCAGCATCGCCTCGGTCTCCGGGCAACCCAGTGCCACTTCGGCTTCGGCTATCCACCCTTCGTCGAGGTAGGGCGGAACATACGGGTGCTCCTTGAGCCACGGCCCCTCGGCGACGGCCCAGTCCGGGAACAGATTCTTGTCGTGACCGATCCGACCGTCTTCCAGTCGCTCGGTGTGCGCCGCGATCGGATTGGCAAGTCCGATCTGGTCGATCACCCGCACATCAAGACCGACATTCATCCCCAGCATCCCAAGGTTGGTGAAAAACACTGTGTGCGGCGCGATCTCACGACGCCAGGTGTCCATCGAGACGCCGGGTGGCGGTGGTGGCGGCGGGTAGGCGGGTACCACGTCCCACTGGTCGTAGTTGCCCGACGGCAGCAGCAGTGCCCCGTCAGGGGTGTTGTTGATCGCGGTCAGCACCGCCCGCATCCGCGGGTAATCCAGATAGTCTGCGGCGGTCAGCGGGTGGGCGTGACCGGTGGCCTGGGAGTAGAAGCGTCGCTCGTCGACGATGCCCGAATACGTGACTCGGGTGGCATCGGCACCCATGCCTGGCGAATTCGCCGCCCACAGCGACCAGCCCACGATGCCGAGCCATAGCGCGACCGTCGCACCGGCCAGCATCGTGCCGCGCTCACGGGAGAACGCGATGGTGTCGGGCAGCACCACAGGAATCACCGCCACCGGTGCCAATAGGCAGAACACCGGTGTGAGCAGGACGCGGCCATGCATGAAGTCGCCGCCCTGACGAATCCAGTACACCGCCTGCAGCAGACCGCTGACGAGCATGAAAACCACGACCGCAGTCGGGGTTTGAATCCGGTCGGCCAGCCGACGTGAGGTGGGCGTTGTGGTCGGCGGACTCAGCCGGTCGGGTGTCCGACGCGCCGCGACGACCACCGCGCCGAGTGCGATCACCAGAAGCGCCGCCAGCCATAAGGCGTAGGGCGCGTTGAAGTTGGCCAGATAGATCAGGCCCTGCCCCCACTTGTCTCCCGAGGCATCCTTGGCCAATGCGGTCTGCGGGAAAAGCAAGCCGTAGTAGCCCATTCGGAAGATCTGATAGCCGACCGGGAGCAGACCTCCCGCGGCAAAGATGATCGCGCGGGTGATCCAGTCGCGGGCCGCGATGAGCATCATCAGCAGTGCCACTCCGCCGACCAGGGCAAGCTCGGGTCGCACCAGCACGCTCAGGCCGGCGACGAAAGCCAGTGCCGCGGTGAAGAACCGCCCACCGCGCTGTGGACGCGGTGCCTGTGACCAGGCGACCATCATCGACCACAACAGGCCCACCCAGGCCAACACCAGCCCGTTCTCCAGACCCGAGGTGGCGAAGTCACGGGCGGGCGGGATCGCGATGTACACCAGGGCACCGGCGGGCAGGAACAGCGCGCGCCGACCTGCCAGCCCCGGTGCGAACAGCCTTGCGGTGCCGATCATTACGAGCACCACGCCCGCGACGGACAAACTCAGCGCCAGGGCCAGCGTGACGTACTCGAGCCGCACCGGACCGCCGATGAGCGCGCCGAAGTAGTTGAGGTACGTCCACAGCGTGGAGGTATTGGATTCCACCCGCTCACCGGCGTTGAACACCGGCCCGTTGCCTGCGAGCAGGTTGCGCACGGTGCGCAGCACGATCAAACCGTCGTCGGCGATCCAGCGTCGCTGCCAGGCACCCCACGTCCACAACGCCGCGACGGCGATGACGCTGACCCACAGGCTGATCCGGCCAAGCCGACGGTGCGTGGGCTCGGCAGTGCCCGGTTCGGGAGTCAGCCGCTCAACTGAAGGCGATCGCTGCAACGACTGTTCCGATCAACACCAAACCCAGCAGCTGCAACACCCGATCGCGCAGGGCGATCTCTTCGGGTTCGCCGGCCAGACCACCGTCGACGTCGACGGCATAGCGCAGGATCGCGATCGTGAACGGCACGATCGACACCGCCCACCACGAGCCGGTGCTGCCGTCGCGCTCGAAGGCGAACAACCCGTAGCAGAGCACCACCGCCGTCGCCGACAGCGTCCAAACGAAGCGCAGGTACGTCGTCGTGTAGCTCTCCAGCGACTTGCGGATCTTGGCGCCGGTCCGCTCGGCGAGTTGCAGTTCGGCGTACCGCTTTCCGGCGGCCATGAACAACGAACCGAAGGCCATCACCAGCAGGAACCACTGTGACAGCGGGATACCCGCCGCCACACCACCGGCGATGGCCCGGATCAGGAAGCCCGACGACACGATGCAGATATCCAGCACCGCTTGGTGTTTGAGGCCGAAGCAGTAGGCCAGCTGGATCGCGATGTAGATCGCCATCACCAGCGCCAGCTGCGGGGTCAACCACCACGAGATACCCAGCGACGCCACGGCGAGCACCGCCGCGATCGCGTAGGCAGTCGGCACCGGCAGCACCCCCGCGGCGATGGGCCGAAAACGCTTGGTGGGGTGGGCGCGGTCGGCCTCGACGTCACGGGCGTCGTTGACCAGGTAGATCGACGACGCCGCCAGGCAGAAGACCACGAATGCGATCCCCACCTTGAAGCCGACGTCGGCGTAGTCGTAATGCATGTCCCGGCCGAGAGCGGCCAACGGAGCGAGCAGCACGAGCAGGTTCTTGACCCACTGGCGGGGGCGGATGGCCTTGACGATTCCGCTGAACAGATTGCTCGGCGGTCCGGTGACCGGCGCCGCTTCCTCACTCATGGGCGCTCATTTCCGCTTCTCCTTCGTGAGGCGAAACCCCCGGCCGTCTTCGCGACAACAGCGCCGACCGCCGCCCCGGCAAGCACATCGGTCGGGTAATGCACCCCGAGCACCAACCGCGACAAGGCCATCGCGGGTACGACGGCCAGTGGCAGCGGTGAACGGGTGACCCGGCTCAGCAGCATAGCCGCGGCGGTCGTCGACGTGGCGTGCGCGGACGGAAAGCTCAGCGCACTGGGCGTGCCGACGTTCACCTTTACCGCCGGGTGATTGGGCCGCTGCCTGCGCACCACAAGCTTGATGGCGATGGCGGCGGCGTGCGCGGCGACCGCACCGATGCCGACCGTCACCCAGTCACGGCGCCGTCTCGGCATGGCCAGCGCGCCCAGCGCCGACACCGCGACCCAGCCCTGCGCATGCTCACCGAAGTGGGACATCGCCCGGGCGACCTCGATGGCCCGGGGGGTACCGATCGTCGACTGAATGGTGACCAGCGCGGCAACCTCGCCGCTGGCCGGCGGCGCCACCGGTTCAGGCATGGGAGTTCTCGAGTAGCACCGTTTCCCACTTCTCCTTGCTGGACAACACCGGCAGCGCGTCGCGGTAGACCTTGCGCATGCGGTTGAACTTGCGGGCCAGCTTCAGCTGACGGCGTGCCGAAGCGCGAAGTAGCGCAATCATTTCCGCGCGGTCACGCTGCCGGTAGACCACACCGCGACCGTCGGCCGTGGTGACGGTGACCCCGTCGACCCGGCACAGCGAGAACCACCTGGCGTCCTGGGTCGCGACGTTGATCTGCGGGCGCTCGTGGTGCACCGGATCGTGCGGGCGCAGCTGGTGGGCCACCCCGCGGGCGAGCCGCACCGAGATCGACAGCGGGTTGGTCGGAATGCTGACCTTCTTGCGCCACCGCTTGTCCGACGGTGTTGGCAGCGCGGTCGCACTCGGCAACACGACGGCGTCAGGGTACTGCGAACGCAGTTGGCGCACCTCGGGCAGCGCGGATTCCAGGATCGAGAAGATGTGTTCCGGCCCGGCGAGGAAATCGTCCATCGCCCGGTTCTGGATCGCCACCGTCGAATACTCAAGGCACAGAAGGTGTTTGAGCGTCGCCTTCATATGGCTGGCGATCAGGCCGCGGACGTTGCCGTCCCAGTGCATGGCCGCCACCACCAACCGGTTCCGCAGATGGAAGTACGCCTGCCAGTCGATGGCGTCGTCCTTGTCACTCCACGCCATGTGCCAGATCGCCGCACCGGGCAGCGTCACCGTCGGATAGCCGTGTTCCCCGGCGCGCAGCCCGTATTCGACGTCGTCCCACTTGATGAACAGCGGCAGCGGCTGACCCAACTCCTCGGCGACCTGCCGCGGGATCATGCACATCCACCAGCCGTTGAAGTCGACGTCGATACGACGGTGCAGCAGCTTGCTGCGGTACTCCTCCTCGTCGTTGAGCGGGTACTTGGCGAAGTTGTGGTCGTACTCGGTGTTGACCGCTCCGGACCACATGAAGTTCCCGGAGTCGACCATCTCACCCATCACGTGCAGGTGCGAGGGCTCCTGCAGGTTCAGCATCTGACCACCGATCAGCGTCGGCGACTTCGCAAAACGGTTGAGCGCCAGCGCCCGCAGGATCGAGTCCGGCTCGATGCGAATGTCGTCATCCATGAACAGGATCTGTTCGCAGTCGGTGTTCTTCAGCGCCTCGTACATCACCCGGCTGTAACCGCCGGAGCCGCCGAGGTTCGGCTGGTTGTGAATCGAGAGCCGGTCACCGAGCCGTTCGGCGGCCGCTTGGAATCCCGGGTGGGCGCTGGCCTTATCGTTGCCCTGATCGGTGACGATGACGGCGGTGATCACCTTGTCCACCAACGGATCCGACGTCAGTGCGGTCAGCGCGTTGACGCAGTCCGCCGGGCGGTTGAACGTCGGGATACCCACCGCGACGCTGGCCCGCCCCGGCGCGGGCACAGGCGCGTACCAGCCTGCGCTGTGCACCGTGGTCTTACTGTCGGTGGTGATGTCGAACCAGATCCAGCCACCGTCTTCGAACGGGCCGAGCCCGATCTCGAACTCCGCCGACGTCAGCGTCGTCGCGTCCGGGCTGCCGACCTCGGTGCCGCCGACGGTGATTCGGGCACCGGTGGCCTTGGATCGGTAGACGTCGACCCGGGCCGAACCGGCCAGCTCGACGCGCAACACCACCGACTCCAGCGTCGACCAGCGCCGCCAGTAGCTGGCCGGGAAGGCGTTGAAGTAGGTGGCGAACGAAACCTCGGATTCCGCACCGATTTCCAGGGTGGTGCGGGTGGGTGCGTGGGCCCGCCGCGCGTTGGTGTCGGACTCTTCGATGTAGAGCTTGCGGACATCGAGAGGTTCGCCGGGTCGCGGGAGGATCACCCGGGACAGAAGGCTGACGGCCTTGGTTTCGCCGGTCGCGATGGGACCGGCCGGAATCTCGCTCATTCTGTGCTGCTTTCGGTCAGCGGAATCCCGTCGCGCAGGTGTGGCGCCAGGATGTTGTCGTACATGTTCAGCGCGCTGGCGATCGCCATGTGCATATCGAGGTATTGATAGGTACCCAGCCTGCCGCCGAAGAGGACCTTCGCGTCCGACGTCTCCTGCCGGGCCCGAGTGCGGTACGCGGCCAGCAGCGCGCGATCGGACTCGGTGTTGATCGGGTAGTACGGCTCGTCGTCGTCGGCCGCGAACCGGGAGTACTCGCGCATGATGACCGTCTTGTCGGTCGGGTAGTCGCGTTCCGGGTGGAAGTGCCGGAACTCGTGGATGCGGGTGTAGGGCACGTCGAGGTCGTTGTAGTTCATGACGGGTGTGCCCTGAAAATCACCGGTCGGCAGCACTTCCAGCTCGAAGTCCAGGGTGCGCCAGCCCAGCCGGCCCTCGACGAAGTCGAAGTAGCGATCGAGCGGCCCGGTATAAACAACCGGAGCCGACGGGGACGCTTGGCGCAGTTCGTCACGGACGTCGAACCAGTCGGTGTCGAGCCGGACCTCGATGCGGTCGTCGACGGCCATGTTCTCGAGCCACTTCGTGTAACCCTCGACGGGAAGGCCCTCGTAGGTGTCGTTGAAGTAGCGGTTGTCGAAGGTGTAGCGCACCGGCAGGCGGCTGATGACGGCGGCCGGAAGATCGACGGGGTCGGTCTGCCACTGTTTGGCGGTGTACCCCTTGACGAACGCCTCGTAGAGCGGGCGACCGATCAGCGAGATCGCCTTCTCCTCGAGGTTGGTGGCGTCCTCGGTCTTGATCTCGGCGGCCTGTTCGGCGATCAGCCGACGGGCCTCATCGGGGCTGAAGTACTTGCCGAAGAACTGCGCGACCAAGCCCAACCCCATCGGGAACTGGTAGGCCTGCCCGCCGTGCATCGCGAACACCCGGTGCTGGTATCCGGTGAAGTCGGTGAACTGCCGGACGTAATCCCACACCTTCTTGTTGGAGGTGTGGAAAAGGTGGGCACCGTACTTGTGGATCTCGATGCCGGTCTGCGGCTCGGGCTCGGAGTACGCGTTGCCCCCGATGTGCGAGCGGCGTTCGACGACCAGCACCCGCTTGCCGAGCTGGCTGGCCACCCGCTCGGCGATGGTCAGGCCGAAGAAGCCGGAGCCGACGACGAAGAGGTCGAAGGGACCTGAGTCGACCCGGGAATTTGAAGAGCTCATCGGCGCCTAGGTTATCGGACTCCGGCCGGGTGACCCGCATCACAAGCCCGGGCGGCGGCGGGAAATCAAGCCTGCGCGTAACGATTCAAGGTCGCAATTGGCTCACGATTCCGCATCGTCACTCTAGACACAGTAGTCACAGCCGTACCATCAATCACGTTGGCTTCGGTCGCGGCGCACGGCCGCTTTCGAGGCCCGCGAAGTAGTTCAGACACGAACGTTGTCTAGATATTGAGGAGACTTCCGTGCCGAACCGACGTCGACGCAAGCTCTCGACAGCCATGAGCGCAGTCGCCGCCCTGGCCGTCGCAAGTCCTGTTGCCGCTATTGGCGTGATCGAGCTGAGCACCACCCCGCAGAAGGCACCCGAACAGCGTGAGTTCGTCCGCGCTGCGGTGGTGACCGATCTGCCGAACGAGTTGATGTCCGCCCTGCAGCAGGGCCTGTCGCAGTTCGGGATCAACCTCCCGCCGCTGCCGACGGGGCTCAGCCCGGCCGGCGCGCAGCCGGCGCAGGCGGGTCCGACGCTGACCACCCCGAGCCTGACCGCGCCCGGCCTCACCACGCCGGGCTTGACCACACCGGGGCTGACCACACCGAGCCTGACCACCCCGGGACTGACCACCCCGAGCCTCACCACCCCCGGGCTCACCACACCCAGCTTGACCACACCGGGACTCACCACGCCCAGTGTCAGCACCCCGGGGCTCACCACCCCGAGCCTGACCACACCGGGACTCACGACTCCGAGCGTCAGCACGCCGGGCCTGACCACCCCGAGCCTGACCACGCCCTCGGCCTCGGCGTCGCTCACCGACCCCGGACTGACCAACCCGGCGCTGACGACGCCGCAGCTCGGCGCCGGTACGCCGGGCCTGACGCCCGGGCTGACCAGCCCGTCGGCGACCGGGATCGGGCTGCCCACCGAGCAGCCGATCAGCGCGCCGCTGGGCCCGGTCAACGGCACCTATCCGATCCTCGGTGATCCGTCGCTGGCCATGCCCAGCACGCCGGCCCCCTCCGGCGGGATCATCAGCGATCTGAGCAGCGCCGCCAACCAACTCGGCGTCGGGCAGGCAATCGACCTGCTCAAAGGTGTAGTCATGCCGTCGATCACCCAGGCGATTCAGGGCGCCTCGACGGCAGCCGCCGCGACTCCGCCGGCGGCACCAGCCCCGGCCGGTTAACGAAGAAGCCTGCGTCGGAACGGCACCGCAGGGTGGGTCAGGCCGCTAGGTCAGTGAACCCGGAGAGGCCCCTGCGGTGCCGTTGCAGGCATCAAGCATCACTTTCTTCACACTGGTCCGTGTCGAAACACTGGTATCAGAGGGCACATACGTAACATCGCCCTTGTGTTGTCCCGCCGACCTGCGCCGACGCTCGTGTTCACCGCGATCGCGGCGACCGTCGTCATCCTGCCGTGGGCGGTCACCGGTGTTCCGGACTCGGAACGGTCGGACGGGCCCAAGGCCGCTGACACGGTGCTCGCCCAGCAACCCCTGACCGGGGTGGGTGGTGGCGTGACGATCCGTGAGGTCAGCCAACCGACGCCGTTCTCGATGGTCGCGCTCACCGGCACCGACCTCACCGGGACGTCGGCGCGGGTACGGGCCAAGCGCCCGGACGGATCGTGGGGTCCCTGGTACGACGCCGAAACGCTCGAGTCCAACGCCGACGACAGCCACCACGGCGGCCCCCGCGGCACCGACCCGGTGTTCGTCGGCTCCACCACCTCGGTGCAGATCGCGGTCACCCGGCCGCCGAACGCACCGGTCACCACCGCCCCGCCCGAGACCGGTCTGGACGCGGGCAAGGACCTCGGCTACGTGCCCGCCACCGCCGAACAGCCCTTCGCGCAGAACATTTCGGCCGTTCTGATCACGCCGCCCAAAGCGCCGGTGGACTCCCAGTGGCAACCGCCGACCGCAGCACTGGGGCCGGGTCAGCCACCGAACATCATCAGCCGCGCCCAATGGGGTGCCGACGAGCACATCCGCTGCGGTAGCACGGCCTACGGCAACGGAATCCGCGCGGCGGTGGTGCACCACACCGCGGGCAGCAACGACTACGCACCCGAAGACTCGGCCGAGATCATCCGATCGATCTACGCCTACCACACCCGCACGCTTGGCTGGTGTGACATCGCGTACAACGCGATGGTGGACAAGTACGGCCAGGTTTTCGAGGGCCGCGCCGGCGGGATCACCAAGGACGTACTCGGTTCGCACACAGGCGGTTTCAACACCGACGTGTGGGGCGTGGCGATGCTGGGCGACTTCGAAGACGTCCCGCCCACCGACATCCAGATCCGTACGGTCGGTCGCCTGCTCGGCTGGCGGCTGGGGCTCGATCATGTCAACCCGCTGGGCACCGTGATGCTCCGGTCGGCCGGGGGCAGTTACACCTTCTTCTCCAACGGGACGACGCCGACGTTGCCGACGATCTTCGCCCACCGCGACGTCGGCAACACCGAGTGCCCGGGCAATGCCGGTTACGCCGCGCTGGGCCAGATCAGGGACATCGCCGCACGCTTCAACCGGCCGCCGGACCTGATGGACTCGCTGCGCGGCGGCGCGATCCTGGCCAAGTGGGAAGCCATGGGCGGCAAGGACAGTCCGCTCGGGTTGCCGACGACACCGGAGGCGGCGGCCGACGGTAACGCCCGCTATGTGACGTTCGAGCACGGCGCCATCTACTGGTCACCGACCACCGACGCGCAGCCGCTCACCGGCGCGATCTACGAGGCGTGGGCATCGCTGGGCTACGAGCGCGGCGCGCTCGGCCTGCCGACCAGCGGTGAGATCCAGGAGCCCGAGTGGATCGTGCAGAACTTCCAGCACGGCACCCTCAACTTCGACCGGCAGACCCACAACGTGCTGCGGGTGGTGGATGGGCTGACCCTGGTGATGCCGCCGCCGCCTGCCGACGGCCCGCCGGTTCAGCTCGAACGATTCAGCCGGATCACCAACCCGGTGACCTAGAGCCACCAGCGTTCGAGCACCCGAGCCAAGCCGTCGTCGGAGTTGGGCGCGGTGACCTCATTGGCGGCCTCGACCGCGTCGGGGTGGGCGTTACCCATCGCGACGCCGAGACCGGCCCACCGCAGCATCGGCACGTCATTGGGCATGTCACCGAATGCAACCACGTCCTCCGCGGCGATGTTCAGCGGCCTGGCGATCTGGGCCACGCCCGTCGCCTTGCTGGTTCCGATCGGGTTGATCTCGATCAGGCCGTTGTTCGTGGAGTAGGTGATATCACCCTGGGGGCCAATATGTTTCACGAGTTCGGCCGCCATATCCGAACTACGCGCGCCGGCCTTGCGGATCAGCAGCTTCACCGCAGGGGCGCTGAGCACGTCCTCGAGTGCGACTTCGGTGTTGTCCGGGTTGAGCCAGGCGTGCTCGTATCCGGGCGAACTGACGAACTGTGGTGTCGCCGAGTCGTGTGCGGTGCGCCCGACGCGCTCGACAGCCAGACCGGCACCCGGGATCACCCGGGTGGCGATGTCGGCGAGTTCGGTGAGGACATCGACGTCCAGGGTGCGCGCGGAAATGATCCGGTCCTGGTCGGGGTCGTAGATCACCGCGCCGTTGGCGCACACCGCCATCGGGGCGAACCCCAGCTCCTCGACGATCGGTGGCACCCAGCGCGGCGGGCGGCCGGTCGCCAACACGAACTGCACACCGGCGGCCACCGCGGCCTGCACGGCGCTACGGGTGCGCGGCGTGACGTGCTCGTCGTCGTCGAGCAGGGTGCCATCCACGTCGGTGGCGATCATCGCGGGCAGCATCAACGGTGTTCCGTTGCGCGGCGGGCACGTTCGGCCAACTCGGCTTCGTCGCGTCTCTTGGCTTCGTCGAGCGTCGGTGCGCCGCCCCCGAGTTCGGCAGGCACCCAGTACTCGCCGGCCGGATGCGGATACGCGAGCTGCACCTCGCGCAGGATCGTGCTCATCTGTTCCTTGAGTGCGGTTTCGAGTTCGGCGGCCGATCCTGCCGGCGGAAGAGGCCGCCCGAATCGGACGGTGAACGGGATTTTGCTGCGGCGCAGTTGTTTCGGGTGGTCCTTGGTCCACACCCGATGGGCGCCCCAGACAATGCACGGGACGATCGGCACCTGGGCCTCCAGCGCCATCCGCGCCGCGCCGCTCTTGAAGTCCTTGAGCACGAACGCCCGGCTGATCGTGGCCTCGGGGTACACCCCCACGAGCTCACCGGCTCTCAGCTGACGCACCGCGGCGGCATAGGCGTCGGCCCCGGCCCGGCGGTTGACCGGGATCGTCCCGGTGCGCTTGATCAAGAAGTTCACGATCGGCACCTCCTGCATCTCGGCCTTGATCAAGAACCGGATGCGGCGTTTGCGATGGTGCGTGCCCAGGGCCGCGGGCAGGAAGTCGACGTAGCTGGTGTGGTTGATCGCGACGACCGCACCGCCGCGGGCCGGGATGTTGTCGAGCCCCTCGAAGGTGATCTTGGTCCCCGCCGCCCGGACCGCCATCGAGGCGACGATTTCCAGGGTGCGGAAAACGGGTTCCACGACGGCTACCCCGTGGGTCCTGGCGGGTCTGGGCGCTCGGCCCGCCTGGCAGCTTTCTCCGCCGCCTCGGCCGCGTCCATCGCCGCTGCTTCGGCCAGTGTCGGCGCGCCACCGCCCAACCGGTGGGGCACCCAGAATTCGCCGGCCGGATGCGGGCCGTAGGCGTCCTGCACCTGTTCGAGCAGGTGCTGCATCCGCGAGTGCAGGAGCGCGGTCAGCTCGTTGGCCGGCAGCGTCGGCGCGATCGGCTCGCCGACCGCGATCGCGATCGGCACCTTGGGACGCCACATCTTCCGCGGCCGCCCCTTGGTCCAGATGCGCTGGGCGCCCCACACGATGTGCGGGATGATCGGCACGTCGGCGGCGATCGCCATGCGGGCGGCGCCGGACTTGAAATCCTTGAGTTCGAAGCTGCGGCTGATCGTGGCCTCGGGGTAGACACCGACGAGTTCGCCGGCCTTGAGCGCCAGGCAGGCCGCATCGAAGGAGGCCGCGCCGCTGGCCCGGTCCACCGGGATGTGGCGCAGGCTGCGCATGATCGGGCCGGTGACCTTCGCGTCGAAGACTTCTTGTTTGGCCATGAACCGCACCTTGCGGCCCCGGCCCTGCAGGTATGCGGGCAGCCCGGCGAAGGTGAAGTCGAAGTAGCTGGTGTGGTTGATCGCGACGACGGCACCGCCGGTGGCGGGCAGGTTCTCGACACCGGTCACGGTGAACGTCAGCCCCTGCACGCGCCAGACAAGGCGAGCGAGCGCAATGACCGTCCCATATACCGGTTCCACAGCGGTCAGCCTAGCTCGCGAACTGTCGGCAGCTAAGCTCGTGGAGGGTTCAGCTACCACAGAAAAGGGGATTTGTGCAGGTCACCAGCATCGGCCACGCCGGTTTTCGGATCGACACCCAGGCGGGAAGCATCTTGTGCGACCCGTGGCGCAACCCCGCATATTTCGGGTCCTGGTTCGTCTTCCCCGACAACAGCGGCCTGGACTGGGCTGCCCTCGGGGACTGTGACTACCTGTACGTCTCTCACCTGCACAAGGACCACTTCGATCCCAAGCTGCTCGCCGAGTACGTCAACAAGGACGCCGTCGTGCTGCTGCCGGACTTCCCGGTGCCCGATCTCAAACGGGAACTCGAGGCGCTGGGCTTTCACCGGTTCTACGAGACGACCGACTCCGTCAAGCACCGAGTCAGCGGGCCCAAGGGCGAGCTGGACGTGATGATCGTGGCGCTGCGCGCCCCGGCCGACGGGCCGATCGGCGATTCCGGGCTGATCGTCTCCGACGGCACCACCACGGTGTTCAACATGAACGACTCGCGGCCGCTGGCGGTGGACGTGCTGGCCGACGCATTCGGTCACATCGACGTGCACATGTTGCAGTTCTCGGGCGCGATCTGGTACCCGATGGTCTACGACATGCCCGAGCGCGCCAAGCAGTCCTTCGGTACTCAGAAGCGGCAGCGCGGTATGGACCGCTGCCGGCAGTTCATTGCCGACGTCGGCGCAACATGGGTGATCCCGTCGGCGGGCCCGCCGTGTTTCCTCGACCCGACGCTGCGCGACCTCAACGACGACCACGGTGATCCGGCCAATATCTTCCCCGACCAGATGGTCTTCCTGGATCAGATGCGACGCAACGGCCACGACGGCGGCCTGCTGATGATCCCCGGTTCGACGGCCGATTTCACTGGCCAGCAACTGAATTCGCTGGAGCATCCGATGCCCGCCGCGGAGGTGGAGGCGATCTTCACCACCGGGAAGGCCGACTACATCGCCTCCTACGCCGAACGGATGGCACCGGTGCTGGCAGCCGAGAAGGCCGGCTGGGCGCCGGCGACCGGCGAATCGCTGCTGGAGCCGCTGCGCGCGAAGTTCGAGCCGATCATGCTGCAGAGCGATCAGATCTGCGACGGCATCGGTTATGCGGTGGAACTGCGGATCGGGCCGGAGACCATCGTGGTGGACTTCCCGAAACGCGCTGTGCGCGAACCGATCGCCGACGAGAAGTTCCGGTACGGCTTCGAAATCGCTCCGGAGTTGGTGCGTACGGTGCTGCGGGACAACGAGCCGGACTGGGTCAACACGATCTTTCTGTCCACCCGGTTCCGGGCGTGGCGGGTCGGCGGCTACAACGAGTACCTGTACACCTTCTTCAAGTGCTTGACCGATGAGCGCATCGCCTACGCCGATGGCTGGTTCGCCGAGACGCACGACGACAGCAGTGACGTCGTCCTGGGCGGTTACCGGATGCAGCGCCGCTGCCCGCATCTGAAGGCCGACTTGTCGAAATTCGGTGTGGTGGAAGGCTCGACGTTGACGTGCAATCTGCACGGCTGGCAGTGGAATCTGGACAGCGGCCGGTGCCTGACCACCAAGGGCCACGAATTGCGGTGTTCCCCCGAATGAGCGCCCCGCCACAGCAGTACTACGACGACGGCCAGGTCCAACTGGACCGGTACGCATTGACGTTGCGGCGCTACCACTTTCCTTCCGGTACCGCCAAAGTGATACCGCTGCACTCGATCCGGGGCTACCGGGCCGAGCCGCTGGGCTTATGGATGCAACGGTTCCGGCTGTGGGGCAGTTCGGATCTGCGACGCTGGCTGCCGCTGGACATCTACCGTCCGGTGAAGTCGACGCTGGTCACGCTCGACGTGCCAGGCACCTATCCGAGCCCGGCGTTCACCCCGGTCAAGCCGGAGGAGTTCCTTACCGTGCTCGACGAACTGCTCGACGGCGCTCAGTAGGCCGCCGAGATCGGCGAAATCACGGCTGCCAGACCAGCTGGCGCAGCTCGGATGCCGCGTCGCCGGCGGTGTCGTACACCCGCACGATCGCCTCGTCGCCGGGCTGCAGGTACGTCGACTCCCCCAGCTCGGTGTACCGGGTCGCGCCGATGCCGATCAGCGCCCGCTTCGGTCGGCCTGCCGCCACCATCAAGGCGCCGACATCCTCCAAAGGCGTATCGGGGGAACCCTTTTGGTTGGCCAGCCGCTCGACGATCCAGTCCAGCAGCACCTCGCCGTAGTACGAGTAGCCCAGCAGCGGGCTGTCCACCCCGTATTCGTGGTGCACAGCGTCGGCCGTGCGCAGGTGGCACAGCAGGCGCAACGTCGCGGTCGGGCCATCGGGGGTGAGGTCGCTGATGTCGAAGAACTGCTGCGCAACACCTTTCGACGCCGGTCCCCAGTTCTTCTTGTAGCTGATCTTGGGTGCGTTGGGGCGGCGGATCGAGCAGTCGTTGAATGCCCCGAGCGCGAACGGCCGCAGCGTGACGACGGTGTCGCCGTCCCAGACCACATCGCAGGCCAGCCCGACCTCGGGCTCGATCTGCAGGTTCAGCGGACCGTCGGACTCCGACGCCTTGGGCACCATCAGCGCGTCGTGCGACAGCGGGAACTCCCCGAGGAAGCTGTCATGACCGGGCGCGTACCACGGGAAGATGCCCTTGGGCGCTGAGCCTTCCTTGCCCTCGGTTTTGACATTGACGAAATCGACTGCCTCACCGGCTTGTTCGAGATGGCCGGCGAAATTGCCTGCCACGCCGAAGCCAAACCAACTCTTGGCCTCGTCCAGATCGAGTTCGATCACGGTTGCAGGACCTCCGTCCCCACATAAGGCACCAGGGCAGCGGGAACCCGCACGCTGCCGTCTGGCTGCTGATGGTTCTCCAGGATCGCCACCAGCCACCGCGTTGTGGCCAGCGTTCCATTGAGCGTCGCCGCGATCTGCGGCTTGCCGTTCTCGTCGCGGTAGCGGGTTGCCAGTCGACGAGCCTGGAACGTCGAGCAATTCGATGTCGAGGTCAGCTCCCGGTAGGTCTGCTGAGTGGGCACCCACGCCTCGCAGTCGAACTTGCGCGCCGCCGACGAGCCGAGGTCACCGGCGGCCACATCGATCACCCGGTACGGCACATCGATGAGCTCGAGCATCTGACGCTGCCAGCCCAGCAGCCGCTGGTGTTCGGCCTCGGCGTCTTCGGGGCGGCAGTAGACGAAGCCCTCCACCTTGTCGAACTGGTGCACCCGGATGATGCCGCGGGTGTCCTTGCCGTAGCTGCCGGCCTCCCGCCGGAAGCAGGACGACCACCCGGCGTAGCGCAGCGGGCCGCCCGACAGGTCAAGGATCTCGTCGGCGTGATAGCCCGCCAGCGGCACCTCGGAGGTGCCCACCAGATACAGGTCGTCTTGTTCGAGGTGATAGATCTCGTCGGCGTGGGCGCCCAGGAACCCGGTCCCGGCCATCACCTCGGGGCGTACCAGCACCGGCGGGATCATCAGCGTGAAGCCGTTCTCGGTCGCCACCCGCACCGCGAGCTGCAGCAGGCCGAGCTGCAGCAGTGCGCCGCGGCCGGTGAGGAAGTAGAACCGGGAGCCGGACACCTTGGCGCCGCGCTCCATGTCGATGAGGCCGAGCGCCTCACCGAGTTCGAGGTGGTCCTTCGGATTCTCGATCTCCCGCGGCTGGCCCACCACGTCGAGGACGACGAAATCATCCTCGCCACCGGACGGCACACCGGCAATGATGACGTTCTGGATGGCCATGTGTGCGCTCGTGAAGGCCGCCTCGGCCTGCGCCTGTTCGGCCTCGGCCGATTTGACCTGCGCAGCAAGTTCTTTGGCGCGCTCGAGCAGAGCCGGTCGGTCCTCGGGGGACGCCGAACCGACCTTCTTGCTGGCGGCCTTCTGCTCGGCCCGCAGCGAGTCGGCGGTCGAAATCGCCGCGCGGCGGGCGGTGTCGGCCGCCAGGAGGGCGTCAACGAGGCCCGGATCCTCACCACGGCTGAGCTGGGACCGCCGTACCGCATCGGGGTCGTCGCGCAGCAGTTTCAGGTCGATCACGCCCGCAACCCTAGCTATTGACCGCAACAACCGCGTCGGCCCCTCCGACCAGCGGCACAGCACAACCACATAACATTACAACTGCATCACTTGTCACACGCCTCGGCGCGCCTGCCACAATGGAGGCGATGCTGCAGTTATTCGAGCGTGAGGATGTGACGCCTGAGCAGCCCGAACCGGGCTCGGCGAGGCGAACGTTCCTCGGCACTTTCCAGGCGACGTCGACCCGGCGTGCGCTGCTGCTGACCGCGCTCGGCGGCCTGCTCATCGCCGGTGTCGTCACCGCGCTGCCGATCGGATACAACAACCAGCTGGCGGGGTACGCCGGCTCCGATCCGCTGTCCGGCGCGAAGGGCACGGCGGCCTTCGCCAAGGCCAAATCGGGCAACTGCCTGAACTGGCCGGACAAGAATCCGGACGCGGCGACCATCGTCGACTGCACGAACGACCATCGCTTCGAAGTCGCCGAATCCGTCGACATGCGCACCTATCCCGGCACCGAGTACGGGCCCAACGCCGCGCCGCCGACTGCCGCGCGCATTCAGCAGATCAGCCTGGAACAATGCCAGCCCGCCGTCGAGCGCTATCTCGGCCCGAAGTACGACCCGAACAGCAAGTTCACGATCAGCATGCTGTGGTCCGGCGATAAGGCGTGGAAGCAGGACGGCGAGCGACGCATGCTGTGCGGCCTGCAGCTGCCCGGTGCCGACAACCAGCAGATCGCGTTCAAGGGCCGGGTGGCCGAGATCGATCAGTCCAAGGTGTGGCCCGCAGGCACCTGCCTGGGCATCGACCCGCCCACCAACCAGCCCACCGACGTGCCCGTCGACTGCGGCGCCCCGCACTCCATGGAGGTCACCGGCGCGGTGAACCTCGCGGAGAAGTTCACCGGTGGACTGCCGTCGGACGCCGAGCAGGACGCCTTCATCAAGGACGCGTGCACCCGGATGACGGACGCCTACCTGGCGCCGTTGCAGCTGCGCCAGACGACGCTGACGCTCATCTACAGCACGATCTCCCTGCCGAGCTGGACCGCGGGCAGCCACCAGGTGGCCTGCAGCATCGGAGCCACCCTCGGCAACGGCGGCTGGGCGACCCTGATCAACCCGGCCAAGGGTGCGCTGCTGATCAACGGGATGCCGCCGGTGCCGCCGCCGGATATCCCCGCCGAGCGGCTGACCCTGCCGTCGATCCCGCTGCTGCCCGACGTCCCGACGACCACCTACTCGCCGTCGGCCAGCGACAGCAGCAGTGGCAGCGGCTCGAGCCAGTCCACCCAGTCGACGCAGACCCAGCACCTGCCGCAGCAGTCGGCTCCCACCACCGCGTCGCAGGCGCCCAGCAGCACGGCCACGCCCGCACCGGTCGAGGGCAACGTCGTCAACGGGGAACTCGTCCCGGCCCAGCCGCCACCGCCCGACGCGCCGCCGATGGACGGGCCGCCGCCCGCGGATGTCCCTGCACCGGTGGACGCACCGCCGCCCGCGGGCCCGCCACCCGGGCCCGCCGACGCGGTCGTTGCGCCGCCGCCGGCTTAGTGCCCGTCCGGATGGATCCGCCGCGGTTCGAGGAACTCGTCGGCGACGCACTGGATTTGATTCCGCCCGGACTGGCCGCGGCGATCGACAACGTCGTCGTGCTGGTCGAAGACCGGCACCCCGAGGATCCGGACCTGCTCGGCCTCTACGAGGGCATCGCTCTCACCGAGCGCGATTCCAGCTACGCCGGGTCGCTGCCGGACACCATCACCATCTATCGCGAACCACTGCTGGACATGTGCGACACCGAGGCCGACGTGGTCGAGGAGGTAGCGATCACCGTAATCCACGAAATCGCACACCATTTCGGCATCGACGACGATCGGCTACACGAATTGGGTTGGGGCTGAACATTCCTCAGCGCGGCGGGTCGCCCTGCCAGGTGAAGCTGTTGACGTACTTGCCCATATCCTGGGCGATCTGCACATTGGCGCCCGACGGAAGGCCGGGGCCGAAGTCGGGACCGAACGCGTGGTACGGACCGACCGCGCCGGCGACCAGCGCCAGGTCGTTCTTGACCGCCACCAGCAGCACGGTGCGGATCCGGATGTAGCTGTTGGACGTCCCCTGCGGCCATGAGTCGGCCACCTCGCCGTAGCCGGGCTGATAACCGACCATCGCGTTGGGGATCTCGTAGGCGATCTTGGCGTCGGGGAACTTCTGCTTCAGCAGGTCCCTGGCGATGGTCTGCGGGTCGCGTCCCCTGGCCGGCTCGGAAAACAATTGCAGGACACCGGTATCGCCGCCGGTGAACTTCGCAGTCACACCGTTGCCGGTGGTGGAGACCTCGTAGGCCGACCCCGGTGCCGGATAGGACACCGAGAACGAGCCGTCGGCGGCGGTGAAGCGGGGCAGGCCGGTCACGGGGGTGCCCATCGGTGGGGCGCCGCATTCCGGCGGGCACATGTAGCGCGGAGCCTTCTTGGTGACCATCAGCGACACCCCGACCAGGATCAGGGCAACGACGACGATCCCCGCGGTCAGCAGTCCGACCGTGCGACTGAATCGAATTCGCCGCAGCTCCGGGGCGACGTACATGCCCGGAGGCAGCGCGTAGCCCGGGAACCGCTCCGTCTCGGGAGCAGCAGAAGGTGCGGTCACGACCCCTCCGTGGCGACCTGACGCACCGGACGTGCCTCGCGCCGTTGGTGCCGCGACGCCCGACTCGACGCCCGGGTCGCCACCCCGCACGCCGGGCAGAACGCCATATCGGGCACCACGTGTTCACAGTGGATGCACAACAGCGGCTCGTGTTCGTCTATCGGGTCGTGGGCCTCATGAAGCAGCGCGAGCTGCAACCCGATTCGCAGCAGCACCAGCACCACCAACGTCATCACGACGTGCACGGTCAGCATCCGCAGCTGCGGCATTCCGATGATGTCGGTGACGGCGACGCCGGTGTGGATCACCACGACCACCACCGCCAACACGAACAGCACCGTGCGCACCCGGCCGGGATGTTCGTGCGGGTTGGCGTTCTGGCCCCGGAACCACAGGGCGATGCCGATCATTCCGCCCGCCACGGCGGCGGTGAGCGGGATCGTCACCCCGCACAGCAGAGCCTCCACGAGCAGTCCCTTGATCGGACGACTGCGCGCCAACAGTCCGGTGGCGAACTGCGGGGCCAGCCGGGTCAGAGTGGCACCCGCGGTGAACATCAGCGCCGCGAGCGCCCCAACCACAAAGCCGTCCAACGACTCCCGTGACTGCGGCCTCAGCAGGCGGACCAGAACCGTCGGCACCAGCATCAGGATCATCCCGCCGGCGGGGATTGCCACCCCCTCGCGCATGAGGTGGTGGATCGCCAGACCGGCGGCCATCGGCACACCGTAGGCGCGGGCGACCATCTGCCCGGTCAACAGCACCCAGCCCACCCCGAGCGCGGCGCCCAGCGTGCCTGCGAGCACCAGCATCCAGGTAGACATGTCGCGATAGACCGCGGACTCGGCGAGATAGAGCACGAACAGCAGCGGCAGCCCGAGCGCGGCGACGGTGATCAGCGCCGCGGGCATCTTGACGAGGGCGAACACGATGAGGCCGACGAGCACCAGCACCAGCCCGACCCGGAACGGGGTGCGGGACCGCTGCGGGAGATGCGGGAACAGCGAGCTCGCGACCGCGGGCAGCAGCACGCTCTCCCCCGGCGACGCGCCGAAGGTGTCGCCGCGCAGGCGCCCCAGCCAGCGCGGGCCCCGTCGGGGTTCGTCGGATGCGTGCGCGCCGCAATAGCCGCAGAATGCTCCGGCCGGGACGTCGATCTCGCAGACCGAACACTCCATCGTCGGCACTTCGTCGGTGCCGTCCTCCGGCGAGCTCATCCGACCACCTTCTGGGTCACAAGAATATTCTGCGCGAGATTCTCGACATTCGGTGTACCCAGCCCGGTGACCAGGTCATAGCCCGGCCCGGCATTGGCCACGGCGTTGCCGCCGAGGACGACGTCGCGAAACGCGGGCAGCGGTGTGCCCTGGGCGATGTGGTACAGCAGCGGGTTGAGGTTGCCGATCAACGAGCCACCGCGATCGACGATGTACTGGTTCATCAACGCGGTCAGCCCGGCCCAGACCGGGGCGGCCAACGAGGTGCCGCCGCCGATGATGATCTGCTGGTTGAACACGATCTGGACGCCGGTGAACGGGTCGGCGACGGCCGCGATATCGGGCGTGAGGCGTTTGCCTTCGCCGCCTTCGACGGTGAGGCCCTGCTGCCAGTCCGGCCGCTCGAAGAGGGCGGACACACCGCCGCCGGTGCCCTGCGACAGCGGCGGATCGAACCAGGACTGCTCGGCCAGCCAGTCGCCCTTGTCGTCGGTGGACACCGTGGTGCCGCCGACGTCGGTCATCTCCGGCATCGAGGCCACCGCGTCCAGCCCGATGTCGTTGTCACTGGGGGGAGCCGACCATTCGTCGCCGCCCTTGCAGTCGAGGCCGGCCAGGTCGCCGCTGGCGTCGAACGCCGTCGTGCCGGTGCGGTGCGCGGCCGACAACGCCGCCCGCACCGGGACCAGGTCGGCGGCGGTGATGAGCTTGTCGCATCCCCAGCCGATCGAAAAGCTCCACACCGCACCGGGATACGCGCGGGTGGTGTCCTCCATCAGTTTGGCGATCTTCTCGTAGGACCCGTCGCCCTCGACCGTGGGGCGCGCGTTGACGAGCACCTTCTTGGCGTCGGGGGCGACCGCATGGACGGCCTCGAGATCCATGGTGGCCTCGCCGCGGCGCGCGGGTGGCATACCGCCGACGACGTCCGGGGTGAACTTCGGCAGGTTGAAGCTCGTCGCGAAGGTGTCGAGGTCGGCTTGGTCGAATCCGTCGAAGGCGAATACGACGACGGTGGTGCCCTTGCCGGTATAGCCCTTGTCGTGCAAGGGCATTGCGTTATAGGTGCGCAGCAGCGCGTTCGGACTCAGGCCCTGATCGGGCACCTCAAGCGGCAGCATCCAGACCTTGGACTCACGATGCGGCGTATAGCCGAGGATGCGGCCCAGACCGGCCACCTCGACACCGAGCGACTGCGGAACCGACGGCTGCTGCGGCGAGGCGTAGAACACCTGGCCACGCTTTCCGCGGTAGTCGTGCACATCGACGTCGAAAGCGCCGGACACGGCTTCCGGAGCGCCTTCCAGGATCGCCCAGCTGTCGCCGGGGCGCCATCGCACCGAAAGGTTTTGTTGGAGCGCCCATCCCATGAGCAGGTCCGGGCGAGAGTTGTCCCGCAACGCGGCGGTCAGCTGGACGTGGTCGGCGCGCGCGGGCCCGAGATCGACGGAACTGGCGAGCAGAGACGCGTACGGGCCGCTGATCGCACCGGTGTCGGCGGGTGCCGGCGAGCGGTGCAGATCAGCGACCAGTACCGCGGCGGCGGTCACTATCCCCACCAGGCCCACCGCGGACAGCGCTCGTAGGCGATTGACCCCGATCACTGTCGGCGGAGGGCTGTGGACGGATACCGACCGAGCGGCTTAGCCGCCGGTGATGACGTTGCCGGGCAGCGCGGTCGGAGCCGGCGGCGCCTTGACCGACGGGGTGAAGGAGTTGGGGCCACCGGGCGACACGGCCTTCTCGGTCGGCGACGGCGCGGGCGCGCTCGTGGTGGTGGTCGGCGTGGTGGTCTCCGGCGCCTTTTCCTTATCCTTACCGCAAGCGGTCAGCGTGCCCATACCGACAATCGCGAGCCCGCCAGCACAAAGCGCAATCTGCCGAGTCAAACGACCTGACATCATGATCAGTCCTTACTTTGATTGCCGGGTTTTATCGATGTTGCTGGCTGGCCCGGCAGTTAACCAGCCCACCCCCGAAGGGCCGAGGACACTCAAGATAACTCACCATGCCAGCTATTGCATAGCTAATTTCGCGACGGGCGAAAAATAGCTTGCTGGCACCAGCGTGGCAACGGCACCGCGTCCGACCGTGGTGCTATGAACGAACCATGGAACCGAGTTGCCGAGAATGCACTGCTGGCCTGGCACATTGCCACGGTACCCTGATCGTCCACGCCCTGCATCGCGGGGAATGCACCGAACCGGACTGCGCTGGGCCCGAACTGGTCCTGCACACGCTGATCATCGATTGCGACGCCACCGGGTGTGACTGCTCTCAGCAAACTTCGCACAGGTTGGCTGGCTGACGCCGGTCAGCCCATCGGATCGACGGATTCGAGCGCGTCAGCCACCGGGTGCGCATCGGGCTCGGGGTAGAACGGCGGGCTCAGCGACCCCCACTGCACACAACTCCACCGGCCGTCGGTGATCGGCGCAAGGACCACCGACTCGGTGTTGGCCAGGTGGTGGTCGAGCACGAAGCTGCTCTCCACCCCCGCCAGCGTGGCTGCGATCAGCCGGATCGCGGCGCCGTGGCTGACGACTACGATGTCCTCGGTCCAGGCGTGATTGTCCAGATACCGCGTTCGCAGATCGGTGATCGTCGGCAGGTAGCGGTCCAGCACATCGCCCGCGCTCTCGCCGCCGGGCATGGGCACCGTCAGCTCACCCTGATGCCACCGTCGATAGATCGCGTTGAACTCCGCGATCGCGTCGTCGTCATTGCGGTTTTCCAGTTCACCGGCCTGCACCTCGTGGATGCCCTCGAATTCCTCGGCGGACAACCGCAGTTGGGTGCCGATCTCGGCGGCGGTCTGCGCCGCGCGCCGGGCGATCGAGTGCACCAGCAACCCGGGCGGCCTGGCGCGCGAGAGCGCGAACTGGCGGGCCTGTTCGCGGCCGAGATCGGTGAGGTCGGCGCCGGGCGGAAGGGTGTCGAGGCGGCGTTCGACGTTGCCGTGCGACTGCCCGTGGCGCAGCAGGATCAGCCGTCCACTCATGTCGGGTCACCTTTGCGGAGACGGATCAGCCACCGATCGGCTTCGTCGGGTTCCGGCGGCGTGGCGCCGGTGGCCGATTCCGTCGGCCACGAGCCGAGGTATCGCACGTCGGTGCACCGGCGGTGCAGCGCCTTGAGCGCCTCGGCAACCGCGGAGTCGTCGATATGGCCCACGCAGTCGAGAAAGAACACGTAGGTACCTAATTCGGTTCGGGTCGGCCGGGATTCGATGCGGGTCAGATCGATGTCGCGGATCCCGAATTCGGTCATCGCCGACACCAGCGCACCGGGGGCATTGTCGATCCGCAACACCACCGAGGTGCGATCGGCGCCGGTGCGCGCCGGCGGCGGACCGGGCGGGCCGACGAGGACGAACCGGGTCCTGGCGTTGGGTTCGTCGACCACACCGTCGGCGAGGGTGGCCAACCCGTACCGCTGGGCGGCCAGTGCCGTGCTGACGCCGGCATCGGCGCGACCTGCGGCCACCTCCTGGGCGGCTGCGGCGTTCGAGTTGGCAGGCACCAGATGCGCATCCGGCAGGTGCTCGGTCAGCCAGCGGCGCACCTGTGCGGCCGCAATCGGAAACGCCGCGACGGTCCGTACGTCAGCGCTGTCGCTGCCGTCGCGCACGACGATGCTGAACGCGACATCAAGAGTGAGCTCGGCGTAGATCTGCAGCGGTGCACCGGTGGCCAGGCTGTCCAGCGTGGGCAGCACGCTGCCTTCGATGGAGTTCTCGATCGGCACACAGGCGAAATCCGCTGCACCGGACCGCACGGCCGCCAACGCCGCCGGGGTGCTGTCCGTCGGCGCGGGCTCGGCGGCGCCGACACCCGGAACCACACCGGCAGTGCACATTTTGAGCAGTGCCGCTTCGGTGAACGTGCCCTCGGGACCGAGGTAGGCGATGCGGGCCACGGTTCAACACTATCGGTTTCACCCCGCAGGGAAGCCTTGCGCGACCCTGCGCCCGTAGTTAACTTAGGCTTACCTCACTTACGGAAGGTATGCGATGACCTCAGCGACGCTCACTACGCCGACGACCGCCGAACGGGTCCGCAGCGCCTGCGCGCGCGCCGCCGGCGCCATGCTGGTCGCCGACGATGTCGTGCCCGCCACCACTCCCCTTCACCATCTGCTGCCCGGCGGGTCGTTCGCGGTGAGCCTCGCCAGCGAATGTCCACTGGCCGGCTTGGCCGACGCGGCGGGCACCGACGGTGTCGCTGCGGTGCTCGAACTCACCGATTACGCGCCGCTGCCGTTGCGCGAACCCGTGCGGTCGCTGGTGTGGGTCCGCGGCCGGCTCCAGAGTGTGCCCGACCATGCGGTGCGCGCGATGGTCGACATGGTCGCGTCCGACCACCCGAACCCGGCCTTGCTCGACATCGGAGCGGGGCAGATGCTGTACCTGCTCGAGGTGGAGTCCGTCGTCGTCGCCGACGCCGGCGGTGCCGAGACCGTCGGCCTGCACGACCTGATGGCCGCCCAGCCCGACCCGTTCTGCGAGTTCGAGTCGGCGTGGCTGCATCATCTGGACAGCGACCATCCCGAAGTGCTGGCGCGGTTGGCCGGCAAGTTGCCGGCCGCGCTGCGACGCGGCCGGGTCCGACCGCTGGGACTCGACCGTTACGGGGTGCGCCTGCGCGTCGAAAGCACCGACGGTGATCACGATGTGCGCCTGCCCTTCGGCGCACCGGTGCAGGACGTGCCCGCGCTGGGCCGGGCGATCCGGCTGCTGATGGGTTGCCCGTTCGTCAACGGGCTGCGGGCACGCGGCATGTAGGGCCGTTACCGTGTCGGGGTGACCGCGTCCCGCGACGACTTCCTCGCCACCGACCGGCGCGGACTACGCATCGAAATCGGTGTCATGCTCGCGGTCACCTTCGGCGTCAGTGCCGTCACCGCTGTCCTGCAACTGCTCGACGGCGTGCTCTCCGGGCTGGCCGGGCGCCGGGTTCGGTTGAATCCCAACCTCTCCCGCTACGACCTGATCAACCTCGGGTTGAACTTGGCGTCGGTGGCGCAGCTGGTGGCCTGGGGCGCGCTCGGTCTCTATCTGTTGTGGCGCACCGGGATCACCCCGGCCCGACTAGGGCTGGGCCGGCCGCGGTGGCGGGCCGATGTGCTCGGCGGCCTCGGCCTGGCCGCCCTGATCGGACTACCCGGCCTGCTGCTGTACCTGGCGGCACGCTGGCTGGGAATGAACGCCCAGGTCGAACCGGCGGCGCTGACCGACACCTGGTGGCGCATCCCGGTGCTGATCCTCGCCGCGTTCGCCAACGGCTTCGCCGAGGAGGTCGTGGTCGTCGGCTATCTGATCACCCGCTGCAAGCAGCTGGGGTTCAGCCAGAACCGCGCGATCCTGGTCTCCAGCCTGCTGCGCGGGATGTACCACCTGTATCAGGGTTTCGGGGCGGGGCTGGGCAATCTGGTGATGGGTCTGGTCTTCGGCTATGCCTGGTGCCGGACCGGGCGGTTGTGGCCGCTGGTGATCGCGCACGGGGTCATCGACACCGTGGCGTTCGTCGGTTATGTCGCACTCGCCGGTCACGTTGGCTGGCTGAAGTGAGCTGGGCAGTAAATTGACCTGGTGAGCGACGACTGGCGGCGCCGACCCCCGCCGGATCCGCCGACCGAGCGAATACCGCGTTCGGCCCCTCCACCGCGCGAGCCCTCCCAGGTGATCCGGCGCGACCCGACGCACCGTCCGCCACCGCCGCCACCGGCACCGCGGGCACCACGACGCCCACCGCCACCACCGCCCGCCGCCCGGCCCTCGGCGCCGCCGGCCGCACCCGTGCCGCCGCCGAAGCGTAAAAAACGTTGGGGCCGAAGGATTTTCGCCACCATCGTGGTGGTCGGGCTGTTGGCTGGCGGCGGCCTCCTCGGTGGCGCGATCTGGATCGACACGACGCTTCACCGAATCGCCGTTTTCGACTATGCCGACCGGCCGGCGGCCGGTGCGGGCACCACCTGGCTGCTCGTCGGCTCCGACAGCAGGGCCGGGCTGACACCCGCCCAGCAGGCCCAGCTGGCCACCGGCGGCGACTTGGGCAACGGCCGGACCGACACCATCTTGATCGTCCACATCCCGGCGCTGGGCTCGAACGCCCCGACCACGATGGTCTCGCTGCCGCGCGATTCCTATGTGGACATCCCCGGCTACGGCAAGGACAAGATCAACGCCGCCTTCGCCGCGGGCGGCGCGCCGCTGCTGGCTCAGACGGTCGAAGAGGCGACGGGCCTTCGGCTCGACCACTACGCCGAGGTGGGTTTCGACGGCTTCGCGGTGGTGGTCGACGCGCTCGGCGGTGTGCAGGTCTGTCCGACCGATCCGATCGACGATCCGCTGGCCGGCATCAGCCTGCCTGCGGGCTGTCAGACCCTGGACGGCCGCAGCGCGCTGGGTTACGTGCGCACCAGGGCGACCCCGCGGGCGGACCTCGACCGGATGGTCCACCAACGCGAGTTCATGGCGGCCGTGATGCACCGGGCGAGCAGCCCGGTGGTGTGGCTCAATCCGTGGCGCTGGTATTCGGTGCCGCACGCGGCCGTCGGCTCGCTGACCATCGACAGCGGCGGCCACGTCTGGGACCTGGCTCGACTGGGCTGGGCGCTGCACGGCTCGACCACCGCGCTCACGGTTCCGATCGGCGAGTTCACCGGCAGCGACTCGGGTTCGGTGGTGGTGTGGGATTCCGACGCCGCGGATCAGCTGTTCGAGGCGCTGCGCACCGATGCGGCGATCCCGCAGCAGATACTTGACGCGCAGCCCTAGTCGACCGTCAGCGGGTTCTGCAGCCAGGCCTTGGTCCGGCCCGGGTGATTGGTGGCGATCCAGCCGACGCCGAGGTCGCGGCAGTATCCGACGTCTTCGTAGTGGTCGACGGTCCAGCAGTACATGGCGCGGCCCTGGGCGGCGGCCCGGTCGACGAGTTCGGGGTGCTCGCGCAGCGTGGCGATCGAGGGGCCGACGGCCGTGGCCCCCACCGTCGTGGCTGCGCCGCCGCCGAGATAGCGCGACGTCTCACCGAGCAGCACGGTCGGAAGCAGCGGCGCGGCCCGGCGGATCCGCCACACCGCCGCGGCGGAGAACGACATCACCACCGCACGGGACAGATCGGCGGAGGCGGGCGCGGCGATCCCGTAGCGGTGCAGCAGGGCCAGCACCTTGCTCTCCACCAGACCGCCGTAGCGCACCGGGTGCTTGGTCTCGATGAACATCTTCACCGGCCGGTTCCAGTCCAGAACCAGCCGAACCAGCTCGTCGAGGGTGAGCAGGCCGGTGCCATCGGCATCGGAAGAGGCGCTGCTGTGCCACGCACCCCAGTCCAGCCGCTTGAGCTCGGCCAGCGTCATCTCACTGACCAGACCCGTGCCCGTCGACGTGCGATCCACTCGCCGGTCGTGCACGCACACCAGGTGGCCGTCGCGGGTCAGCCGGACGTCGCATTCGACGCCGTCTGCGCCTTCGCGCAGCGCCAACTCGTAGGCGGCCAGCGTGTGCTCGGGACGGTCGGCCGAGGCGCCGCGGTGGGCGACCACGAAGGGGTGCCCGCCGTGCGGTCCGCCGGCCGAGTACATAGCCCTATGCTGCCGGTTCCTGCTGGTTCGGCTCAACCGCTGACGCTGATTCGCCATCGCGTTCATCGGGTTCGGGCGGGTTCTGGCCCACCATCACCCAACGGTGCAGCGGGCGTTCGACCGGCTTGCGCACGAATCCGTTGAAGACCTGCCACAACAACACCAGCACCGCCGCGCCCAGCAGGTAGGCGATGATCACCGTCACCGTGTTGTCGGCGATTCCCTGCGGTTTGGTGGTGAAGCTCGTGGCGATTGCGAAAATCGACACCGCGGTCGACAGCACCCATGCGATCCACCACGCGGTGATCGGTCCGCGCAACCGAGCCTGCGACTGCTCGGCGTGGGCGAGCTCGATCAGGTAGACCGGCGCCCACACCAGGTTGACGACCGGAACCAGACAGCCGGCCCAGAGCGTCCACGCCAGCCGCGGGTCGTCCTGACCGAGATGCTCGTAGACCGCTGCCCGGCGGGTGATCAACCACCACGTCATCACGACGCCGGTCATGATCACCGCGACGATGGCGGCCAGGCTGGCCAGCACGCCGAGCCACAGCGCGGCGCCGGCAACCAGCGGCGGCAGCAGCGTGGTGCGGTTGATCAACAACAACACGTAACGAACGATGTGGATCGCCGCCGCCAGACCGAAGATGGCCAGCGCCGACAACAGCGCGGCGCGGACGGTGACGAGGTCGGGCCCGCGCTTGGCGGCCGGTTCACCGTCGACGGGCAGCGGCGCGACATGGTCGGCGAGTCCCCAGCGCGGGATATAGGCGTAGCGCGGGGTCGGGCCGAGATGGCGGCGGCGCCTGCGCGGCGGCGGGGGTGGCCCGGGCCGAACCGCGATCCAGCGGAAGCCGGACGGCAGCCGCGGCGTGCCGCCCTGCGG